>JBDKGM010000068.1:0-59376 GCA_039798185.1 Bacteroidota bacterium
GCGGAGCCAAGATTGAAACGGACGACCCGACCCCGAGTTAACCCAACGTTTATTGGACCGAATTGTTTTCGAGGGGGCGCGCCCTAATTAATGGGACAATGTGTCGATTAGTCAATGTGTCAATGAGTCAATGAGGCAATGTGGCAATGAGGCAATGTGGCAATGAGGCAATGTGGCAATGGGGTATACTAACTAACGGCAGGCGGTGAGGGAAGTTTCGAATCTTAACTCTTGGGCAAAAAAAACCTGCATCGGGATGATACAGGTTCGATTATAGGATAGTAACTATTATTTCGCGTTGTAAGCAAGTAAAGCGGCTGCTAATACTTCTATAGCGCGTTGTAAATCTTCTTTTTTCAAGACATACGCAATACGCACTTCATCGAGTCCGACACCTGGAGTAGAATAAAATCCTGCGGCTGGTGCAACCATTACGGTTTCCCCATTATGGTCAAAGGATTCCAACAACCATTGTGCGAAATCATCGGCATTAGCAACGGGAAGTTTTGCGATACAGTAAAAAGCGCCTTTTGGAGTGGCTACTTTTACGCCTTCAATTTTTTCTAAACCTGCGACTAAAATATCACGGCGCTCTTTGTATTCTTCGATCACTTCGTCAAAATACGATTGCGGTGTATCTAAGGCTGCTTCACTGGCAATTTGCGCATAGGTGGGCGGACTTAAACGTGCTTGAGCAAACTTCATCGCGGTTGTCATGACTTCTTTGTTTTTGGAAACGATACAACCGATACGCGCACCACACATACTGTAGCGTTTGGAAACCGAGTCAATCATAATTGCATTTTCTTCGAGTCCGGCCACATTCAAGACGGAATGATGTTGGACACCTTCATCATAAATAAACTCACGGTATACTTCATCAGCAATAAGGAATAAGTCGTGTTTTTTAACGATAGCGGCTAACTGCTGGATTTCCTCTTTTGAATACAAATAGCCAGTTGGATTACCGGGATTACAAATCAAAATAGCTTTTGTTTTAGCTGTAATCAATTGTTCAAAAGCGGCAATAGGAGGAAGGGCAAATCCTTCTTCTAAAGTTGAAATCACGGGAACTACTGTTACTCCGGAAGCGGTTGCAAATCCGTTGTAATTCGCATAAAACGGTTCTGGAATAATGATTTCATCTCCAGCATCCATAGTAGATCCAATGGCAAACAGCAAGGCTTCAGATCCCCCCGTTGTAATAATAATATCTTGCGTTTCTACGGGTAAACCATGATTTTTATAATACTGCGATAATTTAGTGCGGTAGCTTTCGAATCCGGCGGAATGACTGTATTCCAAAACGCGAATATCAGCTGTTTTTACAGCGTTTAATGCGACCTCAGGGGTTTTGATGTCGGGTTGACCAATGTTCAAATGATATACTTTTACACCTTTCTTTTTCGCAATTTCAGCATAGGGTACTAATTTACGAATGGGTGATTCAGGCATGGATTTGCCTTTATGTGATACTTGTGGCATGATTTCATTTATTTAGCGTTGCAAATTTGCAAATTTTTCAGCGTTAATTTTACTAATTGTACGATAAAATAGCCGTTCATTTTGTAATTTTAAAGAAAAAACAGATGATTCGCCGACTACGTTTTTTCATTTTTTTATTCTTTATACCAAGCCTTCTTTTTGCGCAGCAAGGATTTTTAATTACGAATTCCCGTCAAAAAGTAAAAATTGACTTTAAATGGATTAATAATTTAATTGTGATTCCTGTTGAAATGAATGGCGTTAAGCTCAATTTCGTTTTGGATTCGGGAGTTGACGGAACGGTGCTTTTTAGTTTGGAAGAGGCACAAAATGTTGAATTTAAAGCTTTAGAAAAAATTAAAATTCGCGGTATTGGAAACAAAGATGCCATTGATGCCTATTGTTCGAGTCATAATGAAATGCGTATCGGTGATTATGTCGATTTAAATCATAAGATTTATTTGGTTCTGGATCAGGAAATTAATATTTCAACTTCAATTGGTATTCCAATCCATGGGATTTTGGGATACGATTTTTTTAAAAATTATGCCATTCGTGTAAATTATGTGAATCAGAAAATTACGATTGCTAAGGAAGTTTCTAAACTTCACCGAAAAAAAGAAACCTTTAACGAAGTTCCTATTGCATTAATTCAAAACAAGCCGTATATGAAAATAGGGGTGCAGTTTGGAACTACTCAAGAATCTGCTTTTCAACTTTTAGACACTGGAAATACGGATCCTGCCTGGTTTTTTAAAGAATCTTATCCCAATGTGTCCTGTGTTCCAGAAAAGACAATTCTTGATTTTTTAGGGAAAGGAATGAGTGGTGATATTTATGGAATGCGAGGTCGTGTTCCATCCCTTATGATTGGAAATTTTGAACTAAAACGTCCCATAGTTTCGTTTCCTGACTCAACTTATGTCCGAGCGCTACTCGGAATAGATAAACGAAACGGTTCTTTAGGAAATGATGTGCTAAAGCGCTTTCATATGATTTGGGATTATCCTAATCAACGCCTTTTATTACGACCCAATAGTTGGTTCAATACGCCTTTTCAATACAATATGTCTGGCCTTGAAATTCAGCATCAAGGCATGCAATGGGTCGCTGAAGAATATGACGAAGATTTAAAAAAATCAATAAACTCCCAAAACCAATTTAATGGAAATGGCCAACGAGTGAGTTCGAATATTAAAGTGAATTTCGAACTCAAACCCATCTATTTTGTGATGAGTGTTCGAACCGATTCTGCTGCTGAAGCTTTGGGAATCAAAAGAGGTGATCGCTTATTGAAAGTCGATGGTAAAGAGTGCCAAAATATGACCCTCGATCAAATTAATCAATTATTTAAAATGCAAGATGGGAAATCGATTGAATTAGTACTGGAGCGCAATGGAAAACCCTATCGTGTACAATTAGTGCTCAACGATTTATTGCCATAAAAAAAGCCCGAAGATTCGGGCTTAAACTTAGGATTTGTTCATCAACAAATTGGTTTTCTTTTCTAACGGATTGGGTTCGTTTTTCACAATCACTTCCCCTTTTATTTTTAAGGCTACCATACCGCCTTCTACATTAATCGCATTGGTTTCTACCGTAATGGTTTTACGAATAGGACCTGGATTCATGTTGTATTTTACTTTAATTTCGCCCGTTTTACCTGGCATAATCGGTTGTTCCGGTTTACTAGGTACCGTACATCCACACGTTGATTGTACATTTTTAATAATCAACGGTTGATCGCCCGTATTGGTAAATTCAAAAACACGCTCTCCGCTGTCAGTTTCTTTGGTCACCGTTCCATAATCTACGGTATTGTCTTTGTCTTTAAATACAATTTTTGGACCCGTTTGTGCACTTACAATTCCCGTAAGCAGAAGCACTACTGCAAGTAAAATTCGTTTCATAATTCGCATTTTGTGTAAAGTTACTACTTTCATTTAGCGTACAAAATTTTAAATCTTAAATTTTTCGTAACGTACTATTTTCAGTACTTTTGCCAGCACAGAAACAAAAAGCATACCAAAGTTTTTTGAGGTTTTTTTGGAGCAGCAATTTCCCTTGTTTAATCCACCTCACACCCGCTTTCGCCTTTATCTCTCCGCTTCGCTACGAGGATATCGGCTCTATCGGGGCTATATGGGCGGTTTTTGTTTCTTTACAACCATAAAATTTTAGTCCATGATTCCTGCACAGTACAACGCAAAAGACGTAGAACAAAAGTGGTACAACTACTGGATGAAGAATGATTACTTCACCTCAAAACCCGACCACCGTAAGCCGTACACCATTGTAATTCCACCGCCAAACGTCACCGGAATTTTACACATGGGACATATGCTCAATAATACGATTCAAGACGTTCTGATTCGTCGTGCTCGTTTGCAAGGATTCAACGCTTGTTGGGTACCTGGTACCGATCACGCATCTATTGCGACAGAAGCCAAAGTGGTTGCCAAGTTGAAAAGTGAAGGCATTAATAAAAATGACTTGACACGGGAAGAATTTCTAAAACATGCTTGGGATTGGACCGAAAAATATGGAGGTACTATATTAGAACAATTAAAACAACTCGGCTGTTCCTGCGATTGGAGTCGCACCAAGTTCACGATGGACGAAGATATGTCTGCTTCCGTAATACATTCCTTTGTAGATTTATACAACAAAGGGTTGATTTACCGTGGCTATCGTATGGTGAATTGGGACCCAGAAGCGAAAACGACACTTTCCGATGAAGAGGTTATTTATGAAGAACGCCAAGGGAAATTATACCATTTACAATACCAAATTGAAGGTTCGAATGACTTTGTAACGATCGCAACAACGCGACCAGAAACTATTTTGGGTGATACTGCGATTTGCATTCATCCGGAAGACGAACGCTACCAGCACCTTCGTGGTAAAAAAGCGATTGTTCCTATATGCAACCGCGTGATTCCTATTATCTTCGATGATTATGTAGATCCTGAATTTGGAACCGGATGTTTAAAAGTGACACCTGCGCACGACGTAAATGACAAAGCTTTGGGAGAACGTCATCAATTAGAAATCATTGATATTTTTAATGAAGATGCCTCGTTAAACAGTTTTGGATTGCATTATGCCGGTAAAGACCGATTTGTGGTGCGCGACGAGATTGCTCAAGAATTGGAATCCATTGGTGCCTTAATAAAAACAGAAAACCATTTGAATAAAGTGGGCACCTCTGAGCGAACAAAAGCAGTGATCGAACCCCGTTTGTCGGATCAATGGTTTTTAAGCATGGAGGAGTTGGTAAAACCTGCTTTGAAAGCCGTATTAGAAACTGAAGAAGTAAAATTATATCCTTCACGATTTAATAATACTTACCGTCATTGGTTGGAAAATATCCGCGATTGGAACATTTCCCGTCAGTTATGGTGGGGACAACAAATTCCAGCTTACTATTATGGTGATGGAAAAGAAGACTTTGTCGTGGCAGAAAATGCTGCAAAAGCCTTGGAATTGGCTCAAACAAAAACAGGAAACGCACAATTAACCGCAGCCGATTTACGTCAAGATGATGATGCTTTAGACACCTGGTTCTCTTCTTGGTTGTGGCCGATTGCTGTTTTTGGAGGTATTTTAGATCCTGAAAATGAAGATTACAAGTATTATTATCCAACCAATGATCTAGTTACCGGTCCAGATATTTTATTTTTCTGGGTGGCGCGAATGATCATTGCGGGCTATGAATATGCCGATGCAAAACCGTTTACGAATGTATATTTAACGGGTTTGGTTCGTGATAAATTAGGCCGAAAAATGTCGAAATCATTAGGGAATTCACCTGATCCATTGGATTTAATTGACCGTTTTGGAGCGGATGGAGTTCGCGTTGGATTGCTTTTAAGCGCCTCTGCAGGTAACGATATTTTATTTGACGAAGAATTATGTCAACAAGGAAAGGCATTTGCCAATAAAATCTGGAATGCATTCCGACTAATCAAAGGATGGGAAGTGGCCGATATCCCGCAACCTGAAGCGTCAAAAGCGGCGATTGCATGGTACGAAGCCAAGTTGCAACATACTTTGGTAGAAATTGAAGCCAATTTTGAAAAATACCGTATTTCCGATGCTTTAATGGCGATTTATAAATTGTTCTGGGATGATTTCTGTTCGTGGTTCTTGGAAATGATTAAACCCGGTTATCAGCAACCGATTGACCGTGTGACTTTTGATAAGGCTATTGCCCTATTAGAATCCAATTTGAAATTATTGCATCCTTTTATGCCGTTTTTGACCGAAGAAATTTGGCAACACATCAATGAACGTTCTTCAGAAGAGGCATTAATTATCGCATCTTGGCCAAATGCTACAGCCTATGATGAAAAATTGGTGACCGATTTTGATTTTGCTACAGAAGTTATTTCTGGAATTCGTACGATTCGTAAAGACAAGAATATTCCATTTAAAGATGCCATCGATTTAAAAGTAGTGAATAAAGAAAACGCAGCTACGGTTTTTGATTCCATCATCATGAAATTGGGTAATGTAACTTCTATTGACTATGTGAATGATAAAGTGGACGGTGCGTTATCGTATCGTGTAAAGTCGAATGAATATTTTATTCCGATTACAGGGAATATTGATGTTGCCGCAGAAATTGAAAAATTATCGACGGAGTTGGATTACACCAAAGGATTCTTAAAATCGGTTCAAGCGAAATTATCTAATGAGAAATTTGTAGCGGGAGCTCCCGAGAAAGTTATCGAAATGGAGCGTAAGAAAGAAGCGGATGCTTTAGCTAAAATCGCCACTTTGGAAGCGAGTTTAGCAGGTTTGAAATAATAAAATTATAGTAAATAAAAAAAGGAGCGAATAACGAATTCGCTCCTTTTTAGTTTATTCGGATTTGAAATTACTCAAATTTTACTTTCACGGTTTGAGAAGTGCCATTACGCGAAAAAACTACTTCGACTTCATCACCAGGATTAATTTTAGCCAAGGCTTCCATATAGCCATAGACGTCTTTGATTACTAAAGTTCCAATTTTGGTAATCACATCACCTTCCTGAATGCCTGCTTTTTGCGCTGGTCGATTATCGGTCACACCGTCTACATGAAGACCATCGGGATGTTCGGTATAATCGGGCATAATTCCCATAGTAACTTTATACTTCGGTCGGGTTTTGCCAGCGTTAGCTTTAGTTTTTGTAAACGTAACAGTTTCTAATGCGGCAATGTCATTGGCACAACGCGCCACATATTCTACCACATTTTTTACCCCATAATAATTGATTTTATCTTCATCATCTGAGGGTTTGTGGTAATCATTATGTGTGCCGGTAAAGAAGTTCAATACCGGAATATCTTTTAGATAAAATGAAGTGTGGTCGGTAGGTCCGGTACCACTTTCATCCATAGTCACATGAAAACCTGCAGGCTTATTGCGGTCCACAATTTTTGAAAACTCAGGACAAGTTCCTGTGCCGCCAACCACTAAATCTTTGGAAGCATTTAATCGTCCAATCATGTCCATATTTAACATGGCAACCACATTGGTAGTTTGTGCTTTAATTAAGTCTGCTAAGGCTTTGGAACCAATTAAACCGTCTTCTTCACCAGAGAAAAAGGCGAAAATGTAATTTACTTTTTCAGTTGTTTTATTTTGTGAAAATTGTCGTGCCAAGTCCAACACTCCAGCCACACCAGATGCGTTATCATCGGCACCATTGTGGATTTCTCCTTTCGAATTCATCTTTGTTGAATTCCCATGTTCGTTAACACCTAAATGATCATAATGTGCGCCAATCACGATGGTTTTCGCTGCTTTATTATCTAAAAAAGCGACTACGTTGTGGGCTTTAATTTTAACTTCCTGTGGATTCAAAGAATCTTTGGGATTAAGTTTGTAGGTATAGTCAAACGGGATGGAATACGATTTTCCTTGATACGGTTTTAACCCTAATTTTTTCAACTCAGTACTAAGATAAGCGGCCGCTTTTTGTTCTTCTTTCGATCCCGAGAGACGACCTTTTAATTCATCTGAAGCGAGGTAGGTGATGTGTTTCTTGATTTCAGATTCATTAACATATTCCGCGGGATCAACATCAATCCAATCGGCAAGAAATACATTGGTTTCACGTGCGGCTTGTTGTTGGCGATTGCTCGAGAAAACTAATTTTTTTCCATTAGGAGAAAACATTGGGAAGGCATTGAATTCACTTTCAAAGGTGATTTGTTTCAAATGACTTCCATCAATGTCAATTAAGTACAATTGAAAATCATAGCCACGCGTGGCATGGTGATTTGATGAAAAGATGATTTTTTTATCAGAAGGATGGAAAAAAGGAGCCCAATTTGCTTTTCCTAAATGTGTAATTTGTTTTAAATCGGAACCATCAACATTGCACGTGTAGATTTCCATTTCAGTTGGGGCAACTACATTTTCTGCTAATAGTGATTTGTATTCATTGATTTCCGTTTCCGTTTTAGGACGGGAAGCACGAAATACTAATTTTTTACTGTCGTGTGAAAAGAAACTACCACCATCATAACCAAGACCAAAAGTGACTTGTTTTAAATTTGTTCCATCAATATCCATCGTCCACAATTCTAAATCACCCGAACGGGTAGAAGTAAAGGCAATCTTTTTGCCATCGGGCGATACAACTGCTTCTGCATCATACCCTGGAGAATTGGTTAACTGTTTGATGATATTGCCATTCAAATCCGCCACATAGAGATCAAATTCGGGATAAACGGCCCAAAGGTATTTTCCTTCACGCGGTTTTGGTGGGGGTGGACATTCATTTTGGGCACCATGAGTTGAGGCAAATACAATATGCTTACCATCCGGCATAAAGTAGGAGCAGGTAGTGCGTCCTTTTCCATTGGAAATCCGCTTTAGACTTTGAGGAGAAAACGTTTTTTCATTTAAGTTTAAGGTATAGATTTGGTCGCAAGCAGCACCTAAAGTAGTATTGGTAACTTGAAGGGTAAGCATGGAACCGTCTGGACTGAAATAAGCCTCGGCATTGTCGCCCCCAAAAGTTAATTTTTTACAATTTTGCAAATGGGATTCTTGAGCCTGTAATCCAACGGAAAGTAAAGTTAAAGCTAGAGTGAATTGAAAACGTAACATTGAATTTTTTAATTCAAATATACTCGATTTTCAACGATAGTTTTTGTCTAACTTTCTAAAATTTCCTCCAATTGCTCTTTGTTTAATGGTTTTTCTAAATAGCCTTTGAGCGCAGGATACATGGCAGCTTTCTTTTTATCTTTTTCATTTAAAGAAGAAGTAAGTATAAAAATGGAATGCGTATTCATAAAATCAGGAATTTTAGCCAATAGCTTGTCTAAAAATTCGAACCCATTAAATTCGGGCATATTTATGTCTAAAAAGATAGACATTGTACACTCGGGATTTTCCGAAAAATTTTGAACGACAAATTCCAAAGCTTGCCGACTGGACAAGAACGATTTAATTTTACATTCAGGACAAAGATTGCGTAACGTCTTTTCATGAATGTAATTAAAAATCGCGTCATCATCTATCAAAACACAAAACATAAGTTTTTTCTTATAAAGTTAATTATTTTTTGGATAAAGTAATCATGAATTTTGAACCTTTTTTTAATTCAGATACAACTTCAAGACTTCCTCCCAATTTTTCTACTATTTCTTTACAGATGTAAAGTCCTAAGCCAGTGCCGACTCCGGTATTCGAACCTCTGTAAAACATTTTAAATATTTTACCAATATTTTCTTCGGCTATTCCTTCGCCATTATCCTCAACGATTATGATAATTTTCTGGTCCGTTTCTGCCATTTTAAAATGTACGAAGGAATCGGTATTACCCGGTTTTCTGTACTTTACAGCATTCCCAATAATGTTTTTTAATAAAGTAGATAATCGGTATTTATCGGTAAAAATTTGATCACCACATAGACTTTCATAGGTCATTGTAATGGTATCTTCCGAAGCAAAACGTAAATCGTCGTAAATGCTTTGAATCATTTCGCGAACATTGAAAGATTCGCGATGTATTTCCAAGCGTGCATTGCGAGAAAACTCCAAGATTTCTTGAATTGTACCGTCTAATCGGGTGGCACTTGTGTCAATTAAATGGATATATTCTTGGAGATTATCATCCAATTCTTCTACACTTAAAATCAAACTTACCAAGCCTTTAATAGACAAAAGCGGACCCCTTAAATCATGAGAAACACGATAAACGAAATTATCCAATTCATTATTTAGTTTCTGTAGTTCTTGGTTTTTGGTAACGATGGTTTTTTGTGTTTTCTTCAATTCTGAAATATCTACACCATTGATGATTACATATTGTAAATCGTCACCAATGAAATAGGGGAACACATTCACCAAACGGAACATTTGTTTATTAGTAGGCGTGATGAATGTATCGCTGTAATGGATTAATTTTTTAAAATCAATAGCATCCGAGACTTTTTGAACCAACCGACGTAAATTTTTCATTTGTTGACGTCCCATAGGCTGCTGGGTCATATCTAACAAACTTTTACCAATAAAAGCTTCCCATTCAGGTTGGTATTTCAAAAATGAATTATTGATGAAGGAAATGTTTAATTGATTATCCAAAACAATTTTTTGCGAAGGGGAGTGGTGGAACAGACTTTCGTAATATTGTTTTAAATTTTCAACTTGAACTTCGGCTTCATGTTTTTCGGTAATATCTAAATTACTACCTATCAATTTCACAATTTCACCTTTCGCATCCCGTTCGGCAATGACAAGTGATTTGATAAAACGTATTTTAAAGTCATTTTTGCGAATGATGCGGTATTCATATTCCAATAACATTTCATTAGAATTAATGAATCCATGTAATTTTTCAAAAACATTATGTTTGTCGTCAGGGTGAAGGCAACTTTTCCAATAGGTATAAAAGTCTTCGGGGAGAATCGAACGATTGATACCAAGTTGATTTTCAAGTATCGAATTCCAAATCGTTTTTTGAGTTCCTGTTTCCCATTCCCAAATTCCAATTTGCGATTTTTCTGCAATTGTTTCAAAGCGTTTATTGATGCGTAAAATCTCATTTCGTGCTTTTACCTCATGGGTAATGTCTTTTTGAACCGAAATAAAATTGATATGATTTCCTTCATTGTCAAAAACAGGAATGATTTCGATATGATTGTAATAAGGAACTCCAGATTTTGTATAGTTGATTAATTCGACCGTTACGTTTTTTTTGTTTTGTAAAGCTTCTGTAAGTCGTGTATGTTCAATTTCCGACTGTGGATCTCTTTTTAAAAAATCTTTGGGTTTTTTTCCACGTATTTCATCCAACTCATACCCTGTGGTTTTTATAAAGGAATCATTCACCCATTCAACTTCACCATGAGCATTAGCAATTACGACATTGTTGTTGGTATTGCGTGCTATCAAAGAAAGTTTGGTGAGTTCAATTTTTGAGGTATTGATTTCATTAAACTGATTTTTGATTTTTTCATTTTGAATATGATTGCACGAAAGAGCTAGAAATTGTTGTCCAAAAATCTGAAAAATGGTTTCTTGATTGCTGCAAAATGAACCGAATAGTGGAGCTTTTTGTTTGCTTATGAGTCCGAGCAATCCAATTTCTACCGCTGCTTTTTCATCATGTAAAAACAATAATGCTCCTTTTTCAAAAGCATTGAGTTCGGGTATTTGATTAAAAAAATGGGCTTCTACAAATTTGACTTTAGTAGGATTATCATTTGAATCAAAAAATTGGGTTAAAGAATAAAACTCAAATTTTGATATTTCCAAGTTGGGTATTCCTTCTGTATGCACTGATTTTTTGCCCGTAATGCAATCTTTTACACAAAGAATTGCAGCTTCCACTTCCATAATGTCCACAATGGTTTCGGCTGCTAATTGATTAATGGCCTCAGCATTGTTAAGTTGTAATGCGGTAGAATTAAAATGTGATAAGCGCTTGTATAAAGTCAACTCATGATCCAATTGATCTTGTGTGTCTTTTAATTTTTGTTCTACAGCAGAAAAGCGCGTCACTCGCTGTTGGAGTTCGTTGTAGGCGTTTTGTAAAACATGTTGACTTTTGTGATTCATGGCGATTTGGGGCAATTAGGAGCGATAGATTACATACAATGCAGTAGTATAGTTATGGTACGTATTTTTTCCGTTTAGTCGTGCAAACTCACCAAATCCGTACATGCCTAACCAGGGAGGGCAACCGTTTTCAGTATAAAATGGAGTTTGCATTTGATGTACTAGTTCTTCTTTTAAAACCCGATTGGTCAGATAACGACCTCGTGCTAAACAGTCGGCGTGAAAAACAGCAATTGGTTTTTTTCCTTGAGCTCTTTCAGTCATAGATTTTACCATACGGTCCATTTCGGTGAAGATCAGTTCTTCGTCCCGTACCGTTAACCATAGTTGGGTACCTTCAGGGCAGGATGTTGCGTAGTATATATGATCACCAACATGTTTGGTGACAACACGAAGGATATGACGGTTGCCGTATTCTTTTGCATCTACTTTAGAAAGTTGTTCAGCTAATGCTCCCACAGGGATTGAGTTACCACATTCTGCTGTTTCGGGTAGTCCTAACCTTGCTAAAAATGTAGGCCAAGCTGGTTTTCCGTCCAGTTCTTCAATAATATTATCATGTGATTTGGTAACCGTAAGAGGTTCTCCAATTGCTAAAAATCCATGAGTAGCCTGAGTATCGATACTCAGTGTTGGATCACAAAAAGCAAGTGCAAAGGCTCCATGTTCCATGACTTCATTATCAAAAGATTGGTAACTGACGAACCCTTTCATATTATCTGAAGACGTAGCACCAAAAATTGTTACTTCGGGGCCAAATACCTCTTCAAAACCGCGGATACATTCCGTATTATTGATGTCAATTCCTGAAGCTAAAAAGTAAATCATATTGATGCCCTCTTTTTGGGATTGGAGGGCTAATGCCATTTTATGACATTCTTCATAGGAATTATAGCCATAGATTTGGTTGCTCCCAGCAATTGCAAATTCATCACCCGTTATAGCCATTAAAGCCATATCTTTCATGGATTCACTTACTCCTTCGCGACCTACAACCCCACAACAGGATGCTGCTAGAATTTGAGCACCTGGAGCTAATTCAGAAGCTTGTGCAATCATTTCATTAAAATCATGCCCAACAGAGGCATTAAAAAGCAATACTGAAGGAGCTTCATTTGTATCTTGTAAAGCAATTTCAAGACATTCTGTTACACTTCTTTTCGTGTTTACAATTCGGGTTGAAGCAGAGTAAAATTGTAGCATAGTTCGTGATTTTAAAGTTTAGAAAATCATAACTATACGCAGAGAATTTTAATAGTTTAACGTATTAAAAATGCCTTTTTTTTGAATGTAGTTTGATTTCTATATTAAAATTACAAACAAGAGTAAAAACGGATTTTTTTAATCGTTTAATCGAGTTTTGCTGTCGGTAAAAGTTGAATACCTATCGATGAAAATAAATTATTTAGCTAGTGCTTCTTCATATTTTTCACTCACTTTGTCCCAATTGATACATTTGAAAAAGTTCTCAATATATTTTTTTCGTTTGTATTGATAGGTCAAATAATAAGCATGTTCCCACGTATCTATACCTAGTATCGGAGTACCAGGAACGGTAGCTCTAGGCATTAAGGGATTGTCTTGATTGGGGGTAGAAGTAATTTGTAATTTTCCAGATTTATCGACGATTAGCCAGGTCCAACCCGAACCAAATTGGTTATTGGCGGCTTCCGTAAATTGGGTTTTAAAAGCATCAAAAGAACCAAAGTCTTTGTCTATAGCTTGGGCTAAGGTATCCGTAGGTTTGCCTTGTGATTTTGGAGTAAGAATTTCGAAATAAAGACTATGGTTGTAATAGCCGCCTAGATTGTTTCGCAATTCTTCATTTGAAATGTCCAACTTTTTAAAGATATCGTTGATGGGCAATGCTTCCAATTCAGTGCCTGCAAGCAATTGATTAAGGTTGTTGGTATATGAAAGGTAATGTTTAGAATAATGCATTTCCATAGTGAACGCATCAATATTTGGTTGCAAAGCATCGTATTTAAAAGGTAATTTTACAAGATCGAAAGCACCTTCATTGGCTTTTGCATCTTCCGGATCTCCTAAAGTTACCTTTTGTTCTTTTGTAGGAAGTGGTACTTCTACCACCTCATTGTATTTTTTTTGTTTGCACGAACTCAGTACTATAAGTGCAATCACCGTAATTCCAAGTCCAATTCTTTTCATTATCGTTTATTTTTTTTTACTAAAGATAAAATGGCTTCAATGTATTGTTCTTTGGCCTCATCTTGAGTGAGATGGTTGATTTGAATCCATGCATTCATTTTAAATGCATTTCGTAAATCTTGTGGAAAAACAAATCGGTCATTTGCTCCTCCTAAAGTGGATTGTTTATACAACGCATACAAACGTAATTGCACATCCTGAGGAAGCTCAGTTTGTGTCATGGTATTGGCAATATCAACTGCCTCATCAAAACGTTCGTCTATGGTTCGATTATCCATTGTTTTTTACTGCAATGATTGTTTGATTACCGATTGCTTTTTGACCTAATTTCACGTTGACTTCAGTCCCGAGTGGAAGATAAATATCGACACGTGATCCAAATTTAATAAACCCTGCATCCGCACCTTGGCGAACTACCATTCCTTCTTCGGCATAATTGACAATACGTTTGGCCAAAGCTCCTGCAATTTGACGATATAAAACTTCGCCAAAAATTCGGTTTTCAATCACTACCGTAGTTCGTTCGTTTTCTGTACTGGATTTTGGATCCCAAGCTACTAGATATTTTCCAGGATGGTATTTGCTGAATTTAATTTTACCACTTGTACAATAACGCGTTACATGCACATTGATGGGCGACATAAAGATGGAAACTTGTAAACGTTTATCTTTAAAATATTCCGCTTCATAGACTTCTTCAATGACAACAACTTTCCCATCTACAGGGGCTGTAATTTGGTAGTCATTTACTTCTAAATGACGTTTGGGATTGCGGAAAAATTGTAAAACCATCAGCAATAAAAAAAGCAATGCGATTTGAACGCTTTTTAAAATCCAAAGGTTAGAAATAAAATGCGTTGAAGCCAGCAACAAAACTGTAAAGCTGAACGTTGAAATCAGGATAATTTTTGCTCCTTCTTTATGAAACATAGGGTAAAATTTTATAAAACAAAAATACAAAAGGTGCTGCAAATATAACACTATCTAAGCGATCCAAAATTCCGCCATGTCCTGGCATGATTTTTCCGCTATCTTTTACACCTGCAATGCGCTTGAATTTCGATTCGATTAAGTCGCCAATAGTTCCGATAACGCCCACAATTAGTGCGATGGAGCACCAAATCAAAATTGACTTTTGACTGAATTTTGGGGAGGCTTGGATAAAATATTTCGAAATCAAAAAACCTGCAAGTAAGGCGAAAACAATTCCGCCTAGAAAACCTTCAATAGTTTTTTTAGGTGAAATTCGTTCGAATAATTTATGTTTTCCTATCGATTTACCTACAATATAGGCGAATGTATCATTGGTCCAAATTAATATGAATAGACCGATAATAATTTTAGGATTGTACTCTTTTACACCAAATGAAATTTTAGTGATGAAGATAAAAGGTAAGATAATATAGCCTAAGAGGTAAATGTATTTGGACGAAGTGCTTACCGTCTGAATCGAATCATAAAATAAAAATAGAATACATTTTATGGAAACCACTAAAGTAACAGCGAGTAGCACCCAGTCCAAGGTAATTAAATTTACATTTAACACAACATCTTTGTGTAGGATGGAATTTAAAAACTCGGTGGTTTCTTTTCGATAATGACTTAATAGCGTAACCACACTATATAGCGAAAGCCCCAATAGGAGCGGAAATACTTTTTTAATGTGAATTAAATTGGAAAATTCAACGATAGTAATCAGTAAGAATAGCCCAAACAATAGGAAGAAACTTTCTGTCGAATACAAGATTGAAGCTAATAGAAGCACTATATAAACTGTACCCGACAGGGCCCGTTTTACCGTTTCATTCATTCTTACAAATCTTCTAAAAGAAGGAGGTATAAATTCTTATAACAACTTCCGTAAGTCAGGAAGTCTTCTTCTTTTGCTTTTTCAAAGTACTTTATCGTAGTAATGTTGGTAGGATATTCTTTGTCGTATTTCTTTTTAATCATACGCAATCCATCGCTTTTCGATTCTAGAATCTGACTGGTAGTCGCTAAAATAACAATGTTATCGGGTAGCTGCTCTGGACGTTTTTGACGAATTTGATTGGAAGAAAATAAAACAGAACCTTCATCCGCAATTAAGTTCTCACAACTTGCAAAAAAGAAAAAAGGTTGCGTTACTTCTTGGAAAGGAAGTTTGTTTTCCTCTAGTATAGGAAACAACTTGGATTCATAACACAAGACTTCTTTTTCAAACCAATCGTTTTCTTCAAGTATATTTTCGAATTGTTCTTTGACTTCGTTTAAGTTCTCGCAATAGATAAATTTACCTCCATTTTTTTTAAAATTGAAGGTGAACTGTTCATCCACGGGAAGGTTGGAGGGTTTCGGGGAATTATATTCACTTTGGCTCTCCTCGTCGGATCCATCGTGACTGGAACCAAATATTTTTCTGAAAAGACTCATATATTGGGTATAATTCTTTAAAAAGGTTGGAATATTTCAAAGATAAAAAAATCTTAATTCAAAACACGTTTCGAATTAAGATTTTTAAAATTTTGTTAATAATATTTTATTCTGCAGGAGAGCTAACTTCTTCCGTCGTTTCTCCAAAAGGGCGTTTTCCAAAAATCACTTCCAAGTCATCTTTAAAAATCACTTCTTTTTCAATCAGAATATCAGCCAATTGCATTAACTTATCTTTGTTTTCTTGTAATAATTGAATAGCACGTTGGTACTGTCCTTCAACCAAAGCAGAAATTTCTTTGTCAATTAAAACAGCCGTTTCTTCAGAGTAGGGTTTGTTGAAATTGTATTCTGATTGCCCACTTGAATCATAATACGTGATATTTCCGATCGTTTCATTCAAACCATAAATCGTTACCATAGCTCGCGCTTGACGGGTTACTTTTTCAAGATCGGATAACGCTCCTGTAGAAATGGTATCAAATACTACTTTTTCTGCGGCGCGTCCACCCATGGTAGCACACATTTCATCGAGCATTTGGTTGGGTCGAACAATCAGGCGTTCTTCCGGTAAATACCAAGCAGCACCAAGACTTTGCCCACGAGGAACAATCGTAACTTTGATAAGTGGTGCAGCATGTTCGAGCATCCAACTCACTGTAGCATGTCCCGCTTCATGAACCGCAATAGCTCGTTTTTCTTCAGGAGTAACTATTTTATTTTTCTTTTCTAATCCGCCTACAATTCGATCTACAGCATCCAAGAAATCTTGCTTGTCTACCGAGGTTTTGTTGTTACGAGCAGCGATTAATGCCGCTTCGTTACACACATTAGCAATGTCAGCACCAGAGAATCCAGGAGTTTGTTTCGCTAAGAATTCGGTGTCTAAATTGTCTGCTTTTTTCAACGGACCCAAATGCACTTCGAAGATTTCTTTTCGTTCACGAATGTCCGGTAAATCCACATAAATTTGTCTGTCAAATCGGCCAGCACGCATCAATGCTTTATCTAAAATATCCGCACGGTTAGTAGCGGCCAATACAATCACATGTGTGTTAGTGCCAAAGCCGTCCATTTCGGTCAATAGCTGATTTAATGTGTTTTCTCTTTCATCATTTGAACCTGAGAAATTATTTTTTCCTCGTGCACGACCTACCGCATCAATTTCATCAATGAAAATAATAGCAGGTGATTTGTCTTTTGCTTGTTTGAATAAATCACGAACACGTGAAGCACCAACACCTACAAACATTTCAACGAAATCAGATCCCGATAATGAGAAAAAGGGTACTTGAGCTTCGCCTGCTACCGCTTTTGCTAATAAGGTTTTACCAGTTCCCGGAGGCCCAACAAGTAAAGCTCCTTTTGGGATTTTTCCACCAAGTGAGGTATATTTTTCAGGGTTCTTCAAAAACTCTACAATTTCTTGAACTTCTTCTTTGGCTCCTTCTAATCCAGCCACATCTTTAAATGTAACTTTGACGTCATTTTTTTCATCAAATAAGCGGGCACGCGACTTTCCAATATTAAATATTTGGCCACCGCCACCTCCAGAAGCTCCACCTGACATTCTGCGCATGAAATATAACCAAACCCCAATAAGAAGAATGAATGGCAATAAGTTAACTAAGAATCCCGACCAATCACTGCGTTGTTCAAATTGATAGCTAACTAATTTTTTGTGTGCAACAGCATCCGCCAATTCTTTTTCAAAAATCTCATCGTTTCCGATGTCAAATAGATAATGTGGCCCTTTGTTTTTAGAACCAAAAACATCTTTGACAACTTTCTCATGTTGTTTGCTTTTTTGTGCTTTTTCCGTTAAAAAGGCTTCCGCTTTGGTTTTGTTGTAAACCACAACTTTTTGGATTTCGCCTTTATTTAACATTGCATCAAATTGCGATACGCTTATCGAAGTAGGGTCTTCTAATGCTGTTCCACCCATAATGTTCAAGGCAATCAGCATAAAAAGAACAACTCCCGTCACCCACCAAGGGCTAAAACGCATACCGCTATTGGGTTTTTTATCTTCAGACATAGTTTATGTATGGTGCTTTTTAATAGTTGGTTTCAATACGGGTAATTTTCGCATCACCCCACAATCCTTCAATGTTGTAGTACTCTCGAGGCTCTTTTTGGAAGACATGAACTACGATACTCACATAGTCCATTAACACCCATTCGCCGTTTTCAGTTCCTTCAACATGCCAAGGTTTTTCTTTAAATTCTTTGGAAACTACCTTTTGGATAGAATTCACGATAGCATTTACTTGTGTATTGGAAGTACCGGTACAAATTACAAAATAATCACATACAGCGGTATCTATTTCTCTTAAATCCAGAATGTCAAGTTCATTCCCTTTTACTTCTTCTATTCCTTTAATGATGCCTGCTAAAAGGACATCGGTACTAACTTCTTTTTTCGTCATTTAAATTCGCGTCTAATTTTGCAAAGGTATTATTTTTTGTCATTATTTTTGAGGCTTAACAGAAGTTTAAAAAACGTTTTTTAAATCCGTTACAACATGCAATTCATCAAACTCGATGCCATAGGTTCGACCAATGACTATCTTAAAGAAATTTCACGTCAAAACACGCTTGAAAATTTCACTACAGTTACCGCTCAAACGCAAACTCAAGGGCGTGGACAAATGGGGTCGAAGTGGGAAACGGAGTCGGGTAAAAATTTGATAATGAGTGTTTTGGTTAAAAAGGTACTACAGTCTCCCGAAATGATTTTTCACCTAAATGTAGCCGTTTCAGCCAGTGTTTTTACGGTTTTAAAAAAGTATGAAATTCCCAATTTAAGTATTAAATGGCCAAACGACATTCTGTCAGACCATTTTAAATTGGGTGGCATATTAATTGAAAATTTGATTAAATCAGATTCAGAAATTGAGGCAATCGTAGGTATCGGTTTAAATGTTAACCAAAATGATTTCAGTCATTTACCGCAAGCATCCTCCTTATTTCAAGTGACTGGGCAACCTTATAATACTGAAGTATTGTGTCATGAAATAGTGGATCAATTAATTGCGTATTGTCAGTTGATTGAAAAAGGACAAAATCAATTGTTGTGGGATTTTTATAAGGCACATCTCTTTAAAAAAGGCGTTCCAATGCCTTTTGAAACTTCAGATGGGTCACGTTTTATGGGAATAATTCTTGATGTTTCAGCTCAAGGTCGACTTATTATTCAACGTGAAGATGATACTCAAGTTGATTTCGGAGTAAAAGAAGTCCGATTATTATATTAAAAAAAATCCCGAAGTCGACATCGGGATTTTTGTATTATAATTTCCCCATGTTGGAGGAAAGTGTTTCTAAAAACTTTGTGATAGGGCCTTTAACCATCATGGCCATCATTGCATTAAATTCACCTTCAAATTGCAATTGAACAGAGGCACTTTCGGCGCCAGTATTTTCAATATTTGCAATTAATGTGAAAGGCACTTTATCACTAGCTGCGCCTAACTTTACATAAGAATGGGGTGTTTGTTCTTTCAAACGCAGTTTGATTTCAGGCATACCACTTAAGCCAAATAAAAATGTATTTTCATCGGTTACCTCAAACTTGGCGATGTTTTCAGGCATTAATTTTTCAAAATTTTTGACATCAGTAAGGGCGTTGAATACATATTCAGCCGACTTGGAAACCGATACTTTTGGACTTTCTAATTGCATATTTTTTTATTTTACAGCTACATTCCAAGTGTCGGGGTGCATCCGCCAATCCTGTAAAGTGCTTAATTCATTTTCGTTAATATATTGTTTTGCCACAGCTAATGGAAGTAAATGTTCGTAATCACTTAAAGTGTTAAGAGATACATTTGCTTTTTCAAAATTCGTTTTTGCAACTTCAAAACCATAGGAAAAAATAGCGGCCATCCCTTTTACATTTGCGCCAGCTTCGCGTAGCGCTTCCACAGCCATTAAGCTCGAGTTTCCAGTACTTATTAAATCCTCCACAACCACTACATTCTGTCCTTTTTGTAAAAATCCTTCCACTTGATTTTTACGACCGTGTTTTTTAGGTTCGGGTCGAACATAGACAAAAGGAAGTCCCATTTCTTCAGCTACTAAAATTCCAATCCCAATGGCGCCCGTTGCTACACCAGCAATAACATCAGGTTTACCGTATTTTAATTCGATATTTTTAGCAAATTCATCGCGAATATAATTGCGAATAGCAGGAAATGAAAGGGTTAAACGATTGTCACAATAAATAGGGGAGTGCCATCCGGAAGCCCATAAAAAAGGATTTGACGGATTTAATTTAATTGCGTTTATTTGTAAGAGCAATTCGGCAGTTTTCTCGGCAGTTGCAGTATTAAAAATCATAGTACAAATGTATAAAGTTTTTGTAAACGATAAGCCACTTTTTTTGACAAACGAGGTCGCTAAAGAAACCGACTTTCAATTGTTTTTACTAGAAAGCATTGACATCGAACAGCTTATTGTAAAGATGTTCAACAACAAGATTAAGAAAGCCTACTTGTACTATCCTGACGAGAAAGAAATTTTAAAAAAAGTTAAAGAGAAAATTCCTGTGAAAAAAGCAGGTGGCGGCTTGGTTTATAATAAAGAAGGAAAGGTTTTGTTCATCTACCGCAATGGAAAATGGGATTTGCCGAAAGGTGGTATTGAAAAAAATGAAGATATTGAAGAAACTGCGCTGCGTGAAGTTGAGGAAGAAACTGGCGTTGATCAATTAAAGATTACACGAAAACTTCAAAAAACCTATCATATCTTCAAAAGAGGAGGGAAATACCGTTTAAAAATTACTCATTGGTTTGAAATGAAATCCAATTTTGAAGGAACGCCACAGCCGCAAATCAATGAAGGTATCGAAAAGGTAGCTTGGTTGTCACCGGAAGAAGTTCGAACCGCTCTTGGAAACTCCTATGAAAATATAAAATTGCTCTTCGAAGAAGAAAATAGTGTGATTTAAATTACTTTTTTACACGAACAGAATCGGGAACTAATACTGTATAATCGCCACCATTTCGTAAAACATCACGAACAATACTTGAAGAAATATAGGAAGTGCGGGAAGCGGTCAGTAAAAAAACCGTTTCAATTTGAGATAATTTTCGATTGGTATGTGCAATCGCTTTTTCAAATTCAAAATCAGCGGGATTACGCAAACCTCTTAAAATAAAATCGGCCTTTTCTTTTTTACACAAATCAATCGTCAACCCTTCATAAGTGATTACCCGAACTTTTGGTTCATCTTTAAAAGCCTCTTCGATAAACTGTTTCCGTTCTTCCAAAGAAAACATGTATTTTTTATCCGCATTGACACCAATGGCAACAATGATTTCATCAAACAATGAGGCGCCACGTTGGATGATATCATAGTGTCCTAATGTTATAGGGTCAAAAGAACCGGGAAAAATTGCTCGTTTCATAGCTTTTGGAATATGTAATGTAAAGTTAGCGAATTAATATGAATTCAAATTCAATTTTTCAATACCCTCAATGCGCCCTTTTTCTTCCATGGCGTTTAAGTCCTCTAATGTTAAGGACTCCTTTTGCTTGCCGTAGTTGGAGGAAACATTCAAATCGTTAAGGTCAAAATAGGTGTCTTGCATGTATTCGTTATTTACAACTTCAAATACGGATCCCTTTCGTTCCAAAATTTTAAACGTCGAATAATAACCGTTTTCCGTTTCATAGAGTACTACATCTCCTTTTTGAAGTTCTTCGAGTGGGTAATCAGTATGTGATTTTATGTACCAATTTTTTAATAATAGGCTGATTACTACAAGTAAAACCGCCGAACCCGTAAATGTCCAAATGGGAAAGTAACGTTTTTGATGAGCAAAGGAATCAACAGCTGATTTACTAGCTTGAGGTAATTCAGCATATTCAATACTAGCATTACATTGGGTACAATGGATTTCCCCGTGTCGTTTGACTGGAAATAACGGAATGAACGTCAAGTGTGTATAATCACAATACAATTGGAGTTCGAAATCTACTTGGGTCAAATGACAATGGGGGCAATTTCCTTGAAAGGTGGCCGAATGATGCAAATACGTCCTTGTACCTAGGATAACGATCATAATTTATCCCAAATGATTTTCCGTTGCTTTGCTAATTCGATTTCATTATCCAATAGGTTGCTAAATGCCACTTTCGCATAAGCGGCTTGCTGCGGGAAAATACTTTGAGGTGACAGCCCCGGATTTGTATTCATTTCAATAAAATGGGGAATACCGTTCATGATGATAAAATCGGTACGAGAAAAACCAGTCATTCCCATAGCTTCATAGGCTTTTTTTGCCGTAGCTTTCACCAAGGTTTCCGTAGCTGCATCAAGGCGCGCTGGAGTAATTTCCTCTGATTTCCCTTGGTATTTCGCTTCATAATCAAAAAAGGCATTTTGGGAAACAATTTCTGTAATTCCTAAAACGATTACTTCTCCTTTATAACGAAGTACTCCAACTGAAACTTCGGTGCCTTTTAAATACGATTCCACAAGAATATCATGGTCTTCTGCAAAAGCAAAAGCGAGTGCTTGATCAAGTTGGTCGAGCGATTGCACCATAGAAACTCCTAGCGAACTACCGGATTGATTGGGTTTTACAAAAAAAGGTAAACCAAGTGCTGCCACTAAAGCATTGGCATCCACAGCATCACCGTAGCGTAAATAGACAGATTTTGCCTTGGGTATATCAAATTTAGAAAGTACGGATAACGTATCTCGTTTGTTAAAGGTCAAAGCCGATTGGTAAAAATTACAGCCCGTATACGGAAGATTTATCAATTCCCAATAGGCTTGCAAATGCCCGTCTTCACCGGGAGTACCGTGCACGGTATTAATGGCTACATCAAATCCAATTTTTTCACCGTCTTTTTGAAACGAAAAATCACTACGGTCGATTGGAAATTTTTCACCATCAAGGTTTACATACCAACCTTCTTTTAGGATATGGATTTCAAAAGGCTTGTATTTTGAACGGTCTAATTGGTTTAAAATCAATTGGCCACTGCGAAGCGAAATTACCGATTCATCGGAGTATCCGCCCATTACTACTGCAACGTTCATTGGGGATAAATTTTAATTGTACCTCACAAAAATAGCATAATTGTTGCAACTAAAATCCTATCTTTGCGAGAAATTGAATCGTATGAGTTTACGGAATTATTTGACCAGTAAAGTCTTTTTAGCCCAATCGGCTGCTGCGCTGTTAATTGTCGCTGTACTGGGTTTTTTGTTTTTCCATTGGATCACTTTTGTAACCAATCATGGAGAAGAAATTACGGTGCCTAATTTGAGTAAAATGACTCCAGAACAAGCTGAAGAGAAATTGGATGAATTGGACTTGGATTATGAAATTATTGATACAGTTGATTATATCGCAGACTTCCCAAAGTTGACTATTGTGCAACAAGAACCCACTGCAGGAAGCAAGGTAAAAGGTGGACGAACTATTTATGTGAAAATCAATGCGTCTACTTATACTATGGTAGCGGTTCCTGATTTAGTGGAGAAAACCTATCGTCAAGCTGTTCCTACATTGAAAGCCGTTGGATTACAGGAAGGGGAAATTACTTATAAACCTTATATAGGTAAAGATATGGTGTTGGAAATGTGGATGAATGGGAAGAAAATAAAACCTGGAACGAAAGTTTTAAAATCTTCGAAAATAGATCTAGTATTGGGTGATGGGAAAGTAGTTTTTGAAGAAACTGAAACCGATTCCATCCCGGATACCGAACCTCAAGATACACTATCGAATGGATTCTAATACACCTTGGTTAGAACCCGAAGACGAACTTTTTGAGCACTTTCGCTTTGAAGTGCCTAAAGGGCAAGGCTTGATGCGTATAGATAAATACTTGCAATTACAAATTCCTTCAATTTCTAGAAATAAATTGCAAAATGCCGCCGATAACGGTAATGTTTTGGTGAATGAAGTAAGTGTCAAGTCCAATTATAAAGTAAAACCAGGCGATATTATTCGAATTGTTTTAACGCATCCTCCTTTCGAACATAAAATAATACCTGAAGATATTCCTTTAGCTATTGTTTACGAAGATGAAGCACTTGTAGTTATTAATAAACCTCCTGGCTTAGTAGTTCATCCTGGACACGGTAATTATACAGGTACGTTAGTCAATGCTTTAGCCTTTCACTACGGCAATCGTTTGCCTTTAAACAGTTCAGAGCGTCCGGGATTGGTTCACCGCATTGATAAGGATACTTCCGGTTTATTGGTTGTAGCGAAAACCGATCAAGCCATGACACATTTGGCAAAGCAATTTGAAGAAAAGACTTCCGAGCGTGAATATATTGCATTAGTTTGGGGAAATGTTGAAACTGACGAAGGAACGATTGAAGGCAATATTGCGCGACATGTTCGCGATCGCATGCAAATGGCTGTATTTGATGATCCTGAAATAGGTAAACATGCCGTCACTCATTATAAAGTACTTGAACGTTTGGGGTATGTGACTTTGGTTTCTTGTCGTTTAGAAACAGGGCGTACGCATCAAATTCGTGTGCACATGAAGCACATTGGGCATACGCTTTTTAACGACGAACGTTATGGCGGTGATTCCATTTTGAAAGGAACTACATTTACGAAATACAAACAGTTTGTGGAAAATTGTTTTAAAGTTTTACCGCGTCAAGCGCTACATGCTAAAACTTTAGGATTTGTGCATCCAACAACGGGTGAAATGATGCGATTTGATTCTGAAATCCCCAATGACTTGGTGGAATGTATTGCAAAATGGCGTACGTACTCCAAATCACATATTTTAGAAGAAGAAGATTAATTTACATTTGAATCATAAAAAAAGCCTCCAGTTAATTTGGAGGCTTTTTTATTAGTTGATGATTACTTTTTGTGTAACCGATTCGTTTCCTGATTCTAGTTTGAAGAAATAGAAACCACTGGGTATATTTTCAATTTGTAATTGTTCATTAGCAAAAGATGGATGTTCGAAGTGTAAGACCTCCTGACCATTTATAGTGTAAACTCCAATTCGGTCAATCGCTGTATTGGTTTGCACATAAACCGAATGTGTATTTGATGGATTCGGGAAAATCCCTACATCGGTTGTGTCAAATTGATCATTTGCCAAAAATATATTTGGCCAACGATTTTGAGCAACTGGTCCTCCCCAAATACGTGTTGCTAGATAAGGATTGTCAATAAATGGATTACGATTACCTTGTGCATACGTATTGTTGGTATTATTCATATAAGTGTTTCGGTTGTCTTCATTTTGCGATACAGGATCTTCAGCATTCCATTGCAATAGTAAATCAATCATATTGCTGTCAGAAGCTACTGGAGAACCAACTGCAACACCCGTTGGTAAACATTGTGCGCCATAATGTAAATACATGTACATTAGAATGCGAGCAATATCACCTTTCCATTCATCACCTGGATACCAGTTGTTACCTCCGATAGCATAAGAAGCTGCCCCAGATCCCGATGCATATAATCGATTTCCACGAGAAGCATTGCGTTGTACATCACAAGCACGTAACATGTGCGCATCAGCACCTGGTCCAAGTTGGCCTAAATCAGGATTACCCAACGATTGTGCATAAATATGTTCCCGATTCCAATCACCATTATTACCACTATTAGCATTTTTATCTCGGGTACGGTCGTTGGTAACATCCGCATCACTGCCAACTTCCCAACCGTAAACCAAAAGTACATTGGCTGTATTTGTAGGGTCTAAATCAACCGCTTTGATAGCGTTCCAAACCCCTGGTGTATAAGTTAATTCGTTGGTATGTGTAGTTGTAATTTTGGTTGCCAAAGCATCTTTTAAATTCATACCGGTTAAGGTCCAGTTGAATCCATTGTAGTAAGGATTTGCAGGAGCTCCGTTTTGAGCCGACAAAGTCCCTATGGCAAAACTTGCCAATAAAGTAAAAAATTTATTCATTCGTTAAGTTTATTTTCGTTCTAATAAGGCCATATAGAACCCGTCAAATCCTGATTCGTGGGCAAGGACTTTTACATCCTTCACAAAGGTAAAGGATTTTCCAATTTCAGTACTTAAAAAAAGCTTAATTTGTTCCTGATTTTCAGAGGGTAAGATGGAGCAAGTAGCATACACTAATTTTCCGCCTGGTTTCACCATTTTGGAGTAATTCTCTAAGACTTCGGCTTGAACTTTTCGAATATTATCTAAAAATTCAGGCTGTAGTTTCCATTTAGAATCAGGATTTCGTTTTAAAACTCCCAATCCACTACATGGAGCATCGATTAATACACGATCCGCTTTTTCATGGAGCTTTTTAATCACTTTGGTAGAATCGATTACCCGATAATCAATATTATGTGCTCCATTACGACGAGCGCGTAATTTGGATTCTTTTAATTTACTTTCGTATAAATCTAAGGCAATAATTTGCCCTTTATTTTCCATTAAGGATGCTAAATGCAACGTTTTTCCACCTGCGCCCGCACAAGCATCCACCACTTTCATACCCGGTTTAACATCGAGCATAGGGGCAACCAACTGCGAGGAACCGTCTTGTACTTCAAACCAACCGTCTTTAAATACATCGGTTAAAAACACATTGGCGCGTTCGGGTAGAATTAACCCGTCAGGTAAATTTGGAATAGGTTCAGTAACAATGTTAAGGTCCATTAAACGAGCGCGAACCTTTTCGCGTGTTGTTTTAAGGGTATTCACTCGAAGTACAACATCGGCCAAGCGATTTTGCGCTGCAATTTCTTTGGTCCAAATTTCTTCACCTAATTCTTGAACTCCCAATTCATCCATCCAATCTGGAATCGATTCACGGAGTCTTCGAACTTTTGATAATTCGTCAAAACGACCTTTAATTTTGCGTTGGGGCGTATCTTCAAAATATTTCCAATCGGGTAGTGGATAGCCTCTTAAAACCGCCCAAACGGCAAACATTCGCCATAATTTATCTCGGTCAAAAGGCGCTTTTACTTCTGCAATTTCAGCATACAAACGTTTCCAACGAACTAAATCATAGATGGTTTCTGCCACAAACTTGCGGTCGTGACTTCCCCAACGTTTATCTTTTTTCAATGAGCGAGAAACTACTTTATCAGCATATTCTCCTTCATTGAAAATGGCATGTAACGCATCGATGGTTGTAAAAACTAAATTACGGTGTAATCTCATTGTAAAAAATGTAAGCCCGCAAATGTAGGGCATTTTTTCATTTTGAGGAATAACATTTCTAAAATACTTGTGTTCGAAGCATATAAAAAAAAGCAGCTCCGAGGAACTGCTTTCTATGCTAATTGTTAATTTTCACAATTTTGATGATCCAATCGTCGCATTTCAATACGCTCAGGCGCATGAAGAACCATAGGGAATTGTTCAACTTTAACCGAACTTGAATCCAAACCAAATCCCTTTTCTTCAGAAAGTGAGTACTTTTTCAAAACGAAATAGGAATTCATTACAATGTTTTCAAAGAAAGTAATGTCGCTGTCATTGGATAAGAATTTCTCCGATAACACAAATTTGAAATCACCAATGATGTTGTTTTTATTCAATGATTCATAACGACTTGTGATGTCTACTTCTCCATTGTGTACCATATCTTTGATTACTTCTTTAAACATCAAATTGATTTTGGTAGCCTCACGGAATCCCAAATAGAAATCAATTCGATACAAATCATCTTTAATAATCTCGGTAACTTTATACTCTTTGCGATACGGTTCGTTCAATACGTTAACGTGGATAAACCAATACATATCCGCTCGTTTTGGACGTTTTTGAAGAATGGAATACATGACTTTCTCTTCAATTTCATCCGTACGGTTTGAGTTGGTCATATACACCAAATGTGTGGCGTATTTGGGTATCGATAAGTCCAAACTCAATTCGGCTAAAACCTTTTTGTAATTGTCAATTTTTACAATTTTGGTGTAGTTTTTACTAATTTTCTTAGCTAAATACCAGGTTGACATCACTCCAATTAGGAGTAAGGCAATGAAGAGTGTCACAAAACCACCATCCATAAATTTGACAATATTGGCGGCTAAGAAACTAAATTCAATCGCAAGATAAGTGATAATTAATGGCGCTATAAAGTACCATTTTACCCTTTTCATGATCAAGTAATAATTCAATAATATGGTGGTCATAATCATACATAGGATAATGGCTAATCCGTACGCATGTTCCATATTACTGGATTCTTTGAAGTATAAAACGATTCCAACACAACCTAAAAATAGTAACCAGTTGATTGATGGAATGTACAATTGTCCTTTTTGATCGGTTGGGAATTTGATGCGAACTTTAGGCCAAAAGTTCAAACGCATCGCTTCATTAATTAAGGTAAACGAACCACTAATTAAAGCTTGAGAAGCAATAACTGCCGCTAAAGTAGCCACCACAATTCCGATAGGTTGGAACCATTTCGCCATGATTAAATAAAACGGATTCGGGTTTGAACTACCTAAATCCATCAAGGTTAAACCTTCATGGGAAAGTAAATAAGCACCTTGACCGAAATAATTTAAAATCAAGGTAGTTTTAACAAACATCCAGCTTACGCGAATGTTTTTACGACCACAATGTCCCATGTCCGAATACAATGCCTCGGCACCTGTAGTACAAAGGAACACAGCACCCAAGATAAAAAAGCCTTGGTCACTAATGTCACTCGTTAATAAATGGTACGCATAATAAGGATTTAAAGCCTTGAAAACATTGAGATTTTGAGTCATTTGAATTACACCCAAAACACCAAGCATGGTAAACCAAATCAACATCATCGGGGCAAAAAACTTACCTACTAATTTGGAACCAAATTGTTGAATTGTAAATAGTACAAAAAGAATACTAATTACAATTGGAATTGTAGGAATATCAGGATTAAAATTACGCAATCCTTCAACGGCTGACGATACAGATACTGGGGGTGTGATGATTCCATCCGCTAGTAGTGCACTTCCACCAATGATAGCCGGAACAATTAACCACTGAATTTTCGTTCGTTTTACTAAAGCATACAAAGCAAAAATTCCACCTTCACCATGGTTATCCGCACCTAAAGTGAGAATAACATATTTCAAGGTTGTTTGTAATGTTAAGGTCCAGAAAATACAAGATAAACCTCCTAAAATTAAATCTTGAGAAATCGGACTATCTCCGATAATGGCTTTCATTACATACAATGGGGAAGTACCAATGTCTCCATAGATTATCCCCAGGGTTACCAATAATCCCGCAGCAGAAAGTTTACTGTGAAGATTTTGATGCGAATGCGAACTCATAAAAAAGTTTTAAAAAAGTGTACAAATGTATTACTTTTCAATATTCTAAAATAAAAAAGCACCGAAATAATTCGATGCTTTCAATTCATTAACCTATCGGCGACCACCACCGCCACTTGAACGACCACCGCCACTTGATGCAGCATTCATTGATCGTCCACTACCAGAAGATCCACTGGAATAGGAGGGCGAACTATAATTCTGTCTTCCTCCACCATAACTTGGTGTTTCTACACGAGGTGAAGGAGCTGTATAATCTTGTCGACTCGGACGCGGAGTTACACTGTTCGAACTACTGTAATCTTGACGAACAGGTCTTGGAGATTCAGTGGTTACGGAATAGTCACTTCGGGTTGGACGCGGAGTATTGACATTGTTAGTTGTTGAATAATCTTGACGCACTGGACGTGGTGATTCTGTGTTTACGGAATAGTCACTTCGCGTAGGTCGCGGACTATTGTTAATTGTTGAATAATCTTGACGCACTGGACGTGGTGATTCTGTGTTTACGGAATAGTCACTTCGGGTTGGTCGTGGAGTATTAACATTATTTGTTGTCGAATAATCTTGACGCACCGGACGTGGTGATTCTGTGTTTACGGAATAGTCACTTCGTGTTGGACGCGGAGTATTAACATTATTAGTTGTTGAATAATCTTGACGCACCGGACGTGGATTTGCTGTACTGGTCCAATTGCTTCGAACATTCCCTTCTTGTGTTGGTCGCACCGGATCATTGCCACGTACATTGGAATTTCCTCTGGGATTGTTTACATCGCGTGTTCCTGCTAACGCATCGCGTGTATCGGGATAGGCCACATTTCGAGTTGGGCGCGTGCGATCCAATTCATAGCGATTTGCTACTCCATGGTTGCGATAAGCAAAAGATCGATTGGGATAGCGACTTTCATAATAGTTACAACGTCTACCATAGTAGTGGTTGTATGCTATGTGACAACGTCTAAAATTCACATAATTGTAATAATAATTGAAGTTGATACACAAGCCGATGTGGTGACGGTATCTGAAGATTGGAAATGGATTCCAAGCATAGTAATACGAGGGATAGTATCCCCAATACCAGGAAGAACAATAGGGTCGGTAATAAGGAGTCCAAAAATAATTGTAAATAACAGGTGTACTAACATAAACGGGTTCGTAGATGTAATTAGCTCCATACATATAAACATCCCCAACCACTTGGACTTGCACTTGTTTGGTGCGTGGATTGGTTTCTACTTCAACAGTAGCGACATCTTGATATTGGTCTTTAGCCAGAACTGCTTGAAGCACAATAATATGTTGATTACCTTCAACAGATTCAACAACACGGAGATAATCAACTTGGTTGTCGTTATTCAAATCCAAATTTGATATGGGAGTTTTGGGGTCGTTTAAGCGACGTTCAAAATCTTCTAAATCTCTAGAGTCACCAAAGATAGAAGCTACAGCACGTAAATCTAAATTATCGCTTATTTCTGAATTGGTTGCACTTACCGTTGTTCGGTCCTGTGCCCATACCATTGAGCAAAATCCACTCAATAGAACGCTAAAAAGTAATTTCGTTTTCATAACCTTTTCTATTTATGATTTGTTTTCCAAAACCAAACACTGTGCCAAAAATCAATTTAGATTCTTTAGGTTGTCTTAAATTTCGCTATTTTCGTAGATAAATCAAGGTTTTATGCGCGTATTATTTTTTTTAATTGTTGGTTTTTTAACACTTCAATCCTGTAGTTCGACCTTCTCCACTGTGAAATCGGTCGAGAAAGAAATTCTAGTCAAGGATACCATTCAGATTCGGGCAATTGTAGTGACTAAAAAGCAACTTTGGTACGCAGGTACGCAATCGAAAGCAGGAACTTATTTTTTTTCAACGGGGGAACATCAACAAGTCCAACTTCCTGCTGAAAAAGTTTCGGAGTTTCGATCGTTAGCCTATAATGGGTCTGATTTGTGTTTTCTTTCCATTGCAGATCCTGCCCAACTCATTTTAGGTACAGATCAATTGCAGCATCTTCATCAAGTATACCGCGAACAACATGAAAAAGTTTTTTACGATGCCATTGCTTTTTCTGATGCACAACACGGTATTGCTATTGGTGATCCTACAAACAAAACCTTGGCCGTATTAGTAACGTCAGATGGAGGCTACCATTGGACACGTATTCCAGAACATGATGCTCCACTTTTGAATGAAGGTGAAGCTGCATTTGCGGCGAGTAATACGAATATTGTGACGCAAAACAAATGCATTTGGGTGGTTACAGGTGGTAAAAAATCAAGAATTTGGAAATCGACAGATTATGGTTTCCATTGGGAGAAACAGGAGATTCCAATTCAGCAAGGAGGTGAAATGACAGGTGCTTTTAGTGCTGCCTTTTATAACGAATCGATTGGTGTAGTAGCCGGAGGTGATTATGCACAACAAAAGTCGAGTGAGGGTAATTTGGTTCTTACTTTAGATGGAGGTAAAACGTGGAAGCGACAGGAGTTTAAATCGGGACCAACCTATATTTCTTGTATTCAATTTATACCGGGAAGTCATGGAAAAGAATTGGTAACTGTTGGTGCTGGCGGACTTTTTTATTCCGCTGATCAGGGGATGAATTGGGTGAATTTAGATTCCAATCCTGCATTATTCACCCTGCGATGTTTGGATAAAAATACGTTAATAGCAGCAGGTAAAAATCGGATACTACAATTTAAATTGATTCGATAAAAATGAAAAAAGCAGTCTAAATTAATAAACTGCTTTCGTATTGTAACGAGTAATCGTTACGGGTTTCACACTCTCAAATTTTAATTTCTCGCACGTCGATCGCGCAATTGCTCGACCAATTTACGGTTAAATTCTTCTTCAGCACGTTTTAGCTTCAAAATTTTAACCGAAGGTAAGATATTTTTTAAATCTGCAATAAATTTTTTTCGCAATTTATAGAGTTCGTCCTCGGTGCTTTCCATTTGATTTAAAGCAGATTGCGCTTCTTTTTCGCTCATTTTATCCAACTGGTCATCGTCTTGGCGATCCATGTAGGATTTTACTTTTTGTTTTCGTATTTCAGCTTGCTTATCTTCAAAAGCATTGTATACAGGCCAGAATTTGGCAGCTTCATCAGGAGTTAAATTTAACTCTTGTGTGATAAATGCAACTTTTTGAGATTTTACTTGCTCTTTTTTCTCTTTGATTCGTTCTTTCAATCGTGAACCCGGTTGGGCTTGAACCTGTATAAAGCTGAATAGGATAAAGAGAAAAGTAACGTAAAGTGTTTTGTTTGTGTTTGTTTTCATATGTTTTTCAAAAATTATTGAGTAATGTATTGATCTAATTCACCATTTTCCAAAAGCACTTCTTCTATAACTTTTGTATCGGTTGTATTTTGGAGTAAGGTGTCTAAAGCTGTCTCATTCACATAATCGATATAGGCTTCGTCTGTTAAGTCGGCATGTTCTGCAACATACGATTCAATGGCAGCCCAATGTGCTTCCTCTTCTGTATTCGTTTGTATTTTCCAATACATTCCAATACTTAATCCAATGACTAAAACAGCTGCAGCAGACCAAATTGGTCTTTTGTATCGATCCCACAAAGAAATTGTTTTTGGAGTCGTTTGAAGTTGGGCCAATAACACGTTGGCATTTTTTTCAAAATAATCCTCAGGAGTAATAAACCCCGATTTTAATTTCCTTTGTTCTTCCAGTTTAAATGGTTTCATAGTACTTTGACTTCGTTTCATTTCGAAGGTTTAATTTTTATTGATATAATCTTCAATTTTTTTAACCGCATGATGATAAGATGCTTTCAATGCACCAACTGATGTCCCCACAATTTCAGCGATTTCTTCATATTTTAATTCTTGAAAATATTTCATTTTAAACACCAACTGTTGTTTGTCGGGTAAGGTAGCGATTGCTTTTTGCAATTGAATTTGTAAAGCATCACCATCAAAATAGACATCTGTTTCCAACTGATTGATTATTCTCTCTTGGTATTCGTTTGAGGTAAAACCTTGTTTCTTTGCTTTTTGGTTGAGATGTGTGATGGCTTCATTAGTAGCTATCCGATACATCCATGAAAAGAGTTTACTTTCTCCTTTAAAGTCTTTTAAATACTGAAAAATTTTGATGAAAGTATTTTGAAGCACATCATCGGCATCATCGTGGTTTAACACAATGTTTCTAATATGATGATACAACGGTTTTTGATACCTATGCAAAAGCACCCCAAACGCTTTTTGCTGTGTTTGTGGATCGAGCAATTCCTTTATGAATGCTTTTTCATCTTCCAAAATAAAGTATTTAGCTATTAGATGCCCAAAAGTAAAAAAGGTTTAATCCGTTTAGTTAACAATTGGGATAACCGGAGTTTTGGTAGCAAGTGAATCGCTTACAGTAACTGTGGAAACCCGCGTATTGGTGGGTTGTACTGGTAAGTAAACATCAGTTTCCCATTGGGATGGATGCGGCGTATCTTCCATGCTTTTTCGGTACACTTCGAGGATATTAAGATGGGTGAGGCGTAACCATTTTTTGTTATTGATATACTGGAATCCTTTTTTCCAAGATTGTTGGGAATGAGAATAATCTCCTTTTAATGTCACTTTTAAAGCTTTGAACGGTGGATAAACCATAAAAGTGATGTCACTTCCTTCTGCAATATGAATGCTGTCCCGAACAGGCATGCAAACGGAAAGTGCGACTTGATGTGTGGAACGATCAAATTGATGATAAACGATAAATGGTTTACCATGGCGTGCAATTTTATTTTTATCAAAAAACAATTGCATTCTGGGAAGTAAGGTTTTAATCGTACGGGTGACATCTTTATCTGTACAACGGGCGTATTGTTTTAAACACATCACACGGGGACGATCGACTGCTTTTCCAACATGAATCGAATAGGTGTTTATCTCTTTGTGCAACGAGGTATTTAAATTTTGGAGGGTGCGTTCATAGACTTTTCCCATAGTGGATTGTACACCGCCGTTAAAAAAAGCTTTGGCTTTGGAATTGAAATCCAAATGTCCTTGGCACTTGAATGAAATTTTTGTACCGCCTGCCGAGTCTTTGAATTGCCAATGAAACGTAGTGATGCGTCCCTCTTCATTCATGACATGGACCAAAGATTTTTGAAAAGTTCCTCCTTTTGAAATTAAACTTCCTTCTCGATTCCCTGTCCATGTAACTTTTGCACCTTTACCTGCTGCATTCCCACTATAAGCATACTGAATACCATTGTCTTCTAAAATCCAAGCGGCAAAAGTTTCCCAATTCCGAATGTTGTCCACATAGTCATAGACTACTGATCGGGGATTTTTAATGAAAATGCTTCGCGTTACCGAATAGTTAGGTTTTTGGGTAGCCACAAATATTGCAGTACCAAAGGCAAATAGCAACAAGAGTAATAAGAGGTATCGTAAAATCTTCATTTTAGGAGCATTCGGCGTAAATGTAAGAAAATATGTGACTACTTATTCATGTTTGGTCACAAATTTTATAAGGAATAAAAACAGGATAAAGCCCAAAAAAGCAAGCAGAATTTTATAATTTCCTTTGTAAAATAATTGATGCAAAGCTTTGTCTTTTCGATAAGCAATAATCATAGCGGTAACAAATGCAACGACAAAAATTAGTGCAAAAATGAGTTGACCTTTCGTAAACATAGGTTTTAAATAGTTTTTAACAAAGGTAGATAAACCATAAGATTCTTTGTATTTTCGAAGGTAAAATTTATAAAGATGCAAAAACAACTTCAAGCTGTAAAAGAATTCCATGCCGCTTTTGCTTTAGGAATAAGTGAAACACCAAAAGCCGATCTAGGCGAATCCACCAATATCCTCCGATTTAATTTGATGAAAGAGGAAAATGAAGAATATTTAGAAGCCGTTCAAAATAATGATTTGGTCGAAATTGCAGATGCTTTAGGAGATATGTTATACATATTGTGTGGAACAATTCTCGAACATGGACTACAGCATAAAATTGAAGCGGTATTTGACGAAATTCAACGCAGTAACATGAGCAAACTAGGGGAGGACGGAAAGCCCATCTATCGCGAAGATGGGAAAGTGATGAAAGGCCCCAATTATTTTAAACCTAATTTTGATGCACTATTAAATCAACCGTAAATGAACCTACCCATTTACCTCCAAATCCTTATTTTACTATTCATTCTGCTTCGATTGCTGCACGTTTATCGTGGATACCTTAAGTATAAAAAGCATGCTAATTTTAAAATATTTCGAAACGAATTGATCTATACCGCACTATATTTGTGTCTTATTTATGGATTTATTGTCTTTGCACAACATAAAGGATTTGTTTTTTAGATGCAAAAATTAGTATTGATTTTAGGACTATTGGTTGTTATAGGGTGTAAAAATGAACCCCACGATCAGCCTATTGCCCAAAAAAAAGTCTGGTTTAAAGCCGTACATGAATCAGGTGATATTGTGGAATACCGTCATGAGTTAACACTGTATACCGACAGTACTTTTGTCTATGATTCCAAAGAAAAAGACCACGGACATTCCAAATATGAAAAGTTTGAAGGAATTGCATTTATACAAAATGACACCCTGCATTTCAGTCGCAAAGACATGAATGGCGCCGGAAGTAAAGCCGTTTTAAAAAATGGAATGCTTGAGTTTTCTGATGAAGGAAAAATGTTCCGTCTTGAAGTTACCGAAAATCATACGCCTCTTAAATCACCTATTGATCTGCGTTCCTATCCCGATTATGCACTTTTTTCCTATTATCCAAGTAAAAAACGGGATCGAAATTTACCCTACGATTTAAGTCAGAACGAATTTGATTATGTGCACACTATGATTAATTGTGTGTTTTCAGAACAGGATAAAAAGTTGAAAGCTCAAAAGGCATACATCAAACAGTTAATTCCGTACAAAAATAAAAAAGGTGAAATTGAAGTCCGCGTTTATCTTTATTGCAAAGACAAATTGGATCCCAACGGATTTAAATTTCATCCCATTATCATGAACGATGGTGGAAACTGTAATGTGACTTTCGTCATTTCTTTCAAAACCAATTACTACGTCGATTTTTCAATTTCAGGGGAAGCGTAGACTATTCGGTTGTATCGAATCTATTCAAAAATACTTGTGCTTCTTGTTGCTCATTTTCATCCCAAATGATATGTTCTATGTGATGGGTAATGCCATCCGTTGTATATATCGTTAGCGAATCTGAATCCGTTTCAAATTGGGAAATGCTCCCATGGGAAAGTACATTTGAAAATTTTTCACCCATAATTAATAATCCATCCTTTTCCCATCGTAAAAGGGTGTTCATTGGTTTTTCAAAAGCTTGAGTAATCAATACAATACTAAAAAATACGGTAATCGATTCTACATGGTAGGTATTGTCAAAAAATAAGCGACCCATACCTGTAAATAGAAGCAGGGCTACACCAGCAACCAAACTCAGCGAAAGTACCGAATGGTGGGTTTCCCGTTGGATGTGGAATTCGTTGGATTTTTTAGAAGTTGAAAAAAAAGAGGGAAGAACAAACGAACTTATTCCAAATACTACCGATAGTACAAAGCTGATTGTAAAACAATAGGTCAAATTGTAATAGTAACCGCAAAATAGCAGTAGACTTTGAAGGAGGACCGAACTGGTTTTTAAATAAAAGGAAATAGGATAATTCATGGGTGAAATTTCATTAATGAATAATATGTTGAACGAATACACTATGCAGCCAACGATCGAATTTGAACCCCGTTTCTTTGAGAACACCTTGAATCTCAAAACCCATGCGCTCATGAAAAGCGATGCTGCTCACATTCTCGGAATCAATAACACCAATCAACGTGTGAATCCCTTGCCTCTTGGCCTGTTCAATTAATTGGTTAAGGAGTAATTTACCCACGCCTTTGCCCTGCCAATTCGGATGCGCATATACCGAATGTTCAACGGTATATTTATAAGCTTCTCGAAAACGAAATTCACTGTAATAACCAAAACCAATCACCACGTCTTGGCAAATGGCCACATAAATGGGAAATCCTTTTTGCAACTTATCTTCAAAAAGTGCTTGTTGCTGTTCTAAAGTTCGCTCCCTGTAATCATACAAGGCTGTGGAATAAAGGATGTTATAATTGATGATCTCCAGAATAGGAGGTAAATCATCAGCGGTATAAGGACGAATGCTAATTTCCATGCCCAAAAATACAAATAAAATCAGGTGTTTTTACGTAGTTATGATTCGATACTTGATTGTAATTTCGTCGGGTATGAAACCACTAGACACACTGATAGTTTGGATCATGCCAAAGTCGATACTTTGGGTATCTATTTTGTTGGAGGGGAAGTATCTGGGACCAGCTTTACTGACTTTTTGCTTGGTTCTAGTACTCTCTCTAAGTTTTAAATCTTGGAACAAATGTAAAAGTTCCCACACCGCACGGTGCCGACTTTTGAGTCGCTTATTCTATATTTTAGTGCTACTTATTATCTGCCATTGGTTCTTTTCAGATATCACGCGTGGGTAAAACCTTCGTTATTATTTTCAAAAAAATGTTTGTGATCACTAAGGGCTTCGTACCTTTGTAATCCATTAATACAAAACATGGTTTATCCTAAAATACCTTTGGCCCAGTCGGTTATTGAAATTTTCCGTTGCAAAGGCATTCAACATATCGTTATTTCACCAGGCTCGCGCAATGCACCCCTAACCATTGGGTTTTCGCAACATCCTGATTTTTCGTGCTATAGTATTGCTGATGAACGTTCCGCGGCCTTTTTTGCCTTGGGATTAGCCCAACAGCTTCGTCAACCTGTAGCTGTAGTATGTACCTCAGGTTCGGCTGTGCTCAACTATTATCCCGCTGTAGCAGAAGCGTTTTACAGTCAGATTCCTCTTGTTGTGGTTTCTGCAGACCGACCCTTAGCAAAGATTGATATCGGAGACGGTCAAACCATTCGCCAACAAAATGCCCTGGCCAATCATACGGTTTACAATGCCAACTTAACAGAAGACGCTTGTCCAGAAAATGATTTTCTGATCAATGAAGCTATTGAAACAGCAAAGCAGCTCAAAGGACCCGTACATATCAATGTTCCATTTGAGGAACCTTTGTATGAAACCGTAAGCGAATTGACCGTTGAGGTACAAATTACCTCCTCAGTTATTCTGGACACTAGGGTAGAGGAACCGTTGTCCGACTTAGCCGCGATTTGGAATTCAAGTGACAAGAAATTAGTACTCGTCGGAGTAAACGATCCGCATCAATTGGACCAAGAAATCATCGATCGATTGGCTAAAGATCCCTCTGTGGTGGTCATGATTGAAACCACTTCCAATCTGCATCATCCCGATGTGATTGATACTATAGATACCATTATTACCCCATTTACAGCTGAAGATTTTAAGGCATTTCAACCAGATGTTTTACTGACTTTTGGTGGGATGATTGTTTCCAAACGAATCAAAGCATTTTTACGCAACTATGCACCCCAACACCATTGGCATATCGATCCATTACGGGCGTATGATACCTTTGGATGTTTATCCTACCACGGAAAAGCACAGCCCAATACTTGGTTACACTCGTTTTTTACTTTAACAAAAACGGTGGAAAGCACTTACCGTCAACAGGCGTTGGCAATTCGCGCCCAGCGTAGGTTGAAAACCAATGCTTATTTAGAAACATTGCCTTTTTGTGATTTTAAAGTTTTTGAAAAAGTCATACCGGCATTACCACGCCATTCCCAATTGCAAATCAGTAACAGTTCGGCAATTCGCTATGCCCAACTCTTTGCGATCGACCCAACAATCGAAGTCTATTGTAATCGAGGAACAAGTGGCATTGATGGGAGTACTTCCACAGCCATTGGTGCTGCACTAGGAAGTGGAAAACCCACCACATTAATTACAGGCGATATTAGTTTTTTATACGACAGCAATGCGTTGTGGAACGCTTATATCCCCAATGATTTTACTGTAATTCTATTGAATAATGGCGGCGGCGGAATTTTCCGAATTCTACCCGGACACCAAGAAACACCTGTGTTTACTACGTATTTCGAAACGTCACATTGCTTTACAGCGCAACATCTTGCCGCTATGTACGGTTTTGAATACCATACCGCCTCAACAGAAGCGAGTTTGCAAGAAGCCTTAAACACTCTTTTTCAACCCTCCAAACAACCCAAATTGTTGGAAATATTTACACCTACCAAAGAAAACGATCATTATTTACTCAATTTTTTTAAATCACTGGTTTAGAAATTAATAACCATACCTCATGCACATCGGAAAGACCAATACCTTGACCATAGCCCGCGAAACCACAGTAGGCTTATTTTTAACAGACGGAACCACAGACGTTCTATTACCGCAAAAATACATGCCCAAAGTGTATGAAGTCGGCGAAGAATTGGATGTCTTCCTTTATCTTGATCACGAAGAACGTCCCGTAGCGACAACGCTTCGACCCTATGTGCAATTGAATGAATTTGCCCACCTCAAAGTAAATTACATGAATGAGTATGGCGCATTTCTAGATTGGGGATTGGAAAAAGATTTATTCGTTCCCTTCCGTGAACAAGCACAACGCATGGAAACTGGAAAACGTTATTTGGTTTATGTTTTTTTAGACGAAAAAACCAACCGATTAGTGGCTTCTAGTCGCATTCACCGTTTTGTTCAAGAAGAAAATGTGGCACTCGAACCTGGACAAGAAGTACAGGTTTTGATTACCCATTTCTCAGAGGCAGGCGTCAATGTGATTATCGAACATCAATACCGCGGACTCGCCTTTCAAAATCAAGTGTTTGATGAAACCTTGAAGTTTGGTAAAACCTACAAAGCTTACGTCAAACAAGTGAGACCCGACGGGAAGGTCGATATCTCCTTTCAAAAACAAGGTTTGGAACAAATTGATACCGCCGTGCAAAAAATCTTAGCCGAACTCAATGCCAATCGCGGATTTTTAGGGTTGCATGATAATTCCCATCCCGAGGATATTAAAACGGTTTTGAAAATGAGTAAAAAAACGTTTAAAAAAGCGGTAGGCCAACTCTACAAAGACCGTCGTATTGAGATTAAAGAAAACGGAATTTATTTGAAATAAAATATAATTTCACTCAAGGAGCTGTTTGCTTTTTTTGGAGCAGCACAATCCGCATTTAGTCACGTATCTTCCCGCTATCCGCTATTTCCCTCCACTGCGTTACGGGGATACCGCTCCTATCGGGGCTAAACTCGACCATAGGTGTAGCCAAGACATTTTTTTTGTTTTACAACGTTAATTCAAAAAATACCACTACATTTGTATATACAAATATTTCAGTATGCAACGCAAACAATTTATCAAATTAGCCGCAGGAGGAGTAGTTATGTCAGCATTAGGTCCGTTATACAGTTGGTCACACGACTTAAAAGAAAATGGCGAAATCATGCCCGTATTGTTTATCGGTCACGGTTCGCCCATGAATGGTATTGAAGACAATGCGTTTTCACAAGGTTGGGCAACTATGGGTAAAAGTATACCCAAGCCAACAGCCGTTTTGGTCGTTTCAGCGCATTGGTTAACGCGTGGAACTCATATTACAGCCATGGAGCAACCTAAAACTATCCATGATTTTGGCGGTTTCCCAGACGAATTGTTTCGCGTGCAATATCCTGCACCCGGCGCACCAGAATTGGCCGTAGAAACCCAAAAAATAATTACTTCAGTACCTGTTGAATTGGATCATGAATGGGGCTTAGATCACGGAACATGGACCGTTGTGCGTCACATGTACCCCAAAGCGGATATTCCAGTGTTACAATTGAGTATTGATTACAGTAAGCCGCCTCAATTCCATTATGATTTAGCCAAAGAATTAGCAACGCTTCGAAAAAAAGGAGTACTGATTATAGGCAGTGGAAACATGGTACATAATTTAGGTAAAGTCGCTTGGGATAAGTTAAACGAACCCGAGTACGGTTACGATTGGGCATTGGAAATAAATGCGACTTTCAAAGATAAAATTAATAATAAAGACCATAAAGCCTTAATCGAATACCAACGTTTGGGTTCGGCAGCACTTCTGGCAATTCCAACACCCGATCATTACTATCCGCTATTGTATACTTTGGGATTACAAACGGAGAAAGATGCCATTCAGTTTTTTAACGATAAAGCGGTGGGCGGTTCGTTAACGATGACTTCGGTAAAAATAGGGTAACAAGAATACGTTAATTACTACTTAGCAATTCACTTCAATCTCTGGGTTAATTTTTACCAATTCGTCTAAAAACGCGTCAGCATTTTTTGGAGAAACGAAAATGTCATCAAATTGATTGTAAGTGATGATAAAACCTTTTACATCCAGAGCGGGTTTTAAAGTTACGGGAACAAACAACCCGGAATGTTTCCGAATTTTTCGAATATGATCAACCGCAATCCGACCCCGAATAGGTCCCGAACGATAGAGTAAAATATTGTTGCGCAACACATAACGCGTGTCTAACAATACCCATAAAATGAAAAGGGTCACTAAGCCCATGACAATCCCAGCAGGCCAAGATAAATTATTTTCGCGATAGGCATTTACTAAAAGGACAGACATGCCAACAACTAATCCCCACAAGATCCATGTGGTAAATCGATTTTTTGAAGAAAAATAACGGTTCATTCTAATGTAGTGTAGGTTAACGGTTTTAGTTTGGGTAACACGGGTAAAAGTACATAATTCCTTTGGATTTACCAATACGATTATTTCGATAATGTAGTGGCAATTAGGGTTGTTTTTCTAAGTTTATAATTCAGGTTGAAAGAATACTCCGTTTTCAAGCCTAATTTGGTTAATAAACGCAGCGAATATTGTGAAAAAATAAAGCGTAAAAATCGATATTTTGCTCTTTTTTGCTTTACATTAGTGCGAATTCAAGTCGATTAAAAACTTTATCTTAAAACAGTAAAAATGAGCGAAATCAATTGGAAAACCGTACGCGAGTTTGAAGATATTACGTATAAAAAATGCAACGGCGTCGCCCGCATTGCTTTCAATCGCCCCGACGTGCGCAATGCGTTCCGACCCAAAACAACTGCCGAATTATTAATAGCGTTTCATGACGCACAAGAAGATACTTCCATTGGTGTGGTTTTATTGTCTGCGGAAGGTCCTTCTTCCAAAGACGGAATTTGGTCCTTTTGTTCTGGAGGTGATCAAAAAGCACGCGGACACCAAGGGTACGTAGGTGATGACGGATACCACCGCTTAAATATTTTAGATGTTCAACGGTTGATTCGTTTTATGCCAAAAGCAGTTATCGCAGTCGTTCCAGGCTGGGCAGTAGGAGGCGGACATAGTTTGCATGTCGTTTGTGATCTAACGTTAGCCAGTAAAGAACATGCCATCTTTAAACAAACCGACGCCGATGTAACCAGTTTTGACGGAGGATACGGTTCGGCCTATTTAGCAAAAATGGTGGGACAGAAGAAAGCCCGAGAAATCTTCTTTTTGGGTCGAAATTATTCCGCTCAAGAAGCTTTCGAAATGGGAATGGTGAATGCAGTAATTCCACATGCCGAATTAGAAACAACCGCCTATCAATGGGCTCAGGAAATTTTAGCCAAATCACCCACTTCAATCAAAATGCTAAAATTCGCAATGAATTTAACCGATGACGGAATGGTAGGACAACAAGTGTTTGCCGGTGAAGCGACGCGATTAGCCTATATGACCGATGAAGCAAAAGAAGGAAGGGATGCCTTTTTAGAAAAACGCAAACCCAATTTTGATAAAAAATGGTTGCCGTAGATTGGTGATTAGTGACTAGTAATTAGTGACTAGTGATTAGTGACTAGTGATTAGTTGGATAATGTAAGTAAATCGTAAGAACCTTTTTTCTGTAAAATAAACATGGAGCCATTTACCAATAACGAAATTGATGTAAGGGAATTGCCAAAGTTTGAGACCGTGACTTTACAACGTCTCAATGCAAAGTACCGCCGCATTTTAGCCTTAAATTGTACTGTAGTTCTTTTGATTGAAATCGCCATTTTGTTAATTCTTACCTTTAAACCAGAAGATGTAACAACCCAAGACATACTGTTTTTCTGGCTTGGAGGCGCGTTACTTGCGTTTTGTATCATCGGACTCACTTTTTTAGGCTTTCGAAAAAAAGGGTATGCCTTTCGCGAACGGGATTTGATTTACCAATACGGCGTTTTAGCAACCAATACCAAAATCATTCCCTACAACCGGGTGCAACACGTTGCCTTACATGAAGGCTTGATTGCGCGTTATCTCGGATTGGCACAAGTCGAAATTTATACGGCTGGGGTTCACGGAGGCGATATCAAAATCCCAGGTTTATTAAAAGAGGATGCCGAACGAATTAAGCAATTGTTGATGGGTAAAATTCAAAAAGAATTGTGATGGAAGCCAACTTTCACATACCCCAACGACAGTCAAAAATAGGTGTGCTCGTTCTTTTTCTGGATACGCTTCAGAAGATACTTCGCGGATTTGCGCCACTTTTGTTGGTCGTGATTATCAATGGTGGAAAAGTAACCGCTTTTATTCTATTCATGATCGGTATAGGAACCCTCTTAATTGTAAGTTGTGTTGCCTATTTACGGTATACCAACTTTACATTTCATATCGATCCAGATACCGATGAATTTATTGTCTATGATGGTATTTTGTCCAAAACAAAGACCGTTGTTCAATTGCAAAAAATTCAACAAGTCAACATTACACAAAATCTGATACAACGCATCATTCGGGTTTATGGCGTTCAAGTCGACACCGCCGGAACCGATAAACACGAATCTGAGATCAAAGCAATATCCCATGATTTGGCCCTTGCATTAAAAGCAAAACTGCTCGATGCCCACCATAAAGTTTCTTCAGACTCTACCGCTAATCAAAGTGTCGAAGCCCCTGTCGAACCAACAACCTTCTTGAAAATCAATTTGGTTAGTTTGTTTAAAGTTGGAATCACTTCCAATTACATCAAAAGTGTCGGTTTGATTCTAACGTTCTTTTTTTCAGTCTGGGGGAAATTGCATGAAATCGGTAAAGAAGAATGGATAGAAGATAAAATAGCACAGCAAGATTGGTTTATTAATTCCCTGCTGTATTCTGTTTTCTTCGGATTTCTAGTTCTTTTTACTATTGTATTTTTATTGAATTTGGTGCGAACCGTAGTGCGGTATTTTAACTATACCATGAATGAACAAAAAGGGTCGCTCTTAATTTCTTTTGGTATCATCAATACTAAAAATACTATCCTCAGACCCTCTCGTGTTCAGTTGGTTACCTTTTCTCAAAATTATTTTCAAAAAAAATTAGATGTACTGGAATTAAAAATCAAACAAGCCGTCACCGATGAGAAAAACCAGCACAAGGACCGTATTGAAGTTCCCGGTTGTAACCAACAAGAAAAACAAGCGATTCTAAAATTAATCTACGGTACACAACCTCCCCAAGGTATGCTCATGAAATCCAATTGGAGACGGTTGGTATTTGCGTTGTTTCTAACGCTTTTTATCCCACTTTCCATCGGAATACCAATACTTTTAAATACGCCTGAATTGCAGATTCCTGAGGTGTATTCTGGAATTGCAGGCTATGTGGTTTTAATGAGTGTCTACCAGTATTTTTCTTATAGAACGTATAGTTTTTACGTAAAAGAAGACTATGTCATGCGCAAAACTGGGGCATGGGATATTGAACAAGATATTTTAGAAACCGATAAAATTCAAGCCATTACAACCTCACAATTGTTTTGGCATAAATCCCTAAATATTGGCTCGGTAACTTTACATACCGCAGCCGGAAATATCAGCTTTTATTTAGCTAACTTTGAAACGCTTAAAGACTATGTTAATCGCTGGCTCTATCAAGTAGAAAGTCAGGATCACAATTGGATGTAATTAAAAAAATGCGCATATGAAACAATGGATTGAAGCCGCACGTGTTCGAACGTTACCGCTATCGGTATCGGGAATTTTAGTAGGTAGTTTTTTCGCTATGTCCCAATCCCGTTTTAATTGGAAAATAGTGATTTTGGCCTTGTCCACAACGATCGGACTCCAAGTGTTGTCCAATTTTGCTAATGATTACGGTGATGGAGTGAAAGGTACCGACAACGATGACCGAGTTGGACCACAACGCGCCATTCAATCGGGCGCAATTACGCCCGGCGCTATGCGTTATGCTATTTTTGTAACCGCATTTTTAACCTTGGTTTCGGCCATGTTGTTAATCTACAAAGCATTTGGCGTGTCCAATTTTCTGTATTCCATGATCTATTTTGTACTCGGAATACTTGCCATTGCCTCAGCTATTCGCTATACCGTAGGTAAAAACCCTTACGGCTATCGCGGACTAGGTGATGTTTTTGTTTTTATTTTCTTTGGTTGGGTGAGTACCGTTGGGATTTCATTCATGATTCTTAAAGAATTGGATCCGGTACTATTTTTACCGGCAACAGCCATCGGATTTTTAAGTGTTGCCGTACTTAATCTCAACAATATGCGTGATGAAGCCTCAGATCGTACCGTAGGGAAAAATACATTAATTGTAAAGAACGGCGGTGCATGGGGTAAAAAATACCATTACTTTTTGGTCGTTTCAGCCATGGTATTGTTTGCTGTATTTGCGTATATCTTCGACATGCAATACGATTCAAATCCCGAACATTTTAATATTGATAATTACTTTTACATGGTGTTTTATTTGCCTTTAATACTGCATTTAAAACGTGTAAAAGCCAATACCGAACCCCGATTATTGGATCCTGAATTGAAGAAAGTCGCGCTCAGTACCTTTTTCATTTGTGTCGTTATGGCGTTACAATTGATTTTCTTCTTTTCCGATGAATCTTTGTATTTATTAGGATCACTGTTCGGAAACTAATTAAAAAACACTCTAAACACTATACCATGAAAATTACATTTTACGGACATGCGTGTCTTTCCATAGAAACAGGAGGGAAGACCGTTTTAGTTGACCCATTTATAACGGGAAATCCCAATGCAGCACATTTGGATATTTTAGCTTTAAAGGCAGATTATATCTTGCTAACACATGCGCATCAAGATCATATTTTAGATGCTGAGGCAATTGCCAAAAATACGGGAGCTACCATTGTTTCTAATTATGAAATTGCTTCGCATTACGGTGCCAAAGGTTTGGCGTACCATCCTATGAATCACGGAGGAAGCTGGAAATTTGATTTCGGAACTGTGAAATATGTCAATGCCATTCATACCAGTTCTTTTCCTGATGGAAGTTATGGCGGACAACCCGGCGGATTTGTAATTGAAGCAGATAAAAATATTTACATTGCAGGCGATACCGCTTTAACGATGGATATGAAATTAATCCCGTTGCGCACTTCGTTGGATTTAGCCATATTACCCATTGGAAATAATTTTACAATGGATGTGCAAGATGCTGTAATTGCTGCGGATTATGTGGCTTGTAACCGCGTTTTGGGCTATCACTACGATACTTTTGGTTATATTGAAATTGATCATGCTGCTGCAAAAAATACCTTTGCCGCTGCTGGAAAAGAATTGTTACTCTTGGATATTTCTGAGAGCATTGAACTCTAATGGCTTATTTTTTGCCACACAAAAGTCTCGCCTCTTGCGGGGCTTTTTTATGCTTTTTAAAATGAAGAAAATTATTTTTTTGTGGACAACCACATTGGTATCGTTTGGCACTCAAGCACAATCCAAAAAAGGCTTTTGGGATACGATGCGTACTACTTCGGAAACGATGGAATTACGCGCAGGGGAAAAGAAAATACTCAAAACCAATACCTTGCCCGAAGGCACCACAGAATTGGTGTACCGCATCACGCTTTTGGATGAAAATCAAAAAATGTCTAACAGCTTAGTTTCTGTATTAAAAGCCATTCCTGATCCAACAGGAATCTCACAAGGAGCAGCAGGTGCCGTGTTTTTAGCATCGACAATTAGTGGAGATGACAAAGCTACCTTTGCTATTTTTACAAATGAAGCCGATGCAAATGCCTACCTTACTAGTGGTAAAACCGATAAGGCTTGTTATGCCCAAAATACGCCAACAAACAAAGAGGCCCGACTCATCGCCAACGGTCAGTTGTGCATGAAAGAGTCGCATACCAACTTATGGTTTGGTTTTCAAAGTGACAATTGGTTGATGAAGCAAAAAGTTGTCATAGAAGTCGTTCCATGGGTAGATTACCAAGCGAGCACCGGGTGGAATGAAATAACCAAGAAAGAAATCACGGCACTGATTAAAAAAAGGGATGTTTATCCAGTTCTTGTTCAAAAAGAAGCTTTTGAAGCCGCTTTTATGAAACAAATAAGCGCCAAATCAACCTTTTTCAATTTTAAGAAAATGGAAGTTGCTGAACGAAATCAATTCCTCAGTGACTGTGAAAAAGAGGCATTGCAACAAATCGGAGAAGCCGACAAACGCAGTGAACAATTGGCCTCCGCGGCTTATAAATTATTTAGTAAAGGAAAAACAGAAGAGGGGATTGGTCGCTTGCAAGCCGAAATCAATACGGGGAATACGGATATTGTTTTGTATACCACTTTAATTCAATGCTATTTGCAAACCCGACAATTTGCCAAAGCAGAAACCTGTTTAGCAGCTGCTAAAAAAACCAATAGCACGGATCTTCGCTTGTTTTTAGCCGAAGCACATGTCGATTTGTTTACCGATAAAGTAAGTGAAGCTAAAGCATTGTACAGCAAGTATGTCATGCAAAATCTTCCCAATGGAAAACCTTGGAAAACGCAAGTGTTAAATGACATCCTGCTTTTTGAACGCGCTGGATTGCCTACCGAACATTTTAAAAAAATCAAACGGATAGTGGAATGATAACAGCACGCTACATTCAGCACAACTTACAATTCTACCAAACCGCCACCACTTCCAGAGGTTCGATGCAGTTCAAAGAAACATGGTACCTTATTCTTGAGTCAGATGGAAAAATAGGAATAGGAGAATGCGGACTTTTACGGGGATTAAGTTATGATGATCGACCCGATTATGAGTCGAAATTACTGTGGACTTGCCAAAACATCCATCGCGGATTAGCAGCGTTGTATCCTGAATTGCAAGCGTTTCCTTCGATTCAATTCGGACTAGAACAGGCATTTCTGTCACTAGAAAGTGAGCACCCAGGATTGTTATTTCCTTCCGATTTTACCCGTGGCACACAAGGAATTCCTATCAATGGTTTGTTGTGGATGGCACCACCAAGCGAAATTGAATCACAGTTTGTACAAAAAATAGCTGCGGATTTTCGTTGTGTAAAAATGAAAGTTGGCGCTAATGATTTACAAGCTGAATTGGACTTATTACGTCGTTTTCGTGCCGAATTGAGTCCGGAACAACTAGAAATCCGTTTGGATGCTAATGGTGCCTATACGCCAGAAAATGTAGGTGCTGTGCTGGAACAATTTGCTCCTTTTGGAATCCATAGTATCGAACAACCAATTCGTGCCGGACAGTGGGAGGCAATGCGTGAGGTATGCGCGACTAGTCCGATTCCAATTGCTTTGGATGAAGAACTCATAGGCGTTTTTGAAAAAAGCCAAAAACAACAACTTTTAGCTACTATTGCACCACACTATATTATTCTCAAACCGAGTTTTGTGGGCGGATTTCAAGGCGCAGCCGAATGGATTGACGAAGCCAAACAACGCGGAATCGGTTGGTGGGTCACTTCGGCTTTGGAAAGTAATGTCGGACTCAATGCCATTGCCCAGTGGACGTACACGTTACAGAATCCGATGCCACAAGGATTAGGAACTGGTGCTTTGTATGCCAATAATATTCAAGCTCCTTTAGAAGTAGCCGCTACTCAACTCTGGTACCGACTTGATACCCCTTGGGATTGGAGTATGTTTAAATAGATTAAGAGAAAACAAACCATTGAAAAAAGAGGTTAAAATGAAGCCCCTGTTTTCAATCGTATTTCAATATCTAAAATGAAAAACTTTTATGATTTAATGACTAACTGATATTTCTCCAAAAGTCCTTTAAGTCCCATTTCATGAAAAATAGCTTTCTTAAGTTTGTTTTTTTCGGGATCAATTACATAATCATAACTCGTGTAAAAATCGGCTTTTTCTAAATTAGTTTCGCTAAAAACAGCACGTCGTAAATTACACGAATCAAATAATGCTCCCGATAAGTCCGAAGCCATAAAATCAACCGCAATCATACTGCAATGGATGAACTGAATGTTCTTTAATTTGAGTTTGTAAAACTGACTGTAATCCAGCAAACAGTCTTTAAAATGGAATTCATAAATCACTTGATCAGTCATCGCAAAATTGACCGAAGTCAGGTTACAATCCGTGAACCAAACCCCGCGTAATGACGTATGATTGATTTTCGTTTCTTTAAAATTACAGCGTAAAAAGTTACAGTCTACAAAGGTTACATTGCGAAAAAAACACTGTGTAAAATCACAATCGATAAAGGTACAGTGTTCAAATTCGGTATCTTGAAGATCTTCTTGAATGAATATACTGCCCGTGAGGGTTTGGTCGTGTGTAAAATGATAACTCATGCGATAAATTTGCAAGCAAGGTACAGATTCTAACCTACATTTTCTATATTTGAGGAAATAGGCGTTATGATTTTTAACTTTTGTCCCCGTTGTACGTCAACAAAACTCTATACTGAAAACAACTACCGTGTGGAATGCCGCCATTGTGGATTTACCTATTTTCACAATGTAGCCGCTGCCGTAGCTGTACTTTTGAAATATGAAGATAAAGTACTCTTTACTGTACGCAACAACGATCCTGATAAAGGGAAGTTAGACTTACCTGGCGGATTTGTCGATCCGGGCGAACGGGGAGAAGTAGCCGCGTGTCGTGAGTTGAAAGAGGAACTCGGACTCCAACTCGATGTGCGAAAAATGAGATATCTTACGTCGGCTTCCAATAATTATTTGTATAAAACGGTTCCTTATAAAACCTTGGATCTATTTTTTGAATACGAATTGAATTCCGATGAAATCAAAGTGGCAGCTCCTGATGAAATTCAAGCCGTACAGTGGATTAATCCGAAAACAATGGACTTGGATGCGATTGGTTTTATTTCGATTCGAACGGTGATTGGCGATTTTTTTTGTAAATAATTTTTAGCAAATAGGATGCGTAAATTAATAGGTCTGTGGAGTATGTTGGCTTTTGGAATGCATGCCGTTTTGGTTGCACAGCCCCAAGCCTCCTTGTCTAAATACAACTATACTCTAGCGCCGGTCTATGTAGGTGACAAAGCTACGGTGACCATTCCCATTTTAAACACTGGCAATCAACCTTTGATTATTTCCATTGCAAGAGGAACTGGTACACCCGCCTTGGATTGGACAAAAGTTCCTATACAGCCTAAAGGCCATGGCGTGGTTATTTTTAATTGGCCAACAACAGTGCCTACTAAAACAACACAAAGTATTTTCATTACAACCAATGCAGCTACCGCACCTATTATCGTAAAAGTAAATCTTGTAGTCTTAGCACAGGAAGAACGTAATGCCAAGGTGAGTGGGGTAGTTGTCGATTCTATGAAACAACCCATTCCTTCGGTGTTAGTGTTCAATAAAAAAATTAAACAGGCCATACAAACGGATATTGATGGGAGCTTTACAATTAAAGCTCGGTCGATAGATACGTTGGAAATTCAAAGTATGGGTTATCTCACAAAAAAAGTTGCGGCAAATAGTATAAAGGATACCCTACAATTGCAAGAAGCGAAACCTTTGGAAGAAAGCTACGGACCACAAAGAATACCCAATAAAATACCTATTTCTAAACCTGTTACAAAACAAGAAGTAAAAGCAGTGAAGCGGAGGGAGAAAAAGTAAGGTAGGGAAATTACTGCGCAATGGTCTTCTAAGCATGTTGCGAGAGAATCGACAAGTCTTGGTCACGTCAGGATTTTGCTGCGCAATAGCCTTCAAAGCTCCGCTTTGAGAATGCGCTATCAAGTAGGTCTTGGTCACGAAAGGATTTTGCTGCGCAACATCCCTCAAAGCTCCGCTTTGAGAATCGTATAAAACAAAAAAAACGCTCAAGTAAACTTGGCGTTTTTTTTTGTTTTATACGATTCATTCGTGACCTCGACAGGATTCAAACCAGTAACCATATGAGCCGTAAACAGATTCGCTATTCAGTTGCGCCACGAGGCCGTTTAGCAATGCGCATTCGTGTGAACTAGTGCGTTATTGCGGGTGCAAATATAGACATAAATGTGTAAATTGCAAGCGTATATTTATAAAAATCATTAAAAAAATGCAACTCGAAAACTATATTCGTGATATTCAGGATTTTCCAAAAGCAGGAATTGTATTTAAAGATATTACACCGCTGCTTTTACACCCCGAAGCGCGGACTTCCTGCCTTGAATCCTTAGTGAATTTACTCGATGGGAAACGCATTGATAAAGTAGTAGGCGTTGAAAGTAGAGGTTTCTTTTTTGGAACGCTATTGGCCGATCGTTTGGGTGCTGGATTCATTCCTGTGCGTAAGCCCAACAAATTGCCGTACGAGACAATAGCGGCGTCGTATGCGCTCGAATACGGTACGGATAGTCTAGAGATTCATACCGATGCTATTCAGCCCGGCGATCGTATCCTCATTCATGATGATGTATTAGCGACGGGTGGAACAGCCAAAGCCGTTTGTGAATTGGTTGAACAGTTAGGCGGCACCATCGTACAATGCTCGTTTTTGATGGAACTGACCTTTTTAAACGGACGGGACAAACTAACACCGCATCCGGTTGCTGCCGTGATGACCTATTGATTGATGGCACGACAGGTAACATAATACCGCCAAGCCAATAGCGCTAATTGCCATTTTTTAGCCTTTGCAGGATCCAATTGCTGTTTGGTAAAACTCGGTAGGAGCCATTTATTTACTTTGGCTAAAACTTTAAACATGCGGTTTGATTTTAAGCAAAAATAAAAAAGACCACAGCAATTGTGGTCTTTTTAGTTATCCTTTTTTTGCTTTTGCTTTCGCAGGTGCCTTTTCTTTTTCCAAAGCTTTCTTGGCTTTTTCTAATTCCTCACGTGCCTTCACCATTTCTTCTTTGGCTTTCAGCATATCCGCTTTTGCTTTTTCCAAATCGTCTTCTTCGCTATTGGTTTTCAGCTCACCTTTCAACGCTTTCATTCTTTCTTTGAATTGCTCCAAACCTTCTTCATTGCGGAAGTCAAATTCCATAGGGTCTAATTTACCCATACCCTTGAACTCCATTTTGTTGTTTTTCAAAATTTCATCCAATTCTTCTTGGGTATAATCAGCACCGCCTTCAACCACTTTTCCATCTTCAATTACCAATGGTTTTTTTCCGCTTTCTTGAATGATCATTTTCGAAGAACCCGAACCGCCTTGACCATTGCCAAAACTGAAATTATAGGATTTCATATCCGGCATTTGATCCAACTGGAATCCTTGTCCAAAAGGCGAGAGGCTATCCCCGCCAAAAGAGCGACCAAAGACATCATTCATCGCAAAGATATCATTGGACTGGGTAGGTTTACCAAATCCGATTTCGCCATTTTGTTGAAATAAAACAATATCCGCAATCGGCTGTTCATTGCTGTATTCCAAGGCGCCTTTGTTCCCTTTTCGATCTTTGTATTCAATTTTAATCGCTGTAATCTCTTGATTGCTGTTGCGTTTTACCCCCGAATACTTTACCGTAACACCATGTTCGGCCAAGGCTTTTACATCGTCTTTCATTTCTTGATCCGGAGTAGTTTTTTTCCAAGTCATCACAATATCATCGTGACGGTCTTGGAGGAGCTTAGGGTTGTTTTGTGCGCCTAAAACATGCGATAACAACGTAGCAGCGATTACCGCAATTAGATTAAATAATCGAACAATTACTGACATATTTCTCTGATTTTTGGTTGTTTACTTTGGTTCTACAAACTTAAGGGAAAGTCTAATTTTGACGTATCGACTTTTACAGTATTTTAACGCTTATCCTTTTTTCAAATTGGCTTTCGCCTTTTCAAATTCCGCTTTGGCTTTCTCCATTTCCGCCTTTGCCTTTAACATTTCGTCTTTGGCTTTCAGCATCTCTTGACGGGCTTTCTCCAATTCGGGTTGTTGCGCATCCATTTCCGCTTTCGCTTTGCGCATTTCATCTTTAGCGCGTTTCATCTCTACACGCATTTCTTCACGACCTTCTTCCATCGCTTTGCGACCTTCTTCCATGGCCTCTGCACGAATCGCTTTGATTTTCTTCGTATTGATTTTTACTACGCCATTTTTCGCTTCTGCACCATAGGTTTTAATCACATCGCCGTCTTTAAATACTTCTACCGTAACGATATCGTTCGGATCAATGGCATTGACATCATACCCCAATTCCATGACTTTCCCATCTACAATTACCATGGGTTTGTCTGAATTTGTTGCCTTCACCACAATTTTATGTTCGTTGACCGAAGCATCGATGTCTTCAGCTCCATTCATTGTTATGATTTCAGTTCCGTCTTCGGAACGAATGATGCGTTTTTCAACTCGAGCCGATTCAGGTCCGTCTGAACTAAAGGTTTTAGTCACCGTTATGGTTTTCATTTTTGGAGTTCCAAATCCAATTTGATGCTCAGTTTTAAAGAAAACAATAGGTGCAATGGGTTCGTCACCACTTACTTGAGTTTGCCCTTTTTTTCCTTTTTCATCTTCATAACTCACTTTAATTCCCGTAATTTCTCCCTGATCATTGCGCTTTACTTTCGAGTATTTCACAGTAACGCCAAGTTCTTTTAACGCTTTTACATCCTTATCCATTTCAGATTCTGGAGTGTCTTTGTCCCAGCGGAGTTGAACCATGTTTTGTGACGTATTGGTTTCAATGTGTTGAACCGTTTTTTCTTGTGCCACTGTTTTGATTTGAAATAGGAAAACAAAGGCCATAAGGGCTGGAATCATTACAGTGTATTTCCAGGATTTGCGTTGGTGGGATTGATTTTGATGTAACATAAGTATTCGTTTTTTGATTAATGATTGATAAAATGAATTCGTTATTGCCAATTGATGGGTGGGTATCGCCACTTTCAATAAGGCTTTTTGATAGGCTGTTGGATTGCCAGACAATGCCATAGCTTCACGGTCAGCAATGTATTCTAAATTTTGTAATAGCGCTTTTTTATAAAGCCAAACAAAGGGATTGAACCAAAACAAACCACAATAAATATGCGCAATAAGTACGTCAATCGAATGACGTTGGGTACTGTGTATTTGTTCGTGCAATACGATGCTTTGCCGTTCTTCTTCTGTATACAATTGGGAATTAATAACAATGTAATTAAAGAAAGAAAAAGGTGCAACGGGTTCTGCGACATCCACAAGTTTGACCGAACTACGCTCTGCAATTTCGCGATGGCGTAAAAACCGAACTACGGAAAACAGTTGCAGTGCAATACGTCCCACAAATACTGTTGCTATAGCCAAATATCCATAACAGAGCCACATACTCCAATCGACTGCAGGTTCGCTGACCAATGAGGGAGTGGTATGGGGTTGCGCCATCGCCATTACTTGTTCCAAAGTGAGTTTAGGGCGGGTAACCCAAACCGTTTTCGTAATGGTGAACAACGGTAAGAGTAGGGAAGTGGCATAACCGGCCAATAAAAACCAGCGGTTACTCTTAAAGAACGTTTCCTGGCGTAAGCCAAAAAAATAGACCAAATAGAAGGTCGCTAACAATCCCCCCGATTTTGCTAAATAAATGAATAGCGCTTCCATATTATTTCTTTTTTTCGATGAGTGCTAAAATCTCCCGTAATTCATCCGCTGAAATTTTCTCCTCTTCCGCAAAAAAAGAAACCATTTGCTTATACGAATTGTCAAAGTAGTTCGCTAACGCCGTTTTCATAAACGTCTTGCGGTATTCTTCCAACGAAATGATCGGATGGTATTGGTGGGTATTCCCATACGCTGTATGTCCTACATATCCTTTGTCCTCTAAATTACGGATGATGGTCGACAACGTGTTGTAATGGGGCTGGTCTTCGGTAATCTCAGCCATCACTTCTTTTACGAAAGCCTTTTTTAACTTCCATAAAATGTGCATAATCTCTTCTTCCTTGTTCGTTAACTTTTGCATACAAGTCGTTCTTTAATTGATAAATCAAACCTACAACTATTTTTTTAGTTGACAAACTAATTTTATAGTTATTTAACTATTTTTTTAGAAATAAGAGTCTGAGCGGAATGTGTATCTTTGCGCTATGACCCGTAAAAGCTACAACCGCCATAATTTTCACAAGCATACTTTTTGTATCTTTCAAGAAGTAGATCGGGAAGTGCTGACCGCATTGCAACCGCAGTATACCAGTAAATCGGGGAGTATCTATTATTTTACTGAAGAAGGTGTCTATCGTGTATCCAACCATTGGGGTAGGGCTGCCAATTGCAAATGGCGCTTAGCCACCCAATCTTCCCAGCGCTATTCGGGTAAGGTAGTCGGGTATGCGGCTTGGACTTCTTTTTTTCCAGATAATGATCACGAACTTTTGTATGCCATAGCCATTGATTTTGAAACGCTCACCGCACACTACCTGCACAAAGCCAGTCAGGATTTTCCACCAACCACGGTATTTCGTACCGCACCTGAAACCTTAAAACGCTTAAAAGTACTTCGTCAACACCTTACCGAAGACCAATGGTTACGCCACTATGAAGGCGATCCAACCTTCCTGCGCCAACAAATTCTAACCGATTGGAATTCCTCCACGCAATCACTCGAAGTAATAAAAAGAAAGTATTTATAAAGGAAGTATTTATAAAGGAAGTATTTATAAAGGAGTTGTTTATAAGTAAAGTACTTATAAGCAAAGTATTTACAAGGAAAATATTTATTAATAAAAACGAGTTTTACCCCAACTCTAAACCCTTAATTCATAATTTATAATTTAAAATTCCTCATATTTCCCTTTCCCCTCCCTCAGCAGGATGCTCAAAGGTAGTCGGGCCAATAGGATGTTTCGTTTTCTCTTGCTGTACCATACGGTAGACCCAGTACCCTGAAGCAGTACCTACCAACCCGAGGAGTCCCATAACCCACCAGTTCTTAGCATAACCGTAATGGTCAACTACGGTCATTCCGATCTTGGCACTCAAAATGTGAGCCGCCGAATAACTCATCGTGAAAATAGCCATATACCGTCCTTCGTGTCCTTTGGGAGCCCGACTCATCGCAAACGAATTGGAAAAAGGGAAGGCAAACATTTCCGCAAAGGTCATAAACACCATCATGACCAGTAAGATGCCCGCCCATTGGTGAATTAATAGTAAAAACAAACTAATACTCATAAAGAAACAGCCCCACGTCACCATTTTAACTTTGTCGAGTTTTTTGCGCTCCACCGCACTCACGATGGGCATTTCCAAAAAGAAAACCAATACGCCATTGAAGGTGAGGAGTAAGCCCGTTTGCAATTCGGTTAACCCAAATTGGATACGATGGTAAAGAGGGATGGTGGTAAACAACTGAAAGAATAATATACCCGTGATCACGCAGCTGAATAAGAACAACCAGAACGGACCGTCTGTAAACACAGATTTCCGTTCGGCTTCAAGTAGCGCTTTCTCATCGGGGTGGAGTTTGATCGCCTTTCTCTCTTTCACCAAAAGGGCAAAAATCCCAATAGCGAGTATACATGTAGCGCCATCCACCCAAAACAAACCTTGATACCCCATACCCATAATAATGAGTCCGCCCAGTGCCGGACCCGCCGCAAAGCCCAAATTAATGGCCAAGCGCACCAAAGTAAGTGCCCGTGTGCGGTTCTCAGGCTTGGCATACGTGCCTATGGATACAAACATGGCTGGACGAAACATATCGGCGATTACCATGATGCCAAATATTGCGATGCACAAAGCATTAAACGTTTTGACGTATTGCAAGACAAAAAACGCCAAGCCACTGGTGAATAAACTAAACACCATGATTTTGTAAAACCCAATTTTATCAGAGAGTTTGCCGCCTAGCCAGGAGCCCGCCATCGAACCTACACCAAACCAGAATAAAATCCATCCCACTTGATCGTAGTTGAAATGCAAATCTTCTTTGAGGTATTTGGATAAAAAGGGAAGCACCATCGTACCTGCTCGATTGATAAACGTGATCAGGGTAAGAATCCATATTTCACGTGAAAATCCTTTAAAGTTAGCGAGGTATTTAGTGAGGGCTTTTTGTAACATCGTACAAAGGTAACGAGAAAATGAAATAGTTGCTGTGTGCAGTTTGCAGTTTGCGGTTTGCAGTATACAGTATACAGTATACAGTGTTCAGTATACAGTGTTCAGTGTTCAGTGTTCAGTGTTCAGTGACTCAGCGGCTCAGCGGCTCAGCTTCTCAGTGGCTCAGCTTCTCAGTGTTCAGTAGCTCAGCGGCTCAGAAGCTTTTCACCCTGTAAGCTATAGAAAGGCACTTTCAGAATCTCTTTACTACATCAAGTGTTGTATTTTTTTGGAGCTATTCCAGCGCTACATTTCATGTCCTCAGCCATTACCGTGTTTTTGTAAGCCCTCCGTAAGCTTCCGTTGGTCGCTTTCGTTTGGCAACAAAAAACTACGGTACTGTCTTCCGGGCTTTCCATTTCGATCTGGGCTAGGGTATTTTCGCTAAATCAAGTAATGTGTTCTTAATAACTAAAATAAAAAACCACCCGAAGGAGGTTTAATGAGTTGTTGAAATAGTTCAATTTTTGTTGCTTTTTATCATAGAATGCGTCATCGGGCTTCAGACAAAGAGACGAATTAAATCCAATTTTTTTATAAAATCTTATTGCTTAAATTGAATATTACTACATTTATTTTCCTCATACCACTTTAACCATCTAATTTTGTCTTTATTGAAAGATTTAATACTTGTATAAGAACTAGAAAAATTTAGCATGTCATCATAGGAAACATGAACATATTTTGATAGAAAATAAAGTCCTTCATCAAACTGTTTTCTCTCACCTTTACCCATTGTATAGTTTTCAATTAAACTTATATGAGACATAAAAGAATCTTTAAATTTTAGATTTTCATTACAATTTTTGATTTCATTTTTGAATACTGTACATTGAGAAAATAAAAGTGAATATATTATTGCAGAAATAAAATTTATCTTTTTCATTTTTTTTGCTTTTTTTAGTTATTGTATTTTTTCCTGTCACTCCCGCTCCCCAAAGTCACCCGAATTTGAGCTTAACAACTCAGTGGCTCAGCTTCTCAGCTTCTCAGTAGCTTTTCACCCGCTCCCCAAAGTCTCCAGACATTGAGTTCAGCGGCTCAGAATCTCAGCATCTCAGTAACTTTTCACCCGCTCCCCAAAGCCTCCCAACATTGAGTTCAGCAACTCAGCAACTCAGCGGCTCAGCATCTTAGTAGCTCAGCATCTCAGTAGCTCAGCATCTCAGTAGCTCAGCATCTCAGTAGCTAAGCAAAAACCATTTTCCGTAGTAACACAATTTGTCCTAAATGGTAATAACTGTGTTCCAAAACTCCTTCGATGTTACGTTGGTAGGTTCCGTATTTTTCCTCTGCAAAAGGTTGCTTTAAATCCGTGTCGGTGCATTTTTCAACGCAAGCGATAAAGACTGCAGCATTTGTCAATAAGCGTTGGGTTAATGCCTCCCAAGCCGCTTGATCTTGTAGCAGCGGAAGGTCAAAACTGTATTGGTCTTTAATTGTAAGGGGTTGACCGTTGAAAACAGGAATTAAACCTTCTAAATAATAATTGATATGAAAGGTAAGCGCGGCAATACTGTTCAAACCCATAGGTTTTTGCAGGGCTTGTGCTACTGTTAGTCCTGTGATTTGTTCCTGATAATTGGTATTGGCAATCCATTTTCCATCAATGAACACCTCACGAAGACGGTGGGATAGGGCGTGTGAATGCATAATAAAAGATTGGTTTCTTCTACTAAATTAATCAATTTAAATAGGGAATCGCATACTGCGTGTTGAATTTTACCACGCGTTGGAT
>JBDKGM010000069.1:0-14535 GCA_039798185.1 Bacteroidota bacterium
TATTTACTCCCTTTACTTTTAATCATCGCTTCCAACATATCCCACATCTCTTGCGGAATTTTTTCTAAAATATTGAACTGTCCAGCCCCTTGCAACCATTCACCACCGTCAATAGTGACCACCTCGCCATTGATATAGGCTGAAAAATCAGAAACCAAATAGGCCGCTAGATTTGCTAATTCTTGATGATCCCCTACGCGTTTTAACGGCACTTTTTTCGCCATATCAAACTTGTCGGCTAAATCCCCTGGTAGTAAGCGATCCCATGCGCCTTTAGTAGGGAAGGGCCCCGGTGCAATCGCATTCATTCGGATGCCGTATTTGGCCCATTCTACCGCCAAACTTCGGGTCATCGCTAATACGCCCGCTTTGGCCGTCGCACTCGGAACCACATAGCCCGAACCCGTCCAAGCATAGGTCGTAACAATATTCAACACATTGCAATTGGTTTGTTTTTCAGCAATCCAATGCTTCCCAAAAGCCAACGTACAGTTTTTCGTTCCTTTCAACACAATGTCAATAATCGTGTCAAAAGCATTGGCCGATAAGCGCTCCGTAGGGGAGATGAAGTTCCCCGCCGCATTGTTCAACAAAACATCGACTTTTCCATAGGCTTCAAGAACAGCAGCCAACATCGCTTCCACTTGGTCATAATGCCGCACATCGCAAGCCAAAGGCAAACATTTTCCTCCCGTTTCCGCTTCCAATTCCGCTGCCGTCGTTTTTAATTTTTCTAAATCACGCGACGTAATTGCAACATGCGCCCCCAATTCCATGAAATATTTTGTCATGGCCTTGCCTAAGCCGCTGCCACCGCCCGTAATTACTATCGTTTTTCCTTCCAAAGCTCCGTCGCGAAGCATCTTTGCTGCAAAATTCATAAAGGTCTATTTTTCGTAAAGATAGCAATTAATTTGGTATGCACGCATAGTATATTGATTTTTTGGGCGCCCCTCCTAGCGTCGGCCGGGTTATCCGTTGCAAGTCCGTTGGCTCCCTTCGTCCGCCATCCGGGCTTTCCACTGCTACCCCTGGCGCGGTTCGGTGTTAATGAGGCAACCTGCCTGCCGATAGGTAGGTGTGGCAATGTGTCAATGTGTCAATAAGGCAATGAGTCAATGAGTCAATGAGGCAATGAGTCAATGAGTCAATGAGGCAATGAGGAAAACTGCCAATTGGTAGTTGCACGAATCAACATGGGCAAACCTTTAGCTATACACAATTTAAACATTCTCCACTTTTAAACCTTACCCACTCATAATTCATAACTCAAAACTCATAATTAAAAAAAAACCGAACCCCAGTTTCCCAAGGTTCGGCACGAATAAGCACTATTCGACTTTAGTATAGTTCGTTATTTTTTGATGATTTTTTGTGTGATGAATTGGTGGGCATCATGGGCCGTTAAGATATACGTACCCGCTTGTAAATCGCTGATGTCCATCATGTACAAATAAGCGCCAGAACTCTCTTCAGTATTCGTGCGTACACGTTTTCCTGTGGTGTCAAATAAGGTGTAAGTAACTTGCCCCACCATATCGCCCGGTTGAATCTGTAATTGTCCGTCCAATACTTCGGTAATTACCTTGAATTTTGGTACCGCAATTGGGTCAACTACGATCATGTCCAAAGCGGAAAAATTGGTCACTACATTGTCTACTACTAAGCGTGTGCCATAAACGGGAGTCGAATTCTCATTCGCTGTTTTAAACGTAATATACATATGGGCCGGACTCGTAGTTGACGTATACGAGATAAAGCTGTAGATATATTCAAACGCATTCCCAGAAGTTGGTACTAAATCAATATGTGTTTCACCAATAACCTCACTTTGATCATTCAAAACCGTGATTCTGGCTTCTCCTATTTCATTGCCTTGCGGAATAAATTTGTAGTAGAATCCCAATAGGGTTACATTCGCTCCGGGCGCAAGCGGTAAACCCGCATTCCATCCGGGACTGTCTAATTCGGGATTGCTAAAAACTGAAGCTTGCGCAACAATAACTTCATTCTGCGTAATGTTGAAACCATTCGCGAGTTCCATCGCATAATTCCCTGACTGATGTTCAGTGGTAGAAAATACAAAAGAAGGAATGCACCAAGGATATTGAATTTCATCGACCTGGGTTTCACCCGTAGTTTGATCGATTACGACACTTTGCACAAAATCCATTCCCCAATTGGTGGGTAGTAAATTCTCTTTAATGGATTCAAAATCGCCATTGACAACTTGGGCAAAACTACCCCAACTCAAAAGCAAGGCAGTACAACTGGAAATTAGGTAATTCTTTTTCATAAGATTCTTTTTTATTTTTTGATTGATTGATTCCCCAAAGATACAATTCAATTATATAACCTGCTTTGTTTTTTAGGTAAACATGAGGTAAACATGCTTGTAAATCGCTTGTTTATTAAAGGTTTAGCAAGAAATCAGTCAGGTTGTCTTCGGTCTGTAACTGTAATTTTTTACGTAAACGATGTCGGGCTGTTTTTACACTATCCGGTGAAATATTCAAAATGGCCGCCATTTCTTTTATGGATAAATTCATTTTTGTCAACGCACATAACTTTAAATCATTGGCGCTTATCTCCGGAAAACGTTGATTTAATCGTTCGTAAAAATGACGATTCGCATGTTCTAATACCGCGTCATAATCATTCCAAACCCGATCTTGAATCGATTGCTGTTGCACCAAACGCAGCAGCTGATTCTCAAATCCATTTTGCTTTTCTTGCACCAAACTTTTGATGTTTTCCAACAATTCATTTTTCTCCAACATTTGAAGGGTCATCGAACTCAATTGCTGTTCCTGATGTTCTAAATCTCGCGTAAATTACTGTTCCTTCAATTGCTTTTGCTCTTCCAAAAGTTGCATGTAGGCTTCTTTGGCTCGCAATAATTCCCGATCACGTTTTTGGTAGCGTTTGAGGTAAAAGTAAATCAAACTAAAGGCTACAACAATTACTCCAATTAAGGCCCACAAAATAGAATTCGTTTGGCGTGTTAACTCTTTGTCACGGGTCACCAAATGCAATTGACGGTCTTTTTCACCTAATTCAAATTGCATCGCTAAACTTCGTGCTATGCGTTCGCGCTCTTCAGTGTAAAAGGTGTCTTTTAAGGTGATTAATTTTTGACGGAAATGACTCGAAGCGGCATAATCCCCCAATCGGTCATGTACCATCGCCTGTTGTTCTAATACCTGAATCGCAAAACTTTTATCGGATAATTGCTGAGTAAGTTCCCACGCCTGTTGCAAAACAGTTAGGGCTCCACGGTAATCGGAGGTAGCTTGTAATCTTCGTGCTTGTCCCATTAACGCACTCGCCATCGCTTGTTGATTTTGGGAAACTTTAGCTAGGTTCCATGCTTTTAAATAGGCCCTATCAGCTTCTTTAAATTGTTTGTTTTTTACATACAAATCTCCCTGAGCAATAAGTGCGCCCGGTACATACACTTTCGTTTTGTAACGTTCAAATAGTGAAAGCGCTTGATTAAAAAAAAAGTGAGCCGAATCTCCTTGGTGCAACTGAATATTCAATTTCCCCAAACTCATATACGCCAATCCCAATGTACCCGTAGTATCTGCTGTATTTTCAAGTAATTTTATAGTTTCACGAGATAATTTTTGGGCTTTATTGTAGTTCTTTTGCCGACTGAAAATCGTACTGATTAATTGCAAACAACGTGCACGTCCCAATGTGCTAACTTCCGGTTGGGTCGATTCAAGTGACTCGTATTGGTTTAATGCTTGTATGCCAAATTGCAACCCGCGCTCCAAACTCGAACCGTAAGTGCAAATTCCTAGGTGGAGTAACGCTTCCGCATTGGCTGCAGTGTGATGCTTTTTGGCAGCTTGAAGGTGCGCTTTCCAAAATTGCACATACGCCAAATCTTCCCGATCCTGTGCCAAATGGTTCCAACCCGTTTGCATCAAAGTTGTATGATTTTGAGCGAATACAAAGCATCCACCTAAAAGTAAAAAAAGAAAAAGGCTCGTTTTTTTCATTCCACCAAATGTAGACAATTCCACTCAATACCCATCATAGTACTGGGTTTACAAGAGGTAAACAAACTTTTTAATACTTTGGTTGTCAGTAGTTTTAAAGTTGGGTGGCCCAGCCAAAATGGGAAGCTATAATCGAAGTTTTATTTTCTAACAAATAATTTTTAAACGCTTCGGCAGCCGGAGATAAGTTCTTCGATTTCAACCAAATCAAGTTCCACTGAGAAAACTGAGGCAATCCTTCGGCGGGGATAATTTGTAAATCACCATTCTGTAATTCATTTTTAATCCCAATAACAGGCATGATGGAACAACCTAAACCCGCAATAATTGCTTGTTTCACCGCTTCATTACTCGTTAACTCCATTTTTTTAGTAATCTTGATATTTTGCTGTTCCAAAAAACGCTCCATCACATGGCGGCTGCCCGAACCCAATTCGCGGTAAATCAATGGCAATTGCTGAATCTCATCCAAAGTCAACGGACGTTTAGGTTTGTTAAAATCGCGATTCGCCACCAATACCAACTGATTTTCCATCAACGGAATACTCTGAACATTCATATCCGGTAAAACAGAAACCAAAGCAAAGTCAATTTCATTGCGCTCTAACGATTTCACCACCCGGTTTTTATTGGTTACATCCAACATTAATTCGACTTCCGAATGGAGCTTCATGAAATCCGATAATAAATACGGAATCACATATTTACCTGTGGAAACGGAGGTGATTTTCAACTTACCCGATAACTTACCCTTAAAGGCCATCGTTTTATAATTAATGGCATGCACCTCGTTCAAGATGTTTTCAGCAGCCCGAGCAATTTCTTGCCCAAATTCCGTAATGTACAATTGACGACCCACAACCTCAGTCAACGGAATGTCAAATTGCTCTTGAAAATTTTTTAATTGTATCGAAACCGCCGGCTGGGTTAAATACAACTCTTCTGCCGCTTTCGTAATACTTTTGGTTTCCGATACTTTTAAAAAAACCTGAAGTTGGTGTAGGGTGTAATTCATAAATATTTTTTATGATAATTAACAAATGTACATATTTCGTTAATGTATCAATCATTTTAAGTAGAATTTCGTTTTTTGTTCTCAAGTTACTTTTTTAATACCGATTGTCGTATTACGTTGGGAGTTATATTTCAATTTTAATTTAATATCAAACAAATTTAATGGAATCAAATGCGAATGTTAATCAAACTCAATTCTTATTGATGTATCTTATACCTGTAATAAGTTTCTAGTTTTATCTATATGTTCTATAGTATTCTTCTCATTTCAAAGGCACCCGAATGAACTTGTTCAAGGTAGTCACCATCATCAATTGCTATCGATTGAATGACCATTTCCCACGTGCCATTTACCTGAGTTTTGCTCGAATCGATGGTGCCGTAATAATAAATGTCGGGATGATTTTTAGTTGGGTCGATGGTTAGATTTCCAGTTTCATCGGAGAAATAGAGGCAAGGGTATTTTTTTACAAAACTGATAATATGATCTTGAAAAAAGCCCGTAACGCGAATAGGTTCGTCAAATAGATGTCCTGCCTCTTCATCTGTTGCAATCCCAGTAAAAGAATCATTTTCTACAGTGATTTCCAAACCAAAAGAAACGGGTATGGGGTTATAGTCTACATCTTCTAATTCTGGATACATAAACCATCCTTTCCAAATTTGTTTGGCATGAACAATTTTCATAGGTAGTGTAATAGTGATTAAAAACGATTATTTATATTTTTTGAACCAGCAAAATCGTATGCCAATCAAAAGTGGTATCCGATGTAGGGTATTTCACCCGTAGTGTATTTTTAAGTGCAAATTGACAATGTTGCAATTGTTCGACCAATTGTTCCAAAGGATGGTAATGGAAATACACCCGACCCGCACTTCCCGATTGAAAGCCCGATTGCTCTCTTTCGCCTGCCACAAAACTGAGATACATCCATCCCTGTGGTGCCAAAAGCTGATACGCCGATGCAAACAACGTTGCACATTCGGAAGGCGATAAATACGGTATACAAAAACCCGCAATCAACGCATCAAAATTCGATTCAAGTGTATGAATTTCACGGCAATCCATCACCGCAAAGTCTGCCGTCGGATTATTCGCTTTTGCCAAGGCAATCATATTGGGGGCAATGTCGATACCGAATAACGAAAAATCAGGACGCTTTGCTAATAGGTATTTCGTAATATTCCCCGGACCACAACCAATTTCCAACAACCGTGCTTCCCTTTGCGCTACCATTTCACAAAACAAATCATACGAGGCATTGTAATACGGCATATCCATAAACTTTTCCTGGTACTTCAAGGCTACGGAATTCCAAGTGGTAAAGGTTTCTTGATTCGGATCCATCGGTGAACAAGTGTTGGGTTAAAAACGAATGAAGTCAAATTCAATCGTTAGACGAAATATAGATAATATGCTTGTATTTTGGCGAACGGAACTGAATAGCCCGATCATTTCGTTTTTCAAAAGTGATGCGAATGTCTTTTTTAAAAAATTCTTCATTCTCCCGCTTGTAAACCTCAGGCATTTCTTCATTTTCACAACGTTCATACTCTTTACTAACGATTAGCTTTCCGGTGGAAAGGTTAAAATCAATAGTATACCAATATTCACAAGGTTTGCCCGAATTGCTCTTATAGCCAATTAAATAAAAATCGTCTTCTTGATACCGGTACTTGTCAGTGAATCCCCATTTCCAACTACTGCCGCCATTCTGACTCACCCATAAAACACCATTTTTGATTTCAATCGCACCAAAAGGATCGCCCATCATGCCACCATCTTCACTTCCTAATAAAAGTTGCATCGAACTTTTCCACATTTCCCATTTTGCATTGACCTTTTTGTAAATAGTCAATGTTCTCGGGATGCTTTCCCGGTTCTCCTTTTTTTCAGGTTTTGTATTATAAGCCACCACCAATTCATCAATCCCATCTTGATTTAAATCCCCCTGAGTCGACGCAATAATGGAATAGTCACTTGGAATAGGTATTTCTTGACTGTACATACGTTCCCTACTCATTATAAAACAAAGAAAACAAAAGAGCGGTTGGGTAAAGTTCATTTTTAACATAGTAAATAAAAAATAACAAGGTTCAGCGGAGTAGTGTCCATTAAAATTAAGGAAACTAATTAATTCAATAGCTGCATAATTGCTATTTCAGTATTTGCCATAGCTCTCAAAAGGGAATAATTGTTTTCAATTCCTTTCCCTTCATTAGTGGAGTAAAAATCATTCAGTAATTTGTTTGTATTTAACGCTTGCTCTAAATTTCCTTGGGATAAATAATATTCCTGTTGGTATAAATAACCATAAAGTTTTTGTGCGGGTGTTATTGTAGTGTCCGAAAACAAAGAAGATAGCAATCCCTCTATTTTAGCATTATTACTTTTGATTTCATCAAAAAGATACAATTCAATCAATTCACCAATTTCTTTTTCAGCAGTCCATTTTTCTTCATCTTCTTTATTGAACAGATTTTTTCTATAGATCACCAAATTTTCGCGGATGAAGTACCAACGAACTAAATGATTCGAATTATCTTGAGAAAACTTTCGATTTTCTTGATCAAAATTGGTGGAAAGTATGAGTATTGGACCATCTTTCGTTTCAGGTTGAATTGAAAAAATCAATTCGGCATTGGGTTTACTAGTTTGTGGGAAAACAAACTTAATCGCATTATCTTTTGAAATTCTTTGGCGAACCGTCTCAATAATTTGTGCCATTTCTTCAGCGTTGAGTTGTTTGTATAAATCCGTTCGATAAAAAGCATCTGCAAAAAAGTTATGAGCAAAAATAAACTTGTCAAAGTTGAAGGTATTGGACTTACTTTCACCAGAATAATAAACATTGAATTTATTTTGTGCGGGAGTAAAAGCCGAGTAGAACAGCGCAAAAACAAAAAATAGTGTTGATTTTTTCATTTGAATTAAGGTATAGTGGGTTGGTTTTTAAAGAATAAAATCTAAAAGTACAGCATTTTTAATACGTTTACGACCCTATTACTCCGAAATCTTTTGCTTTAAGTGCTTCAAATTCAGTGGGTCTAGTTGGCGCTCCTCTGGAGTAAAGGATTTTTGGTGTTGGGAATGAAGCGCAGCCACGGCAACAAAGACACTGTCCACACCCTCCTTACTGTCCCCAAGAATTTGCATTTCGGTTGCACTAACGGTTGCCCATTTTTTGACCAGCAAACTGTCAGCTGGTGTGAGCACACTGAAAAATGCCTTCGGTTGGTCTTCTACATACTCAAATGCGAAGTTTCCATACAACTCACTGACAGCACCATCTACGCGGTCAGCGTAATTTAAAAAGGAAATCAGTAACGATTTACGATGCTCAGGCCTGCTTTCGTTTACCTTTTTAATGATTGAAGCCACCTCATCTTCTAGATGGGAAGCAGTAGCTCCCTCGGATTGCGGTACTACAACAGGCACTACCGATTCTTTTTTTTGACAAGCAGTTAGAAGAAAGAGGAGAAGTAATAGGTTAGCTTTCATGATTCATTTGTTAATGGATACTCCGATAAAAATAACAGATATAAGAGTTACTATCGAAGTTGACTGTAGAGATCAAAAAAGTTGGCAAGAATCAATGCGAAAAAAACAAGAGTAAAGAGTCCGTTAAGCACAATGCCAATCCACTTTTTAAGCGAATAAGGATCGCGTAAGCCTTTGATCGTATAAATATTTCCAAAGATAAATAAGCCCATTATGCCCAATAGAATGAGCATATAAATAGAAGATAAAGAAAAGGGGAGATGCTGTTGTATGGTCACTAAGATTACTAATAATAGGATAAGCGCCAATGTGATCACCCCACAGTAAAATCCTTTGATAGCATTGGTTTTTGTTTTCATGGTGTATTGGTGTTGCGGATGAGTTGAATAGTTTTACAATGGATTTTTTAGTTGGTTAAATTTACTACTAATAGAGTTTATAAATGGGTATAGTGAATGTGTTACCCCAAACTACAACAATCATTCCTTCCTACACTCAAACCGGGCAACGATGACAATGCCAACGAAGTTCAAGAACAAGGCATAATACCCAATTTTAAGTTGCGTCAGTTCTTCTACTAGTTCCACATAAACCAATCCAAAAGTAGCTAAAATCAGGACGAGTAGATTCGCCATTCCCAATCGATAGGTGGCAGCATAGTTGCCCAGGAATGTCAGCACCCCATTCAGTATCGAAAGTAGAAAGACCACTAGAAATCCAAACAAGGGATAAAAAGTCAAGTCTTTAAACGTTGAGGTTCCCAAATTGTTCCAATTGGATGGGCCAAAACTTTGTTGCAGCAAACCGTAATAACTTACGGTGAATTCGTCGGAAGTTTGCGGTTTGACTTGGTGACTGATGGTGTTGTTCTCCATACGTAAAGTATCCGTAGGGGCTTTGCTTTTGTCATGGACTACACACTCAACAGCTACGTTTTCTATTTCATTTTTTTTGTTGAAGGCCATTTTTTTGTCCGAACATGTTTTTAAAAAAGGCATTATAAAAAGTAAAAAGGGTAGGGTAACCAAGGTTTTTAATCGAATGGTGTTTTTCATATACTGCTAATTTATAAAGTAGGATTAATCAGGTCAAATGATACATTTAAAAGTAAATTGAACGCTAATTTTTTTAACCATGTATTGTAAAATTAGGACTAATTATCCACCTACTAGTTGACTTAGGTAAGTCAAGCAATCATAATTAATGTCTTACTAAGTTAATCGTTTAGATATCAACCTAACGCACCAGTTACCCGCCTATGCGGACATCAATGGCGAATTTATGTGCGTTGATAAACATATTTTACTTCTTTGCTTTTTTCGTCATAAAATAGATAGACCCAACAATCATCATTGGATAAAATTTCTGCTTCGTATTGACAAATAAATTTAAATTTCTCCCCTTTTGCATTCAATGGAGTAGCATCATTTTGGAGCCATTCGGGTTCGTCCATCATCAAAAGTTGTACATCATCAGCTGTAATTTTGCGGTATTTATCTTTAGTTTGTTGAAAATAGGGTTGATACATTGGGTTAATTTCCAAAGCCTCTTTACGGAAAGTTGGTCGATACAAACCATCCTTTTCAATTTTGAATGTAAAATGATCCATGTCTTCACCTTTTGGGAAATTGATATCATGTTCTACTCCTTGATAACTAAAACTCACATAAAAGACGTGAATTTTGTCTTTGATTCCTTGATGACTTAAATCTAAAATTTTAAGAGGAAAAATGTTTTCGTAGGCTTCAAAATCACGAACTAACATCTCTTTTCTTTCCGGGAATTTAGTGATAGGTTGGGTCATTAAAAAACCAATAATCAATAGAAGTGCTTTCATAGAAATTTGAATTTGAGAGTTGCGTGTATCCTTCTTTAATTAATCCTCGCTGGCCTATACAATGATAAGGATTGTTTTTACTAAGTTAAACATTTTCGTGTAAACCAAACGCTAAACTAGTACATTCGAGCCATTGTGGCTAATTACTGTTAGCGGAAGCTTTGATTATCGGTTACTATAATTGAATCTAAAATTTTTTCTAATTCTTGCTGCGAAGAATTTTCATTCCCCATAACGTCAAATATTTTAAATAGTGATGCCATTGATTCAATTTTCCATGCATCTTGGGTAAGATGCAATCTTCTCGAAAATAATTTAAAATCACTTAGGGTCAAACAAGGTCCAACTTCATTTTTCAATATTCCAATAAACTCATCGGGTTCTTTCAAATTTAAAGTTGGCCAATCATTCATAGCATCAAGAAATAATTCAGAAAGCAATATTGATCGATCATCGGAAGTTTTTTGTTCTACAACTTGATATAATTGATGGGCTGATATCATTTTTACTTTTTTAATAGGCTTGATTAAATTTACCGCTAATGTTTCATGCCTTGCGATTGTGGCGAAGCCAGCGAACTACTTATTTTACACTAAGATAAATTACAGAAATTCATTTCAAGAATAAGCAGCTATTGACCAAACTGCTGTTAGCGGTAGTTTTTATTTATTTTCCTAATTTCGTTTTCCATCTTCATTCGCCAACCTTTTCCGTTTCTCTTTGTTAGATAAACTTCCGTTATTTTTTCATATTCTTTAGTTGCTTTCGTCAGTTCTGGCATTATTGTACAACCAAGATTTTTGGCGGTTAATCCATAAACTTTTAATATGCTATCTGTTTTTACTTTTTCTATTTCTTGCGCCTCATTTTTCGACGGTAATGACAAACCAAAACCAAAAGTCTTCACATCATCATTCTTAATATCATTTTCAGCATCTTTTTTAAATTCCAAAATCAACTCCGTTTCTACCTCTGAATTCTTGGAGTGATTTAATGAATAATAAATTAGCACAGCAATTGCTGAAATTAGAATTAAGCTAGAAATAGCTATGATTGATTTTGTCCTCATTTATACTTTGGTTGTCGAAATTTACTGCTAATGTTACGCGGTTCATACGCAGTTAGTTGGGATTTGGAACCGAATATTTTCTGAATTTACTATATTTCTTGCGAAACGTGAACGTCAGTTTACTACAAAATTCGCAATTGCGAGAAACCTGTATTACCAGAAGGTTTATTTTCCACAATTTTGCTCGTATAATTCAATAAAATACATCACACCTTTTTTATTGTACTCTTCTTTATTTATTTTTTCTAAAAAAATTGGACAAATTTCTTCAAAGTAGGCTTTAAGTATCTTTTTAAGATTTGAGAAGCAATTCATACATATGCTTAATTCATCTCCGTTAAAATCATCTAAATACAAAGCGAAATCTTCATTTTCTCTTTTGATGTAAAAGGTTCCACCTCCGCCAGTTTTTGTACCCGGGTTGTATGCATAATAAGTAGCATAAATAGATATTTTCCCTTCTTTAACAATTCTTGCCCAAACTTTTTTATCTCCAGGCTTTATTTTTTTTAGATTAAATGTGCCCTGCTCTGCAAGTTTTAATGTTATATAATTTAAAACTTGATTCTTATCATTAGTAATTTCAAAACTTTTAACTTCATTAATGTCATATTTCTCAGTTTTACCTTTTTCTTCGCTTCTAAATTTAATTTTCGAATCATCAGGATATTCAGGTAATTCTATGAAGCCATTTTTTGAATTTCCATCATTAAAAGTAATTTTAGCTTTTAAAAATTTTGCTGAAGCTATTAGTGGAAACATTAACAGTAATAATAAAAGATTTTTTTTCATTGGTTTAAATTTCATTGATTTATTCTACATTTTTTTAACTTTCTGCTAACTAGTTTATCCCCCTGAATAATTAATGTTAAGGCTCAAAAAATTCGGCGGATAGGTACAAATCAATCAGTAAGCGTAAATATACTATTTTTTTTAAGTTCCGTATTCCGTAATCATTACTCAAAATGGGTGTAATCCCGTACTAACCCCGTACTAACCTCGAACTAACTCCGTACTAACCCCGTGGTTAACTAATGGTTACCTTTACTATACCTTTACCATACCCTTACTATACCTTTACCATCACCCGTTTAAACCTTTTTATTGTACTGGAAAAAATCTAAAGTCTAAAGACTAAAGTCCATAGTCTAAAATTCCAAATCTCAAATTCCTCCCGAAATCTAAAGACCAAATTCTAAATTCTAAAATCTAAATTCTAAAATCTAAAATCTAATACCTCCGCTCTGCGAAGTCCTCCGACTTCGTAGCAATTAGAATTCCTCACGACCGCGCCAGTAGTCGGCAAGACCTCAAGTAAGTTTTTAACTGTAGCGTGAAGAATGGAATGGGATTTCTCCTAACGTCGAAATGACAAACAGGACGTAGTATTTTTTTAGCTAGCTAAAAACCTTTATACGCAAACTTGTCATTTCGACGAAGGAGAAATCCCATACAGTTTTTCCTCAAAGCGTATCAAAAAGCAATTACCACCCTGCGCACCAAAACTTTAAACTTTAAACCTGAAACTCTCTAAAAGCGCAGCGCCTTCCTGCCTTTAAAACACCCCAATCTTCATTTTTCTTTATGTCTTGGTGTCTTAGTGGCAAAAAAGATACTGTGCCACAAAGCCGCTAAGATTTTAGCAAATTGATTTGATGCACTAGAACTACACTTTTTAACCTTTCCCACCCTCAATTCCACATACGTCCTCTTAACACACCAACCTTAAACTTTAAACCTGAAACTCTCTAAAAGCGCAGCGCCTTCCTGCCTTTAAAACACCCCAATCTTCATTTTTCTTTATGTCTTTGTGTCTTTGTGGTTGAAAAACATCTGAGCCACAAAGTCACTAAGTCACTAAGTTTTTCTTATTAATTGAAATGATGTACAAGATTTACACTTTTTTAACCTTTTCCGCCAATCCAAAATTAATCCACTTTGTTACAACATTTAATCTACCTGAAACATGAATCTTCGTCAAATATTTACGAAAATTCCTCGTTTACTGGGAAGGTGTTTTTCTAAATTAGAATTTGTAGTTTTACACCGTATAATTTTTTCGATATGAAATTTTTACGCATTTTAGGTACTGTAGCCCTTTTCCTTTTTTGTTTGCAGACGACTTACGCCCAAAAATACCGGTTCAGAGCCAGTAGTTTGAGCGTCATGGACCGTGGTGAAAAAGGCCAGTGGTCCGGTTGGTCCGAGTTCAAACCCGCCGATGTAGTCATTACACTCGACGGCGACAAAGACCGTATTGTCATTCATTCCAAAGACATTCAGTTGTATCGTATCACCGCCTATTACGATAAAATTGAAACCGAAAAAGAACAAACCCTAGGATTTGAATGCTTGGACAATACCGGTGAAATGTGTGTAATCCTTTTGGTTACCCACAAAGATGAAGGCGGTCGCATGCAGTTTTACATCAACTACCGCGATTTGAAAATGGTGTACAACGTGTATAACGAAAAATAAAATTGGAACCCAAACCGACATTCCGTTACCCGAAAAAGGAAAAGCTGAAACGCCGTAAGTTGATTGAACGACTTTTTACGGAGGGACAAAGTGTAGGACAATATCCCTTGCGGTTGGTCTTTATGCCCGTACCCGAGGAACAAGAACCCTTGCAAATAGCCGTGTCGGTATCGAAAAAATATTTCAAAAAAGCCGTAGACCGCAATTATTACAAACGCGTATTACGCGAATGTTACCGCTTGCACCAACACCAAATCAAAGACCAATTGACGCAACCCTATGCCATGTTGTTCTTTTACCAAACCCGCGATCGATTGGACTTTGCTACCATCGAACGTAAAACGCAACAATTGTTTGACAAATGGGTAGCCGCCCAAACCCTTAAAAATGCAAAAAATGATGTTCAACAACCTTAAAAAAAGATATGTACTTCCTGCCCTAGCCGCCGGAATGTTCTTCATAGGCACCAGTTTCAAAGACGATTTCTTTGAAATTGCCAAGCAGATTGAAATCTTTACCAACCTATTCAAAACCGTCAATCAAAACTACGTGGATGAAGTCAATCCCGCCGAATTGATGGACAAAGCCATTAAGAGCATGTTGGCCGATCTGGATCCCTACACCA
>JBDKGM010000070.1:0-16224 GCA_039798185.1 Bacteroidota bacterium
TTTTACACTCATAATCGTTATTCGTTTTTGGTTAATCTAGCTCGTAAATCTACGAGAATAATTGAGATTTACAAAGAATTATAACGATTTCGCGTGTTCGTTGACTAAGTCCAACACCACTTGCAATTGTTCTTCACGCGATAAGTGTGAGTTATCGATTTCTATAGCATCTTCGGCTTTGACTAATGGTGAATCGGCGCGATGGGTATCGATATAATCGCGCTCGGTGACATTTTTTATAACTTCTTCATAGGTAACCGTATCACCTTTGGCTTGCAGTTCGTCAAAGCGGCGTTGCGCGCGAGTAGCAGCACTTGCATTCATGTATAATTTTAATTCGGCATCAGGAAAAACAACGGTACCAATATCGCGACCGTCCATCACGATGCCTTTCTCTTTCCCCATGGCTTGCTGCTGTTCGACCAATTTAGCTCGAACTTCGGAGATTTCGGCGACTTTACTTACTAATGAAGAAACTTCTAACGTTCGGATTTCCTTTTCAACGTTCTGACCATTCAAAAACATTTCACCAAAACCCAATGAAGGATTAAACACAAAATGCAACGTAATTTGATCTAAATTGGAAATTAAACCTGAAGCATCCAAATGATCTGATGAAACATAATTGTGTTGCATCGCATATAAGGTAACCGCACGGTACATTGCACCTGTATCTACATAAACATAGCCCAACTCTTTGGCTAATTGTTTGGCTAATGTACTCTTTCCTGTAGAGGAAAATCCGTCAATGGCAATGGTAATTTTTTTCAATCGTTTAGTATTTAATAATCGTCTTGTAAATTGATTGTTAGTCCGAACAAACTCGTATTGGCCGCTAAGGTATACCTTGAATAGGAATAATTGAATTTCAATCGGCCCATTTTTAATCCGAATCCAGCTGAAATTCCGGAGAAATTTCGTTGGTCCACTACACGCAACTCCTCTCCTCTTCGGAAGTTATATCCAATACGTAAGTTGATACTTTTTCGAGGAAACAATTCGACACCAAAAATCATATGGCGTAAGGCATTGTTGAAGAAACCTACTTTTTCTTGGGTCGAACCGCCGTCTAAATTACCCACGGTACGATTTGGATTGGAAAAGGCTACTTTCCATTGTTGCATGTTTTCCAATGTCAAATGCCAACGAATGGGTACATTATCCAACTCTTGTGAAATTCCTAATAAAACTTCCAAAGGAATTTGTTCACGTGTTCCCGCATAGGTTGTTATCTGTGTTCCAATATTTCGAACGGAAAGGGCGTAATTGATATCGTTATCCTCGTCAATGTAAAGAACTCCTAAATCGGCAGCTCCACCAAACGAACTGTAGGATTCAAGGGTTGAAGATATTAATTTGGCATTGCCACCAATATAAAAATTGGTAAACGGCACATTATATGCATATCCAAATGATAAAGCCATTTCACTTCCCGTAAAAGAAGTTGTGGATTGCCCAAATTCATCATAACCCTCAAAATTTCCATAATTTACATAGTTTACGCCTACATGAAACGTTTGTACATGTCGGTCATAAGTATACGCATAGGCTGCCGTTCCATAGGTAACCTCGCCAAACAAACTTCCATAATTGACCGCTAAATGATTATCCATTTCTGGATTAATGGTTGCCGGATTAAAAAGGGCTTGATTGACATCGGAATCGTACAGCGTAATTACTTTTCCGCCTAGTGCGGCCTGCCGTGGTGAAGTGACCAAATTTAAAAATTGATAAACTGATTTCCCTCCTACTTGGCTCCATCCAGAGATAGTGGCCATAAGCATCATGTAAAGGAAAAAGTTCTTCTTCATAGTTTGTTTTTCTACCAACGGTATAACGGAAATGCGAAGATATTATTTTTTAATGGTTCGCTAAAGTTGAAAATAAAAAAGCGCAATAGAAACTACTGCGCTTTTACTGTTAAATATAAACCTTAATTAATTTGCTTTGCGTTTTTAACTTTTTGATCGGTTAATGCAATTGCAATGACTTCCTCCATTTCTTTTACATAATGAAAAGTCAGTCCTTTTAAGTAATCGGCCTTGATTTCCTTGATGTCACTTTCATTCTCATGACATAAAATAATCTCTTTAATATTGGCTCTTTTGGCGGCAAGAATTTTCTCTTTAATACCTCCTACCGGCAACACTTTGCCTCGTAAGGTAATTTCACCGGTCATGGCTATTCCTTTTTTCACTTTTCGTTGGGTTAACAACGAAATCATGGACGTAAGCATTGCAATTCCCGCACTTGGTCCGTCTTTTGGTGTAGCACCTTCGGGAACGTGTAAGTGAATGTTGTATTTGGCAATCACATCTTGGTCTAAACCATAAAGTTCTGCATGTGATTTAATGTATTCTAAAGCAATTGTAGCCGATTCTTTCATCACATTTCCGAGGTTACCGGTTAGTGTCAAACTCCCTTTTCCTTTTGAAATTGAAGATTCTAAGAATAAGATATCACCACCTACAGAAGTCCAAGCTAATCCTGTCACAACCCCAGCCACATCATTTCCTTCAGCTTTATCGCGCTCTAATTTAGGAGCTCCCAATACGGTAACTACATCTTCATCGGTTACTTTTGTATTGTATTCTTCTTCTAAAGCGATGGATTTAGCGGCATTTCGAATGACTTGTGCTACTTTTTGTTCCAAACCACGAACCCCTGATTCACGGGTATAACCTTCCACAATTTTTTCCAATTGTTTTTTACCTATAGTCAAATCTTTGGCGGTCAATCCATGTTCTTTTAATTGTTTGGGGACCAAATGTTGACGGGCAATCTCGACTTTTTCTTCAATGGTATACCCCGACATTTGAATGACTTCCATACGGTCGCGTAATGCGGGTTGTATGGTCGACATGGTATTGGAAGTGGCAATGAACATAACTTTTGATAAATCATATCCCATTTCCAAGAAGTTATCGTAAAACGAACTATTTTGTTCTGGATCTAAAACTTCAAGTAATGCAGAAGAAGGATCCCCGTTATGACTCACCGACAATTTATCTATTTCGTCTAAAATAAATACCGGATTGGACGTTCCTGCCTTTTTGATGTTTTGGATGATTCGTCCTGGCATCGCACCGATATAGGTTTTACGATGTCCACGTATTTCGGCTTCATCACGAAGACCGCCGAGTGAAATCCGAACATATTCTCGCCCTAAAGCTTCAGCAATAGAACGACCAATCGATGTTTTACCCACACCTGGAGGTCCGGTCAAACATAAAATTGGCGACTTCATATCATTGCGCAATTTTAAAACCGCTAAATGTTCGATAATCCTTTTTTTGACATCATCCAAACCAAAATGATCGCGATCTAGTATTTTTTGGGCATTTTTTAAATCAAATTTATCATTTGAATAATGATCCCATGGTAAATCTAAAATTAGTTCTAAATAGTTGCGCTGAATACCAAAATCAGGTGATTGCGGATTCATCCGTTGAAATTTAGAAAACTCTTTTTCGAAGTTTTTAGCTGTTTTCTCGTCCCATTTTTTGTTTTTGGCACGTTGACGCATTTCTTCGAATTCTTGCTCATAGGTTACTCCACCCAATTCTTCTTGGATGGTTTTCATTTGTTGGTGCAAGAAATATTCGCGCTGTTGTTGATCTAAATCAATGCGCACTTTAGTTTGAATATCATTTTTGAGTTCCAATTTTTGTAACTCCATATTCATGTGCTTTAACGTATCGAGAGCCCGCTCTTTCAGTACGCTCATGGCCAATAAATGTTGTTTCTCCAAAACGGATAAGTTCATATTGGAGGAAACAAAATTGATTAGAAACGATTGACTTTCAATATTCTTGATGGCAAATGTTGCTTCTGTGGGAATATTAGGACTTTCTTTAATGATTTCAATTGCGATTTCGCGCATCGAATCAATAATTGCATTGAATTCTGTATCGTAAACACCGGGACGAATTTCAGGAACTTCCTTGATATCTGCTCGGAAATAAGGACGTTCTGAAGTCATCGCATCGATTTCAAATCGCTTTTTCCCTTGGAGAATAACCGTTACATTTCCATCGGGCATTTTCAAAACTCTTAAAATTCGAGCAACTGTTCCCACATGGTAGATATCATTAAGGGTAGGATCTTCAATATCCTCATTTTTTTGAGCTACAACTCCGATGATTTTATCACCGTTATTGGCATCATTGATAAGTTTTATGGATTTATCTCTACCAGCCGTAATTGGGATTACTACGCCAGGAAACAAAACGGTATTTCGTAAAGGTAATATTGGGAGACTTTTAGGCAGCTCCTCATTGGCCATTTCTTCTTCATCTTCAGGTGTCATCAACGGAATCATTTCCGCATCGGCGTTAAAATCTTGAAGTGACATACTGTCAAATGAAATCAATTTGTGATTCGACATAATAAGTTTAGTGTCAATATGACATTAAATAGGTTAACAATTCCATTGGCAAAGTTAGGACAGTAACATCCAAACAAAAATTAAAATCGATATACAACATAGAAAAGACCTTAAAATAAAAGGCATTGGTCGTTTATCGAGATTTAAATTAATTTTATCAAGTTTTGTGCCAAAAAAAAATACCGCCAAGTTGACGGTATTTAACTATATGGTAGAACGTATTAGTTCAATGTATACGAAGATAGTGTTTGTGTATTGGATAAACCATTCCCTGATAGTATGGACTTAATAATTCCCACATTTTTAGCATACCAAATTTCAGAAGTTGTGGTTTGCATAGGACTCCCAAAAACACTAAATACTTGGTCCATTTTTATGTGAATAACATTGGCGTAATTTTGTCCTTCTACAGAATAGTTAATATCTCGTTCCAATATTTTCCCTGTATAACTTACATCTTGTGTAAGAGCAGGTAACATCGGATTGGTATAGGTAACTGTGTAGGAATAATTACCGGTCCAGGTTTGATTAACATTTAAATAGTCTTTCAAAATAAGTACTTCATAACCAGTAGAAGTCGCCTCTGTTGGTGTTCCTGCTCCAATTGTCATGGGTTCATATTTATAGAAATAATCTCCCGAATTTTTACGCAAAGAATACTGTGCATTTGCTACAGACCCTTGTGTACCCGTTGCATTGATTGCATTAAATTTGTAATAGGTTTGTCCATTATTAGATACTACTTGAATCATTTTATTAGGGTTCGCATCCAAAACGCCATTGGTTTTATATAGCCATTGGTTGTTCAATGCAGCAGGGTAATAATCTCCAGTTGACGTACCACCGCCACCTGTTCCGCCGCCGCCAGTACCACCACCTGAACCGCTGCCACCTCCTGTGCTTAAAGTAGTTAATAATGCTGGATCAACAGGTTCTGTACTACAAGAAACTAACGTAAAAATTGCTACAATTAAAAGGCTTATTTTTTTCATAAAATCATTAAAAATTTTTCAAATATACTAATTTACGGATTGGCAGCATTATTTTTTGGAACTTGAAGTAACAAAATTACACCCATTATAAAAAACAATCCTAAAAATACAATGGCATTGCGCATGGAACCCGTTATCTGGTCAATAACACCATATATTGTCATTCCAATAACAATCCCTACTTTTTCGGTGACATCATAAAAACTAAAATAGGAAGCTGTATCATCCGTTTCTGGTAATAATTTCGAATACGTTGACCGCGCTAAAGATTGAATACCGCCCATTACTAAACCAACAAAACCTGCAGTAGCATAAAAATGAATAGGTAACGTTATGAAATACGCAAAACAACACAATACTGCCCAGAAAGCACATAAGAAAATCAATGTTTTGATATTTCCGAATTTTTCAGAAGCTCTTGAAGTAAGAAATGCTCCCAAAACGGCTACCAATTGAATGAGTAAAATACTTATGATTAATCCGGTAGTTTTTTGACTTGGCGTTTCCCATTCTACTTCCGATGCTCCAAAATAAGTGGCGACCAACATTACGGTTTGCACCGCCATAATGAAAACAAAATAACTATTCAAATAGCGTTTTAACGGAACATTTTGTTGCAATTGTTTCCAGACTTCTTTCAATTCATGAAATCCTTTGAATATAAAATCTTTGGTTAAAGGCACATCGGTTCGCGTTCCTTTTGGCAAATAATAATAGGTGATGTGACTAAAACCAATCCACCATACGCCCACCATAATGAACGAATATTTCATCATTTCCATTTTTTGATGGTCTGGAACAAGCATTACCATTGCTAAATTGACAATCAATAACAGAGTACTTCCAATATAACCCATTGAAAATCCGCGCGCACTCACTCGGTCTTGTTGTTCAGGAAATGCGATATCAGGCAAATAAGAGTTATAAAACACCAAACTAGACCAAAATCCGATTAATCCAAAAAAGTAAAAAAGGTAACCCGTCAATAGGTTATCCATTTCAAACCAATACAATCCAATACATGAGAGTCCTCCCATATAACAGAAAAAGCGCAAAAAGGATTTTTTATTTCCTAAATAATCCGCAATACCCGATAAAAAGGGAGAACAAATTGCAACCCATATAAAAGCAAATGCGGTTACAAATGAGATCATAGCGGTATACTTAATCTCATATCCAAGAAAAAGGACGTTTTCTCTTCCATTGGATTCAAACAATTGTTCGTAAAAAATCGGGAATATCGCTGAAGCTATAACTAAGCTATATACGGAGTTCGCCCAATCGTAAAATGCCCATGCATTTAAGAGTTTGGGATGGCCTTTCGGTAATTGTGACATAAGGTGGATCTAAATTAAAAAAGTCACCTCATTACTGAGATGACTTCAAATATAATTGTTTTTTTTATTACTTGAACGTTACTCCAAATTTCGCAGCTTCTGCTTTCACTTGTGGTATTAATTCTCGAATTTGAGCAATACGCGTTGCATCGGAAGGATGGGTGCTTAAAAATTCTGGAGGCGCTTGGCCGTTTGAATTGGCTGCCATACGCTCCCAAAAAGTAACCGCTTGCTCCGGATTGTATCCCGCAATTGCCATCAATAACAACCCAATTTTATCGGCTTCGCTTTCGTGTTTACGACTAAAAGGTAACATACCACCCAATTCTGTGGTAGCCCCATAAGCGGTCATGGCAATCTGTTGAATTTCCTTGGATTTTTCACTTACTGCAACTCCAACACCTGCAGCGCCTAATTGTTGGATCAATCCTGCACTCATTCGTTGTTGTCCATGATTGCACAAAGCGTGTGAAACTTCATGTCCTAATACAGTAGCTAAACCCACATCGTCTTTAGCGATAGGCATAATTCCAGAATAAACCACAATTTTACCCCCAGGCATACACCAAGCATTTACTTCTTTACTGTCTACCAACTTGTAATCCCATTGGTAATCATTTAAATATTGGGTATATCCATTGGCATTTAACCATCGTTCGGCAGCAACTTTGATTTTTGTGCCAACATTTTCAACTTTACGCGCTTCAGCGGTACCCGTTATCACTTTATTTTCAGAGATAAATTGATTGTACTGTTGAAAAGCAGAAGGTAAAATTTCACTATTTGGAACCAATGCTAATGTACTCTTTCCTGTAAAAGGATTTTTTGCACAAGAAGCAATCAAGGCCAATCCGACGAGTGCGGCCACCATTTTCTTTGAATACATCATGTCAATTATTTTTTACAAAATTACAAAACTTACACGCCGATAATATGTAATTCTGAAAAATCCTTATCAATGACAATGCCTTCGGAAATATTGATTTCATTTTTGTCAAAAAGGATTTTCTCATTATCGATTTCAATTCCTTTGACTTCAAACGGTAAACCAATGACTTTTATTTTGAGGGTTTCGTATTGGGTTTCAAATGCGCCTTCTTTGTGTTGCGTGATAAACAATTCTTTTTCTTTCCCATTTAACGTAAAGGTTTTGTAGCTATAACGTCCTTTGGAATAATCGTATCCGTCTTGTGCATCTTCATACACAAAGGATTTTTCTTTGCCTAATTTGAAATACACTTCCAAACTCAATTCAGGATGCTCAATTTGTCCCACATATTGTTGTACCGGATATTTTGGAATAATCGTTCCTTCTTTAACAAATAAAGGAATTTGATCAAAATCGGTGGCCACCCACAATTCGCGTTTTCCTTTCACCAATTCATTGGTCCAGTAATTGTACCAATTGCCTTGTGGAAGATACATGCGACGTCCTTGTGCATTGGGCTCTAAAATAGGACACACTAAAATTTGATTTCCAAAAATAAATTCATCCGTGCGGTAGTGCGTTTGCGGATCTTCTTGATCAAAATACACTAAGGGTTTCAACATGGGCACACCATCATTGATGTACTGCCAAAACATAGTGTACAAATACGGAAGTAATTGGTAGCGTAATTCGACAAATTTTCGGGTAATATCGATCACTTCATCGCCAAAACTCCACGGTTCTTGATCGCCATGATGTCCTGAAGAATGGGTGCGACAAAACGGATGGAATACACCCAATTGAATCCAACGTGCATACAATTCAGCACTAGGTTGCTCGGCAAATCCGCCAATATCACTTCCTGTAAAGCCCATCCCTGAAATCGACATGCGCTGCATTTGCACATTGGCAATCCACAAATGTTCCCAGGTTGCCACATTATCACCGGTCCACGACGACGTATACCGTTGTGCTCCTGAGTAGGCCGAACGGGTTATCACAAATGGACGTTTAGGAAATGCAAATCTTTTCACCCCATGATAGGTAGCACGAGCCATTTGGGTTCCATAAACATTGTGGGCTTTGCGGTGACTACAATTGTTGCCATCGTAATTATGACGCACATCTAATGGAAACGTTTTGGTAGGAACTTCCATCACTGCGGGTTCATTCATATCATTCCAAACGCCTTTCACTCCAATTTCGGCAATCATTTCTTTAAATAAGCCTGCCCACCATTCGCGAACTTCTGGATTGGTATAGTCCGGGAAATTACATTCGCCAGGCCAAACTTTACCTTTCATATACGGGCCATCGGCTCGTTTACAGAAATAATCTTTTTCTAAAGCTTCTTTGTAAACCGAATAATCGTTGTCGATTTTAATTCCTGGATCAATAATTACTACAGTTTTAAAACCGTCTTTCGCCAATTCCTGCACCATGCGTTTGGGCTCTGGGAAATATTCTTTGCTCCATGTAAAACAACGGAATCCTTCCATATAATCAATATCCAAATAAATGGCATCACATGGAATTTGGAGTTCGCGAAACTTGGAAGTAATTTCTTTCACCTTACTTTCGGGATAATAACTCCATTTGCATTGGTGGTAGCCTAATGTCCAAAGGGGTGGTAATTCGGGCTTTCCTGTTAAATGCGTATAGGTCGTTACTACGTCACTCATTTTTGGCCCATAAATGAAATAATAATTCATTTCACCACCGTCTGCCCAAAAACTGGTTACGCCTTTACGTTCGTGACTAAAATCAAAAAACGAACGGAAAGTATTGTCAAAGAAAATTCCATACGCTTTATTTTCACGAAGTCCGATGTAGAATGGAACTACTTTATATAACGGCTCTTGATCTTTATGAAATGCATATTGATCGGTAGCCCAGTTTTCAAGACGTTTCCCTTTTAAATTCAAATGAGTCGGCTTATCCCCTAGTCCATAAAAACTTTCTCCTTCGGGAGACATTTTACTCATTTTGACGATATTGCCACCAAATTCATAACATTCTTCCCAATGAAAGCCCAATTCATCTTCTAAAATGGGTGTGTCGTCCAATTCATAAATACCGACACGTGCGCTTTGTTTTTGTACAATGACATAGACTTTACTCGTTTGGATTTTATAATGATCGGATTCTTCGGTGAGTTCCAAAACATTATAACCATGGGACTGTCGTTTATCTATCGCATACGAAAAATCATTGCTGAAATACCCTTTTGCTGTAAAACGAAAACGAATCATACTGTCACGAAGTACCGTAACACGCATGATTACATTATTATCTGTATAAAAATCGATGGAATCTACTTCTTTTGTAAAGGAGGTAATAGTGGCGGGAAATAAGTCGCCTTTGTACTCGAGTTCGGTATTTATAATCATACGTTTCCTATTGTGATTGTGCCAAATTTACAAAGTTGAAATTGATAATTTAATACCCTAATTATCTTATTTTTAACTACAACGTTTGCGGTTGCCTATAGTTTTTGTTTTAGGTTAAAAAAAAGAAGAAATCTTAAAATTACTATGCCGCAAATGAGTTGAAATAAAAAAGTCCGGGATAAACCGGACTTGATTTTTTATAATTTAAACACTACAATCCCCAGCGGAGGTAATTGAATTTCGGCTGAAAATTCTCTTCCGTTCCATGGCAATTTTTCAATTTTTATAGGTTGTGCATTAGCGACGCCACTACCACCGTACTCCATTTTATCCGAATTAAAAAGTTCGGTTAATTTTCCGGACTTGGGGACTCCAATACGGTAATTTTCATGAACTACAGGTGTCATATTACAAACTATGATTAAATTTTCTTTCTCTTTGGTTCCTTTACGGATATAGGCCAAAACCGAATTCTCATTGTCGGAATAATTGATCCATTCAAAACCTTCGGCAGAGAATTGTTTTTCATAGAGCGCCGGATTTTCTCGGTACAACGCATTCAAATCGGTGATGCATTGTTTGATACCTTTGTGGTAATCGTATTGTAATAAATGCCATTCCAGACTACTCTCAAAATTCCACTCCTCACTTTGTCCAAATTCGCCACCCATGAACACTAATTTTGTCCCCGGATGGGTAAACATATAGCCATAGAGTAAACGTAAATTGGCGAATCGTTGCCATTCATCACCTGTCATCCGACCCAAGATGGAATGTTTGCCATAAACGACTTCATCATGGGATAAAGGCAGCATGAAGTTTTCGGTGAAGGCATAGGTCATGGAAAACGTAATGTCATTTTGATGGTATTTGCGATATACCGATTCTTTTTGAAAATAATGCAAAGTGTCGTGCATCCATCCCATCATCCATTTCATGCCAAAACCAAGTCCGCCCAAAAAGGTAGGTCGAGAAACCATAGGGAAGCTCGTACTTTCTTCAGCGATAGTTTGCACATCGGGAAACATACTGTACACGGCTTCATTGAAATCTTTTAAGAAACTTATCGTCTCAAGATTTTCACGTCCACCATAGATATTGGGTTCCCACTCGCCCTCTTTGCGCGAATAATCGAGGTATAACATGGAAGCCACAGCATCTACCCGTAAACCGTCTGCGTGGTAGTTTTGCAACCAAAATATAGCGTTACTAATCAAGAACGACCGCACTTCATTACGACCATAGTTGAATATCAAACTTTTCCAATCGGGATGATAGCCTTTACGAATATCGGGATGTTCATAGAGATTAGATCCGTCAAAAAAGCCTAAACCATGGGCATCACTCGGGAAATGTGAAGGCACCCAATCCAGAATAACCCCAATCCCTGCTTGATGCAATTTATCAACTAAAAGCATGAAATCTTGTGGTTTTCCAAAACGGGATGTAGGTGCAAAATAGCCAACTAATTGATAACCCCATGACGGATCATAGGGATATTCCATGATGGGCATAAACTCCACATGGGTAAATCCGGTTTCTTTCACGTAGTTCACCAGTTCGTCAGCAAGTTCGATATAGGTTAGCGAACGATTTTGTTCAAGATTGCGCTTCCACGAACCCAAATGCACTTCATAAACGGACATGGGTTTATCTAAGGCATTGTGGTTGGCGCGCTTCTTCATCCATGTGCTGTCTTTCCACTTATAATCCAAGTCCCAAACCACAGAAGCCGTATGGGGTGGCGTTTCACAATACAAGGCAAAAGGATCCGCTTTTTCAGTAATTACATCGCCGTATGCCGATTGAATTTTGAATTTGTATTTAGTGCCTTTGTCGATACCTGGAATAAATCCTTCCCAGATACCCGAACTGTCCCAACGTACTTGAAGCGGATGTTGGCCTTCCACCCAATAGTTGAAGTCACCAATGACAGAGACATTTTTAGCTGATGGTGCCCAAACGGCAAAATAACATCCTTGCTCCCCTTCTACTTCGAGAAGATGCGCTCCGAGTTTTTCATATAATTTAAAATGTTTACCAGCTTTAAATAAGTCGATATCAAAATCGGTAAACAGGGAAAAGTGTTGTACTGCGTTCATAATTTGTAAGTCCACTCGAATGTAACCGGATGGATTTCGTGTTAGTAATTTATTGTTCCTTTTTAGCCCGGATAGAAGCGGCATCCTCACGGAGTTTGCGGAGTGAGATACAGCGGATAGCCGGCGGGTGGTGATTTGAAAGCTAAAGGTGTTGCTCCTAATAATTCATAATACTTTGAATACCGCGCAGGGGAATCACTGCCCAACGGGGACGCGAATTGAGTTCATAACCCAGTTCGTACACCGCTTTTTCCAACAGGCAATATTTCAATAAAAATTCGATTTCCTGACTGTATCCGATGTTCAAATTACCCGCTTGCACTTTTTCAATGTAGGTATCCATGAAGGCACCTACAAGGTAACGAAACAGCAATTCGGCGGCATCAAACAACTCGTCTTGGTCCTGAGGATATTTGTCACGATTATTGAAAATGGTTGCATAAATGGCATAGTGAAACGAGCGAAACATACCGGCCACATCTTTTAACGGGGGTTGCTTTACCTTTCGGTCACGAATCGTACTTTCGGGTTCTCCCTCAAAATCCAATAGATAAAAATCATCGCTATTGACCAATACTTGACCCAAATGATAATCCCCGTGAATACGAATACGTTCCGACTTCATTTTTGTCCAATCAAAATCGACGAAATGCTTACGAATAAGCTTTTTATGCTCGAGAAACTGATGTGCCAATTCAAGTGCGAGACCGTCCAATTTGTGCAAACTATTCTCGATAATATTCAATCGATTTTGGAATTGATACAGCAATCGATTTTTCAACCACACGGAATAATCGCCGTTATATCGCGTGGGTGTAAAAGCGGTATCTTGGCTATCCCCACCAAGTGCCACATGCATTTCTGCTGTACGCAACGCTAGTGTTTGAATACGTAGAAAAAGACTGAGTCCGACCCAATCAATTATTTCAGGTGGGATTTCACTAATTTTTAATCGTTTAAATAAAGGGATATCGGGAAGTTTGGAAACTTTTATTTTTTTACGGGTGAGTGTATCAAAGACCGTATCCAAATGCTCGAGCATAAATTTCCAGGCATCCCCTTGATTGGGCACTAATTCTTGCATGAGTCCGAGGGTAATATTTCCTTCGGGCAGTGCGAGATTGATACTTCCTGTATAAGCAGGCGTATTTTTAAACTCCATACGCTCTGTCAAAAAACGGCTAATTTCATAATCCGGATTGGTGCTGACATAAATGCGTCGGAAAATTTTAAGTACAAAACTATCGTTGTAAATTATGGAAGTATTGCTTTGCTCCACACCCATGAACTTGGACGATTTATAAGTATTCTCCTCCAAGTGCATTCCTTTATGGAATACCAATTTAAATTCTTTGTTAACGGTGGATTGTACAATATTCTCAAACAATAATTTTCGAAAATCTTCTTGATGAAGTGCATCGACTAAATAGCCATCGATATGGGCAAATTTTGCTGGCGAAATTATGGTACTCGTATCCAATTCCTCCGAGGTCATAAAGGCAATCGGCATGAAGTAATGCTGGTAGAATGCTTCTTTAAAATTTACTTCTAATAAAACACCATAATATGTGTTCTTCTTGGAAGTTATCTTAAAATGATCAATGACTTCAATATATTTTAACGTACTCGCTTTTCCCCCATACCATCGTTTATTAATGATATAATTTTCCAATATATCGGAGGAAAATATTTTGATAAATTCATCATCTGTGAAGGCATTTTTCCATTCACTTTTGAATTTAAAAGGAGTTGCAAACGTTTCCTGATTATCTAAATTCATGACCTTAGGGAGTTCGATTATTTATTAATTTTAAACAAGTGAAAGGGTAAAGCAGGATGCAATTCGACAAAATTCCACTCTTTATCCCAGTTGTAACTATTTCCGGTAATCAAATCGACAACAGTAATAGGCTGACCTTGTTGAATACCCAATGATTCGAGCGGTAATTTTACCCAAGCTTGTTTGGTGTAATAGGCATCCAAACTCGCAATCATTAAGATTTCATTGGTTTTATTGTCGTCAAATTTGTAATAGGCAATCACTTGATCATTATCGGTATCACAAAATTCGATATTGTTGGTTTGTTGCAATGCGGCATTTTGTTTTCGAATTTCGTTGATTTTTGAAATCAACATGGTGATTTTATTCTCATGGTTCCAATTCCAATCCCGAGTTTGGTACTTCTCACTATCATAGTATTCCTCTTTACCCGGAATTGCATCAGAAACCATAAATTCGAAAACGGGACCATAAATTCCGACAGACGAACTTAAAGTGGCGGCTAAAAAGTATTTTTGCAAATGCGTACTTTCATTAGCACCTTGTAGTGGGAACGGATTGATATCAGGCGTATTCGGCCAAAAATTAGGTCGGAAAAATTCCCGTTGATTGGTTTGTGTTAATTCGGTTAGGTATTCTTGCAATTCGGCTTTCGTATTGCGCCAGGTATAATACGAATAGGATTGCGTAAATCCTTGTTTGGCCAACTCATGCATGATCTTTGGTCGGGTAAATGCTTCTGACAAAAACAACACATCGGGATGTTTTTTCTTAACTTCAGCGATGAGCCAACCCCAGAAATAAAAGGGTTTGGTATGGGGATTATCGACACGAAATACGCGTATACCACATTCTTCAACCCAATATAAGGCGCAACTTAAGAGTTCATTCCACAAATTTTTCCAATCGGAGGTTTCAAAATAAATGGGTAAAATATCTTGGTATTTTTTAGGAGGGTTTTCCGCGTATTGAACCGTTCCATCGGGTCGCCATTTAAACCATTGTGGATGTTCTTTCACCCACGGATGATCAGGTGCTGCTTGTAAAGCAAAATCCATAGCAATCTCAATTCCTAATTCTTTTGCTTTGTTTACCAAAGACTTAAAATCGGCTAAGGATCCTAATTCTGGGTGTAACGCTTTATGTCCGCCATGATGCGAACCGATTCCCCAAGGCGAACCCACATCTCCGGGAGCGGCGTCGGTTGCATTATTTTTCCCTTTACGGTTGACCTCACCAATCGGATGAACGGGTGGAAAATAAAGTGTATCAAATCCCATTTTAGCAACGCGGGGCAATAACGCTTCGCAATCTTTAAAGGTTCCGTGTTCTCCTGGAATCGAAGAAGCTGAACGGGGAAAAAATTCATACCAAGTACTGAACAACGCTTTAGGTCGATCAACATAGGCTTTAAATTCTTGTGATTGATTCGCAAGAAATTTGGTTGGGTATTTTTTAAATATCGTTTGTAATTCCGATGAAATTGCCGCTTCAATAGCCAATTGGTATTGCGATTCATCAGAAAATAAAGCAGTGAGTTGATCGAGATATTTTTTCTCAGATGCGGAAACTTCCTTTAAAAGCGGTTTGATATACTCGATTCCTTCAAGCAATTCCGATTTAACCTGCTGATTATCTTTAATTTTTTTAGAAATTCCATATTGCCAATTTAAAGCATAATCAACCCACGCTTCTACGAAATAGGTATAAAATCCTTGTTTTTCAACGTAGAATTGTCCTTCGAAAGAATCATTAGGTAAAGAATTCATTCGAATCGCTGACCATTTTTTATCTTTTTCATGTTTATATTGAACGGCAGCTTCCAGCACATCATGCCCATCGGCTAAAATATCTGCAGCGATTTGAATTTTTTGACCAGTTATTCGCTTAATTGGAAATGCGCCGTTATCGACTTGAGGCGTAACGTTTTCAATAATTACGCGTTTTTGATTGAACATGTTTTAACATTTTATAGACCTCTTAAATTTATAAAAAAAAGAGAAAATGCAAACTACATATTTAAAATTTACGGATATTTCAATAAACCCTTACGTATTGAAAATCTTCTTGCAGATAGTGAATGTAAATTCAAATATTGAAAGAATAAGTGAATAATAACGCTACAAAATGAAAGGTTTGACTGCCCTACTTTTGCGTAGCAATTCCTACATTTAAAATTTAGAGTTAAGATTTTAGAGTTCAGAATTTAGAATCGTTCACTCTTAACTCATAATTCATAATTCATAATTCATAATTCATAATTTTTTAGAGCGTGTCCCTTCGGGTCGGGCTATTCGTTACAAGTCCT
>JBDKGM010000071.1:0-10171 GCA_039798185.1 Bacteroidota bacterium
ACTATTAACATCATATTTCATAAAAAATTTACCTGTATTATCTTCTCTTAAGTATCCAACAAATTGTGTAAAATTTGAAGATTGTGGATAAATAACAGATGAATAGTCATATTCGTAACCAATATAATAATAAGTCCTATACATTTTATAGTATGTATAGCCACCAATATTTTCAAAATCATCAAAAAACAATGTTTCGTATCTGAAATTTTGAAAACCAGCATTAGTATCTCTGTTAATTATTTTCCATTCAGAAGTTGCATCAAGATAATAGGAATAATAAATTTGTGAATAGCCAAAATTACATACAAATAATAAAACCATTAATTTTAATATTTTTTTCATAATATTTAGTTTTTAATAAGTTTTTGAGTTGATATATTTCCAGAATTTGATAATTTAACTAAATAACATCCTTTAGCAAGATTTGGCAAATCAATTTTGTTTTCTTGTTTTCCTAATAGTAGACTACTAAAAACTTGTTCACCCAGTAAATTGAAAATTATTAATTGAGTATCAGAATCCTCTTCTGTTAAATTGAAATAATAAATACCATCACTTGGATTAGGATATATTGTAATTTGATTTTCTTTCATAATATCAATCTCAGGTTCACTTTGATAAATCACAATATTACTTTTAAGTTGGCTACCTGCAATGAAAGGATAAATTCTTGTAATATTTGTAGCAGTAATTTGATTGTATGTGTCAAAGTAACCACCAATAATTAATTTACCATCTGATTGAATTTTTAAGGATCTAACACTATTCAGATCAGGAAATATAGAATGACTAGCTGCTCCTGCTGCTGCTGGCAATGTAGGAGTAAGGTTTGAAGGGTTTCTTATCCAAATTTTCACTTTGTTTGTATTGCCTACATTTTTTAAAGGAGTATTGATAAAATCTGAAATATCTTGAAATGCCTGACATAAAATTGCTCTTCGCTGATTGTGTAAATAATTTGTGGTATTTTCCATACCGCATCCCGTTTCAAAATACAATTCAAAAATGCCAGAAGTACAAAGAAATGTATTCGATGTAGTTGTGCCGTTTTTTGAAACATACTCATTTCCTGCTATAATATCAGATAGTTTATAAATAGTTCCATCTTTATCGAAAACATTATCAAATATGCCTTCAGGGGTAAAATGTATTTCGTTATTTGGCGATTGCGAAAAAATTTCACTGCTATTAACCAAAAAAGAAAAAATTAAAATATATTTAAATAAATTTAATTGGCGTTGTGCGTTGTGCGTTCATGTTTAGTTATTTAGAATTCTAAAGATAACTAAAATATCATTCAGTTATTAATGAAAAGTTAATTTATTTATCACTTCATTTCAAAAGAAGATTTTGTCTACCCTGTAACAATTACTTCGAACACCCTACAAATGTGTATCTTTGAGTTTACTTTTCATTATGTTATTGTACCTACGTTTATTGAAAGAAAGTTTTGCGTTTGCTGTTAATGCTTTACGCAACAATAAGTTACGTACATTTCTTTCCTTGTTGGGTGTAACCATCGGTATTTTCTCTATTATCGCGGTTTTGGCAGCCGTTGATTCTTTAGACCATAAAATCAAAAAGGAATTAAGTAGTTTAGATAAAAACACGATTTACTTATTTAATGATAGTTTCGGACCTTCGGATATTCCAGCTTGGAAACGGGAACAATTTCCGAATGTTACCTATGCGGAATATGAGTTTTTAAAAGATAATTTGGACGATGCCGAAGAAATGTCTTATCAAATATTTTTGAGTCCGGAGAACATGAAATTTGAAGACAAAACAGTTACCAGCGTCAATGTGGTGCCTGTGACGAATTCTTTTATCGATATTCAAGGATTTGAGTTTACCGACGGTCGTTTCTTTAATGAATCAGAATCCAATTCGGGTGCTGCAGTAGCGGTTATTGGAGCCGATTTAGCGGAAGGTTTGTTTGGAGATTTTAATCCCATCGGTAAACAAGCCCGATTATACGGACAGCGATTTACCATTGTTGGGGTTTTGAAAAAGAAAGGGGACGGAATGTTTGGGAATGATGATTCTTCAGCGATTATTCCAGTAAACTTTATTCGTCGAGCATTAGGAGAAAATAAATACCAAACGCCAATCATTATTGTCAAACCCAAAAAAGGTATTGACATGCAGGCTTTTAAAGCAGAATTAGCGCAGAAATTACGCAATTACCGCGGAATGAAGGTCGATGAAGAGGATAATTTCTTTATCAATGTATTCTCGGGTTTTACCGATTTAATTGATGGGATAATTAGTATGATGAACCTAGGAGGTTGGATAATCGCTGGCTTCTCTTTGTTGGTTGGAGGTTTCGGTGTGGCCAATATCATGTTTGTCTCCGTGAAAGAGCGAACCAACTTAATTGGAATTCAAAAATCACTTGGTGCTAAAAATCGAATGATATTATTTCAGTTCTTGTTTGAAGCGATAATTCTTTGTTTGTTTGGCGGACTGGTCGGAATTGGTTTGGTTTGGGGACTGACCTTTATTTTAACCGCTGCTTTGGACTTTGAATTTATCCTAAGCTTTAGTAATGTTGTTTTAGGTTCTGTCTTAGCGATTACGATTGGTGTGGTTTCTGGAATTTTACCTGCAATTTCAGCAGCTAAACTCGATCCTGTGGAAGCCATTCGAAGTGGTATGTAATCCCGAAATAGCAAGCATAAAAAAAGCACAACCAATCGATTGTGCTTTTTTTATGAGATAAACTTTTTATCTGATTTCCTGATTCAAAATCAAATCCAAATAAAGGTTCACTTTGTTTTTTAATTCTTTACGGTGTGCAATGAAATCCAAGAAACCGTGATCCAATACGAATTCAGCGGTTTGGAAACCTTCTGGTAAATCTTTACCTGTAGTATCACGCACCACACGCGGACCTGCAAATCCAATTAAGGCTCCTGGCTCAGAGATGTTGATATCTCCCAACATGGCATACGAAGCGGTTGTTCCACCCGTAGTTGGGTCAGTACACAAAGAAATATAAGGGATTTTTGCATCCGCCAATTGTGCTAATTTCGCAGAAGTTTTAGCTAATTGCATTAAAGAATAAGCGGCTTCCATCATACGTGCTCCACCTGATTTTGAAATCATCAAGAAAGGGACTTTGTGTTGGATAGAATAATCAATTCCGCGCGCAATTTTTTCTCCCACAACAGCACCCATAGATCCACCAATAAAGGCGAAGTCCATACAGCAAACCACTAAGTCTTTTCCTTTGGATTTACCAACTGCAGTACGAACAGCGTCCTTCAATTTGGTTTTATCCATAACCTCTTTTAAACGGTCAGAATATTTTTTAGTATCCACAAAATCCAAAGGGTCTTTGGAAGTCATCTTGGCATCTAATTCTTTAAACTCATTGTTATCAAACAAGATTTCAAAATATTCTTTACTGCCAATGCGAACGTGAAAATCATCTTCCGGACTTACCCATAAGTTTCTTTCTAATTCGTCAGCATCCACAATTTTACCCGTCGGAGATTTGTACCACAAGCCTTTGGGCACATCTTTTTTCTCTTCCGTAGCGGTCTTAATTCCTTTTTCAGTACGTTTAAACCAAGCCATAGTTATTGATTTAGAAATAATGAACTAATTCAATAGTTCAAAATTTAAAATTTATAATGTATTTACATTGTTCAAATCAGCGAAAGCTTGTTCCAAACGCGTATTGAAAGTTACTTCACCTTCACGAACCCATTTGCGTGGGTCATAATGCTTTTTGTTTGGAGAATCAGCGCCTTCTGGACTACCGATTTGAGTTCTTAAATAATCAATTTTATTCACCATATAATCACGAATACCTTCTGTAAACGCAAATTGTAGGTCCGTGTCAATATTCATTTTAATTACCCCATAAGAGATGGCTTCACGGATTTCCTCTAAGGTCGATCCTGAACCACCATGAAATACAAAATCAACTGGATTTACTCCCGTATTGTATTTTTCTTGAACATAATCTTGAGAATTTTTAAGGATTTTCGGAGTTAATTTCACGTTTCCAGGTTTGTATACCCCATGAACATTACCAAATGCAGCTGCAATGGTGAAACGCGGACTCACTTTCATTAATTCTTCATAAGCATAAGCTACTTCTGAAGGTTGGGTGTATAATTTTGAACTATCTACATCTGAATTGTCTACACCGTCTTCTTCACCACCTGTGATACCCAATTCAATTTCTAGCGTCATTCCCATTTTACTCATGCGCGTCAAATATTCTTTACAGATTTCGATATTTTCGTGTAAAGGTTCTTCTGACAAGTCAATCATGTGCGATGAAAACAAAGGTTTTCCTGTTTCTGCAAAATGTTTTTCAGAAGCATCTAACAAACCATCAATCCAAGGCAATAATTTTTTAGCACAATGGTCAGTATGTAAAATTACTGTCGCACCATAAGCTTCGGCTAACGTGTGAATATGTTTGGCTCCGGCTACAGCTCCTAAAATAGCTGCTTTTTCACCAGCATTTGATAATCCTTTTCCGGCATTAAATTGTGCACCACCATTTGAAAATTGAATGATTACGGGCGCATTTAATTTGGCAGCCGTTTCAATCGTACCATTAATCGTACTAGAACCGACTACGTTAACTGCTGGTAAAGCAAACCCTTTTTCTTTAGCGTAAGCGAAAATCTTTTGAACTTCATCTCCGGTTGCTACCCCAGGCTTAATGTTGTGTGACATGATGTAGTTATATTTTTTAGTTAAGTCTACAAAAGTAAAAATAAAAAAAATTAGAACGGATAATTTATCCCGATATTTAGAACGGATTTCGCTAAGTTAAACTCCCTCAGCCATTTATTTTCAATTTGTTCCGATGGGTTGTAGGTTTTAAAACCAACGTCAAAGCGCACCACAAATAGGCCTTGATCGTAACGCAATCCAAATCCAGTTCCTAGTGCCATTTCTTTCATTGATTTCCAACCTTTAAATTGGTAAGCAGTTTGGTCAACCGCATCAAAAACATTCCAAATATTTCCTAAATCGGCAAATACGGCACCATTGAATTTCCCAAATAGATTACAGCGAAATTCTGCATTGGCTGATAATTTCATATTGGCCTCGTTGAAGTCATTGATTCCACCGCTACTTCCCGGCCCCAAGCTGTAAGGTTGCCACGCTCTATTGTCATTTGAACCTCCCGAAAAATAACTACGAGAGAAAGGAATGGTATTGGAATTTCCATAAGGCACAGCTAAACCAGCAAAGGTTCGAACAGCAATGACGGTTTTTCCTTGCAAAGTCCAATGTTTTATAAATTCAAATTCGCCTTTTAAATATTGTGAAAATTGAACTTCAAAAAAAGTGTTGGCTCCCGACTGACTTTGAAGTTGTTTGGAAGCGCGCGCAAGAAGTGAAAGTAAGTTTCCAGCCGACTCAAATTTAGTTCGAATGGAATAGAAATTATTGTCATTAACCCCTCGACTCGTCGTTTTATAATAACTAATATTTGAAGCGAAAATCAAGTTGTTTTCGGTTAATCGTTTGCGGCGTTCCTCAATACTGCGAATGGTTTTTAAATCATCAGCAGTTGGAGTAATCGTCGGGTTGCTTCCTAAAACTGCATTTACAAATCCATTCGTCCCCGAATCAATAATCAATTGTCCGTTAGAGAAAAATTGAGGGAAATTAGTATCGGCATCATAATAAATAGCCAAGTTATTTAAGGCATTGAACGAGGATTTATACACATTAAAGTAGTTGCTGATATTCAAGTTTTTTACAAATTGAATATTGAACAAGTCCAAACGTATATTCTGATTTTTTCGTGGAATCCAATTGTAAGTAAATGATCCCGTGAAGTTTTGTTTGTCCAATCCGATGTTCTGCTGTTTCGCATAACCCATAGATATGGTCGTGGTTGGCAACATCGTTTTGGGAATGATTTTCTCTGTATTGAATGGGAAAAACAGTCGTGGGAAATTCAATTTTGCATCCAAACCAATTTCGGAAATATTAAAAAAGGTGTTGTTGGGATTGGCTAAGTCTTTAGAAGCACCAACATTTCCACGGAATCCAATTTCAAATGTCTCTGCACCGTTAAATACATTGCGTATTCCCAAAGAGGTGTTCCCTGAAATACCAAAATCTTGAATGTTGGAATGGGTAAAATCTACGGAGGCTCCAAAAGTATATTTTTTACGCGGTGTTAGGTAAATGTTTGCAATGAGTCCGTTGGGGTCTTTTGGATCTTCTATGTATTGGATGGTTGGGTATTTAAATACTCGAAGATTACTCAAATATTTTGTAGTTAATGTGGTATTGTTGTCTGAAAACAAACTTCCTTTGGTGATTAAAACAGCATCGGTAATTGCTTTTGGACGGTATTTTAATTTCTTTTCACTGTATAGAATAAAGTCATTGTAGATCAAACTGTCTTTAACTTTAATCTCGTTTTTACTGGTGGTTTGATCCGTGTAAATCGCTACTTTATTGATGGTATATAAACGAAAAGGAGCCGTAATTGTGGAGTCGTTTTTACGGAAGGAATTGTCTTTAATAATCAGGTTGACATTAACTTTTTTACTTGTTCCAATGGTGTCTAAACTGTAACGGATAAAATTTTGTTGAAAATAAAAAGCCCCGTTATTTCGAAATTCATTCGTAATACGGTCACGCTCTCCATTCAATAATTCCGTGTCGTATTGTTTCCCTGTTTTAATTAAAGTACGATTGGTGTGAATACGGTATAATGAATCCAATAACGGACTCGAAATCGCCGTTTTCAGACTGTCAATCATGTACGGTGTTTTTCGATTGACTTTGTATTTGATTTGGATTTTTTTGGCGAATGAAGTGTCTTTTTCTAAAGTTGTCACAACATCAAAATAGCCTTTGTTGTAATAATAAGCATTAAGTCGCTTAATTGATTTTTTTACAGCAGTTGAATCAAAAATCGAAGGCGCTTCTCCCGTTTTCATTAAGAAATTACTTAATCCCGAAACCACAAATGATTTGCCTAAGCGCTCTACTTGTTTGGCAGAAAGGAATCGGTTTAAACGCGCTCTGCGATTGGGTTTGCGATCAAGCCATTGCTTGTAAAGCGAATCTGAATGCTGTTTTGCCAAATTGTATAATTGTAAACGCAAGCGATAGCCTAAAATTGAAGTGTTGGGTTTTTGATACAATTGAAAATAAACCACTTCATCATGAATCGGTTTTTCATCGATCAAAATTTCATTTTTAGTCAATAAACGCTTGGAGTCAGGTACACGTTTGGTAACATCACAACTGAAGATGAACAACAGTATTACAATAAATAATGATATTTTTGTAAGGCGGTAGCGCAAAAGTTCAAAATTTAATTTCAAAAGTAACGTATTTTTATGGTTAGCAAAAACCAAATCAAGTTAATTGCTTCACTACAGCAAAAAAAATATCGGGAACAATATGGTCTTTTTTTTGCCGAAGGGTATAAAGTAATAACGGAATTGTTGCATTCAGATTTTGAACTACAAACAATATATCAAACAGAACCGCTTTTTCCTGCGGATGCGTATCCTGTCGAAAACATTAGCACGGTTGAGTTGAATAAAATGTCAGCACTGAAAACGGCCAATAATTGTTTAGCTGTTTTTAAAATGGCTCCAGCAGTTCCAATCAATTCGAGCGGTATTCAAGTTGCGTTGGATGATGTGCGTGACCCCGGAAATTTAGGAACAATCATTCGTCTTTGTGATTGGTTTGGCATTCCGCAACTCCTTTGCAGTCTACAAACTACCGATCTGTATAATCCCAAAGTAGTGCAAGCCACCATGGGTTCGCTCACCCGAGTGAAGGTTATTTATACCGATTTGCCCAATTATTTAAAAGCGTCAAACCTACCTGTTTTAGGAACATTCATGGATGGTCAAAATGTGTATGAAACCGAACTGCCCAAAGACGGCATTTTAGTTTTAGGCAACGAAGCCAATGGAATTTCAAAAGACGTGGAGTCCTTTGTGAGTCGACGATTAGCGATTCCTCGATTTGGAGTAATTCAAAAAACAGAAAGTTTAAATGTGGCGACTGCGGCAGCTATTTTTCTCAGTGAATTGAGAAGGAGTCATTAATGGAAGGTAAAATTCACTACAAAACCGCGCGTTTTCATCCCTGAAATATTTCCAGTCCACGGACTCGCCGGATTATTATCGCGAATGAGTTCGTCATTCATTCCAAAAATACCGCGAATAGAAGGGGAGAATTTAAAATATTCCATGTAAATATCAATACCAAAGCCCAATTCGTAATTATTAGTCCAAGGTTTAACACGAAAGCGTTGTTGGTAATTATCATCTAAGGATTTGGAATTACTTGATAAGTTTAAAGTAGCATCAATGCCTCCAACGAGATAAGGTCTGATGTTTCCAGTACGTTGCGATGAAAATTTCACCAATAGCGGAAACATAATATAAGTAGAACGTACTTCGCGTAAAGCATCGATAGCTTTTGTAAATCCAGAATAGGTAAGGTTGCGTTGGGTATAATATAACCCGGGTTCAAAACGAATATCGATGTACTCATGCAGGCGAAGATTTCCAACAAGTCCTACATTAAATCCTGTGGTATTGGCAACGGAAATATCTTTAGTCGGCGGATTAACATAATCAAATTTGAAGTCAAAGCTATTGAATCCTAGGAAGTAACCCCAATGCACCCGTTGTTTGTCAAAATTTTCCAAATGGATAATGGGATCTTTTGAAAATAAACCTTTGGATTGAGCCATAAGACCCAACGGGAAACAGAAAAGGAATAGAATTAACTTCTTCATAATTATTTTGATGCCGAATAAATGGTCGCTACTCCAAATGTTTGTGGCAAAGCTTTCACGTCTATAAACCCAATTTTACGTAAAATATTGTTTAATTTTTCTCCATAAGGAAAAACTGCTGCGGATTCCGATAAATATCCATAAGCAACGGTGTCTTTAGAGAAGATTTTTCCAATTAAAGGTAAAATATTTTTTGTGTAAAAACGATATCCTTGTTTGAAAGGTGTTTTTTCAGGAACAGAGGTTTCTAAAATCACAAAAATTCCTCCGGGTTTCAAGACACGCAAAATTTCTGACAACCCTTTTTCCAAGGTTTCAAAATTGCGAATTCCAAATGAAACGGTAATGGCATCAAAATGATTGTCGGGAAAAGGCATGTTTTCCGAGTCGCCCAAAACCATGTCGATTACGGTTTGTAGGTTGCGCTCTTCCACTTTCTTTTTGCCGACTTCCAACATTCCCGAAGAAATGTCTAAGCCAATAATTTTAGTCGCGTTAGTTTGTGCCATTAAAATTGCCAAATCGCCCGTTCCCGTTGCAATATCTAAAACCGTTTGAGGTTGTGTAGCTTTGACCATTTGCAACACTTTTTTACGCCATTTGACATCAATCCCAAAAGAAATCACCCGATTTAATCCGTCGTAATTTCCTGAAATCGTATCAAACATTTGGGTAACTTGTTCTTTTTTACCCAAATTGGAGTCTTTATAGGGAGTCACATTTTCAGCCATTTCTCTTTCAATTTTAGCGGTACAAAGGTAGCGATTAAATCTACTTTTTGGTATCCAGTGTTGGGTTTATCTTTTGGTAAAGGTTTGAAAAGTAAAGGAGCAATTGTGTTTTTCATCTTTGGGATGAAATTCTTCTGCTTCTAATTTCCATTCATTGGTGTCAAACTCTGGAAAAAAAGCATCCGCATCAAAAGTAGCATGAACGCGTGTAAGTTCGATTTTATCTGCAAATGGTAAAGCTTGCGTATAAATTTCTGCACCTCCAATAATAAAGTTTTCCGCATCATTTGGACAACGTTGAATAGCCTCTTCTAGCGAATGGGCAACCAAACAATCTGGAGCGGTATAATCCATTTGCCGGGTGATAATCACATGGGTTCGATTGGGTAATGGTTTGGGAAAACTTTCAAAGGTTTTGCGCCCCATTACAATAAAATGTCCTGTGGTCAAGGATTTAAAACGTTTGAAATCATCGGGAAGATGCCATACCAGTTGGTTGTCTTTTCCCAATGCATTGTTCTCTGCAGCAGCTGCGATTAGTGTAATCATGTGAGGCTCTTTTAGCGGTGTAAAAATAGTGGGTTTCCAGCAAATGTTTTGGGCAAAAAGCGAAATGAAGACGATTTTAATACAATTTTGACGTTTGTTGGATGTAAAATAGTTCGATTTT
>JBDKGM010000072.1:0-13897 GCA_039798185.1 Bacteroidota bacterium
TTTAAATACACTAATAATTACAAGTAAGGGAAATCTACTTTTATTTTCTTTATCTAAAGAAATTCCAAAGTTTATTGTTAAATGTATAGGAGGTTTTTTATTTGGTGTAGATTTTTTTTTGATAAAAAGAGGTAAAAAACCGAGTGATTTGGATAAAAGAGAAATGAAACATGTTTTAATTAAGTTAAACCAAGCTTAAATAAATCGATTTGAATCTATTGAAAATGAAAAAAATTTTTGTTTTAATTCCATCTCCTTTGTCATTTAAGAGTTTCTTATTAGAAACGTACTTGAAACTAGGATATGAAACACATGTTATATGTAAACAATACGATGATAAAAGCATTTATGAAGAAAAATTTATATATCATTTTATTGAATTTGAAAGAAACTTAACAATTAGAAGCACTGCTAGAGCTATTGGTCAATTGAGGTTGTTAGTCAAAAATTTAAAACCAAATTTAATTCATGCACATTTTAGTTCGGCTGCTCTTCTTCTAGCTTTAACTAAGACAAAAGAATTCCCCCCTTGTTTAGCTACAATTCAAGGTTCAATTTATTTAGCAACTCCAAATTATTTTACAAAGTTTTTTTATAAAATAGCTGAAATTTATTCTGCCAAAAAATTAGATTATTTTTATGTGCTAACTGATGATGATTATACATCAATTAAAGGTTACTCTAAGAATGTATTTCTCCAAAAAGCAAAAGGATTTGGGGTTAACCTTGCAAAATTTGACACATCTAAAATGCACACAATCCAAAATTCCAATTTTATTTTGGATGCAAATAAAAATACGTTGATATATGTTGGTAGGTTAGTTTCATTTAAAGGCTTTAATTTCGTTTTACGAGTTTTTGATGGATTGGATAAACGATATCCAGAAAAATTTCAATTAATTTTATGTGGGACATTCGATAAAATTCATGGAAGTGATTTAAATTCTGATGAAAAAAACATTTTCGAAAATAATAAAAATATCATAAAGTGTGGTTTTGTTTCTGATGTAAGGCCATATTTATTAAAAGCGGACTTAAACATATTTCCAAGTACCAGAGAAGGAATGCCTGTAAATCTCATGGAGTCTATAGCTATGGGAGTTCCGGTAATAACTTCTAATCATCGTGGTTGTAGACACGTGGTAACACCATTTATTAATGGGGTTATTGTTGAAAATTTTAATTTAGAAATATGGATTAAAAAAATAAACGAATATTTTGAGAATGAAAATTATAAAAATCAATTAGCAGTTGGTTGTTTGAAAACCCGCTTTTTATTTGATGAAGATTTATACGTTAAAGAATTAACTGAACTTTACTCTGAAGTTTTACTAACTCAATAATTTAATTTTGAAAAATAAGATTGTAAATTATTTAAAAAATATCCCTGGTTGGAATTCGAAAAGAAAGCTATTGGCTTTTGCAGTCGATGACTATGGTAATATCAGACTTTCAAGTTTGGAAGCTAGGAAAAAACTCGAATATAATGGAGTTAATCTTCAAAGCCGTTTCGATCGGTTTGATGCATTGGATACTCGTCAGGATTATGAAGAATTGTTTCAGGTATTACAATCAGTAAAGGATAAGAATGGTAATCATGCCATTTTCACCGCCTATGCCTTATCTACTAATGTTGATTTTGAACAATCTTTGGAGAAAGGTGAGTTCGTACCAGAAAACTTGGATATTACTTATGAACGTTTGAGTCAAGAAGATAGTTCAAATTTTGAAGGTGCCTTTCCTCTTTTGAAAGTAGGCATATCGAAAGGCTTAATCCGTCCGCAATACCACGGCCGGGAGCATTTAAATGTTTTGGCTTTTAACCGACTCCTTCAGGATAAAAATCCAGACTTAATAAATAATTTGGAGTTTAAGTCTCTTGCAGGTGTCCCAAACCATCAAGACATACCACACGTGCGCTTCAATGAGGCTTTTTCTTTTTGGGAAACAAATGAAATTGAAACCCATAAAACCATTATTGAAGATGGAATCAACCGGTTTCATAAGGTTTACGGTTATAAACCAACAACCTTTACACCCCCAGCAATGCTGATACATCCGGAACTATACTCTTTTATTGAGGAATTAGGTATTCAAGCTATTGATAAACCCCGTTCACATCAGATTCATTTGGGTAATGGAAACTATCAAAAAGAGAGCAATAGATTAGGTATTCAAAAAGGTCTAAAACATGTAACCATTGTTCGTAACTGCATGTTTGAGCCGAATAGCAAAAATATAGATTGGGTAGATTTTACTTTTAACCAAATTAAAGCCGCGTTTTTTTGGGGAAAACCCGCAATAGTAAGCTCTCATCGAGTTAATTTTTGTGGTCATATTGACCCTGCAAACAGAAGGAAAGGACTTGAGAATTTAAAAGCTTTATTACAAAAAGTAGTCAAAACATGGCCGGAAGTAGAATTTGTGTCTGTAGATGAATTAACAAATATTATTAAACGCAATAGTAAATAACATATATGATTAAGACCTTAAACCGAACCAAATATCTTGGGTATTACCTCAAGCAGTTGGACTGGACTACTTTCAAATGTTTTTTCAATTATGTACAACTAGAAAAAAAAAAATCATTTGCAAGTTTATGGTTCGACATTATTTTCTCTGTATATAAATATAACATTGGACTTATGGATTACTTTACTTTTCGTTTTTATAGTAAGAGCCATGAAGAACGAAACAAATGGGTTGGTACGGGGCTGAAATATGAATTTGATTTAAAAATGAACCCTATACATACCCGGTCCATACTGGAGAATAAATTGGAGTTTTATCAGACTTATGCTCCCTTTATCCGTCATGCATATTGCTCAATTTCTGATTTAGAAAGGGAAAATGAAAAAGCAACACTTGTAATCTCCAATTCTACCGGTAAAATTGTCATTAAAGACGCTACAGGGCAATGCGGTTGGGATGTGGAAGTGGTGGAAGCAAAGGATTTCACAATTGCGGCCCTCAGAAACTATATGGCTTCCAAGAAATTTGATTTAGCAGAGGAATATGTCCAACAACACCCTGTGATTCAATCCTTATCCTCTTCAGGTCTCAATACGGTGCGCATGATGACGATGATTAACAATGATGGTGGGGTGGATATTTTGGGAGCTCGTATGCGTATTTCAGTGAATAGTCATGTAGACAACCTTGCGTCTGGCAATATTGCCTGTCCTGTAGACTTAGAAACGGGGATAATAAATGGTAAGGGAGTTTACAGCGATATAACAAAAGAATCTGTGACACATCATCCTGTAACTGGTGTTTCGTTAATAGGTTTTCAAATCCCTAAATGGAAGGATATAATTGCAACTACCGAAAAAATTGCTTTGTATCGTCCAGAAAATAGAGGAGTGGGTTGGGATGTGGCAATTACAGAAAAGGGATCTGACTTTATCGAGGGAAACCACAATTGGTGTAAGATTCTTTGGCAAATACCCGTTGATCAAGGATTAAAGTATGTTTTGGAAAAATATAATTAATATCAATGTACATCCATTTTAAGTCATTTTTTGATAAATTATTTGCAATAACATTGATTTTATTGTTGTCACCGATTTTATTAATGGTTAGCATAGCATTAAAGTTATCTTCCATAGGTACTGTTTTTTTTGTTCATCCCAGACCAGGTTTTCGTGGCAAAACGATTTATGTAGTCAAGTTTAAAACAATGAATGACCAAAAAGATTCAATGGGCAATTTATTATCAAACCATCAACGCATCACCCGATTAGGGGCTTTTCTACGAAAAAGTTCATTGGACGAAATCCCTCAGTTATGGAACGTAATCAAAGGAAATATTTCATTTATTGGTCCTCGTCCCTTGGAAATGAGGTATATGCCTCTCTACACAAAGGAGCAATACAGAAGGCATGATGTGAAGCCGGGCTTGTCAGGTTGGGCACAGGTGAATGGCAGAAATGCCATCGGTTGGGAGAAAAAATTCGAGTATGATTTGTATTATGTAGATAATCAATCTATTCTTCTAGATATAAAAATTTTTTTTATGACTCTGAAAAAAGTGTTTTTGGGAGCAGATGTGAATGCATGTGAAAAAGAAACAGTTGAACCATTTGATGTGTATTTAAAAAGAAAGCAAGATGGAATTTAGAAAGGAAATAGGTGAGTCTTTGACATTGAAGTTTGCGGAAGCCGCCAATCAACGAAGGTTGGCAGGAAAAGATATTATTTCACTTGGCCTTGGAGAACCAGATTTTGAGGTACCTCATGAATTGATTTCTGCAGCCATTAAGGTCCTTCAATCAGGTAAATCAGGCTATTCTAGCCCCATGGGTTTACCCGGTCTTTGTACGAGGTTAGCAGAAAAATTAAACAGAGAGAATCAAATACCTGCCAAATCTGAGAACATTCTCATTACACCGGGAGCCAAACAAGCGCTTCAGATGGGATTATTTGCGTTGCTGGAACCAGGTGATGAAGTGATTGTCATCAACCCTTCCTTTGTTTCCTTTATCCCTCAGATCTATTTGGCAGAGCCTCGTGCAGTAGTAAAAATCATTGATAGTAATAAAACGGATTTCAGTATACCGTATGAAGAAATAAAAAATCAGATTACCACAAGAACCAAAGCTATTTTACTCAATTCTCCCAACAATCCAGCAGGCTACACCTCAAGTAAATCTGAATTGACAGCTTTATATGAACTTGCGGTATTGCATGATTTTTATATTTTTTCAGACGAAATCTATGAAAAGTTACTTTTCCCGCAATCTGAGTTTTTCAGTATTGGCAGCTTGGAGCAAGAAGTAGAACGGATATTTACCATTAACGGTTACAGTAAATCCCATGCAATGACAGGATGGAGACTGGGCTATTTGTGTTTTCCAAATCAGTTTGGTGATCGTTTATTGAAACTCCAACAGCACATCAATACAAATACCTGTACATTTATCCAAAAAGCGGTTTTAGATGCTTTTGACATGGACATGTCCTTTCTGAAACAATACAATTTCAAATTAGCGCAACGTGCCAAAATAGTTTCTGATTGTTTTAATAACATTAAGGGTACACGATTGGTTTCACCTTCTGCGGGCTTCTTTGCCTTTGTTGATATTTCTGCTCTCAAGGTTGATTCAAATACCTTTTGTGGAAATTTAGTAGAGCAAACAGGAGTAGCTACAACGCCAGGCTTGGCCTTTGGGGAGCATTGGGATGATCATTTCAGGTTGTCTTATGCCGTACAAGAGGACATACTGCAAGAAGGATTAAGACGAATTCACGAATTTATTAACGAACAGTATTCATCATGAACATATTGCTTACAAAAAAAATGATGTCGCAAGACATTGCATATATTAAGTCAGGTTTAAGCTCTGATATAAAATTGATATTTCCTGAAAGCTATGATGAAGCCACATTAATAAATAACGTTTCGGAAGCAGAGGTTTTATTAGGCGGTTTTTTTAGTGAGGGGTTACTATCACATGCGAGGAATTTAAAATTTGCCCAAATACCTTGGACCGGGGTGGATAATTTGGATTTTGACTTATTGCGAAAGCACAATGTAGTTGTCTGTAATTCTCATTCCAACTCCGAAGTGGTGGCAGAGCACGCGGTAGCCATGATGATGGATGCGGCCAAGAAACTAAGTTATCACGATAGAGAAATGAGAAAAGGTAACTGGAACCGTTTGTTTCCAGATACCCAAAACAATATCTCTCCGTTTTCCCAAAAAATTAGCGGTTCTAAAATTGGCATTATTGGTTTTGGAGCTATAGGACAGTCTATCGTGAATATGCTTAAGGGGTTTTCTTGTAGTTTCCATGTATTTACGAGAAGTGGTTTGATAGCTGAGGAATTCAAAAACAAGGTAGAGTGGTTTAAAATTAAAGATTTCATTGACAAGGCAAAGGAACTGGACGTTGTTTTTGTGGCGATACCGCTCACAAAAGAAACACAAGGAATTATCGATAAACATTTTTTTAATGCCATGTCTGCGAACAGTATTTTAATCAATATTTCTCGGGGTCAGGTATTGAATCCTACACATCTGTATGATGTATTGCTAAATAAGCAAATAGGAGGTGCGGCCATCGATACATGGTATAATTACCCTTCGCCATCAAATCCCATGGTTTTTCCCTCTCTTGAGTTTCCTTTTCACGAATTGGATAACATCATTTTGTCACCACATCGAGCGGGATACATAGATTCCGGGTTTCCACACTTGGACGATGCCATTGAAAATCTTAATCGTTTTGTAAAGGGCGAATCACTAAAGAATATTATTTCTCTAAACAATACCTATTAATGAATATACTATTTACTTGTGCTGGTCGCAGAAATTATTTACTCAATTTCTTTAAAGAAGAATTAAAAGGGAATGGTCTTATCATGGCTGCAGATATGCAAATGTCAGCTCCTGCTATGGCTGTTGCGGATAAAATATTTTTAGTACAACCAGTTTATAGCGAAGGATATATTGAGGGTCTAGTGAAAATTTGCCAAGAAAACAAGATTAATGCACTTATTTCACTAAATGATTTGGAGCTTCCATTATTGTCAAAGCATAAAGCTGATTTCGCAAAAGTAGGTACTAGAGTTATAATTGCAGATTCTGCTGCTATTGATATCTCATTTGATAAAAAAAGAACAATTGAATTTGCTAATTCAATAGGTATAAAGACCCCCAAAACTTATACCAATTATAACGAGGCAATTGCTGCTATAGAACACAGAGAATTATCATTCCCTTTGGTAGTTAAACCAAGATGGGGCTCCGCGTCAATTGGTTTGGAATTTCCAATAAATCAAGAAGAATTGGAATTAGCATTTCGTCTGCTTAAATTACGGTTAGGTAGAACTATGTTAGCTCAGGCCAGTAAATCAGATTTTGAAAATGCTATTCTCATTCAAGAAAAAATAGAAGGGATAGAATATGGTATTGATATATTAAATGATTTTAATGGCAAAACTCAACAAGTTTATGTTAAAGAAAAACTTGCAATGAGAGCTGGTGAAACGGATAAATCTGTTTTAAGAGAAAAACCCTTAATTGAAGCTATTGGATTTAAAATAGGTAATACTTTAAATCATATTGGTAATTTAGACTGCGATGTTTTTGAAAAGGATGATGAATACTATCTTTTAGAAATGAATCCAAGATTTGGAGGAGGGTATCCTTTTACTCATTATTCAGGAGGTAACTATGTCAAGGCTATTATTGCATGGTTAAATGGGGAAAATTATGAGTCTTATAATTTTAAAAAGGACTATGCTAATTCTTATTCGAAATGCGACACACTTATCAAAGTTCTATAAATAGTGTAAAATATGATTCTTTAATTAAATATTAACTAAATTTGCATTTCTATTTTATTTTTTATGATAAAAACAACATTATACTTGAGTTTTTTGTTCTTACTTTTTTCTTGTTCTACCAAAAAAGACGTATTGTTTTTTCAGGATAAATCCAAGCTCAATGCACCCATCAGTTATCAAGCACCCAAGATACAAGTCAACGATATTCTCTCTATTCAGGTAAGTACATTGCAACCCGAATTATCTTTACCTTATAATTTAATACAACAAAATGCCAATTCGGCCAATATTCAAATTGAATCTCTAAAGTTACAAGGCTATTTGGTGAGTCCTGAAGGCGCTGTAAACTTTCCGGTATTGGGCACTATTCAAGTAGTTGGAAAAACGCCCCAGGAACTTGAAATCTACATTAAAACCACCTTAGAACAAGGCGGTCATTTGGTGTCACCTACGATCAATGTGCGGTTGCTCAACGGCAAAGTAACCATTTTGGGGGAGGTATCGCGTCCAGGAACATACGGCTTTACCGAACAAAACATTTCGGTTTTACAAGCCATAGGATTAGCTGGGGATCTCACCATCAGAGGCAAACGCAAAGAGGTGTTACTCATTCGGGAAGATGCGGGTCAACGCAATTATACCACGCTCGATCTCACCCAAACCAACTGGTTTGATTCGCAATATTACTATGTGCGACCCAATGACGTGTTGGTGGTCAATCCCAACACGGCTCGAGTAAAAAATGCTGGATTTGTGAGTGAACCAGCTACTTTGCTCAGTATGGCCTCGATACTATTAAGCATGATTGTATTATTAACCAGATAAAATATGTCCCAACAATCCCCAAATACCAAAATAGATTTCGAAGAAATACCTGTCGAATGGTTTGTAGAACTTTCTAAATACCTTCGCTATTGGTATTGGTTTGTACTGTCAGCAGTGGTGTTTGCGGTAGGAGCCAACGTCTATTTACGCTATACACCAAACAGCTACCAAACAGCTGCCAAAATCAAAATCCTGGACAATTCGACCAACAGTTTCAAAATGCCTACCGATGCAATCAGTTTGTTTGCCAAATCAAAACTGAATCTAGAAAACGAAGTTGAGGTAATCAAATCGCACCGCATCATGCAAATGGTGGTGCAAAAACTTAACCTCACCACTGGTTATACCCAAACGGGTTATGTAAAATCTGCTGAATTATGGGAGGATCGACCTTTTACTATAGAATGGATTGGAGATAACAATTCATTAACTTCAAACAACATTCAGCTAGCTATCAAACTCAAAGACAATGGCTATGTGTTAGCACAAAATGAGGTAGATGCCAAACTAAAACAATTTGGGGTTGTTTATAAACTAGCTAATTCAATTTCATTTAAGATTTCAAAAAACATAGAGTTTAAATCGGACATACCCACAACTAATGAGTATGGTTTTAGACTACTTACTCCTGAAAACGCCGCCGCACAATTGGTGGGGCAGATTGGGGTTGAAAACATAGGCAAACAAAGTGAAATCTTGGCACTCACCATAACAGGTACAAACAAGGATAAATCAGAGGCCATTCTCAATACGCTACTCGATCAATTTGATTGGGATGGGATTCGCGATCGCCAGCTCATTTCTCAACGGACCATCGATTTTGTGAACGAGCGCTTTGTGAACCTCACCCGTGAGCTCGATTCCATTGAGACAGGAAAAGAGGCTTACAAACGCACCAACGAGTTGAGTTATTTGGAAGCCGATGCGGGAATTAGTGCCGAAATTAAAACCAAATCTGATGCGGAGGTTTTTGAGGTAGAAACCCAAGTAGAATTATCGAAACTCTTAGCCAAAACACTCAAATCAGATAAAAAAATAAGTTTGCTGCCTGCCAATATTGGGGTAACCAATTCCCAAATTAATAACCTCATTGAGCAGTACAATGCATTGGTGTTGGATCGCGAGAAAGGATTGTTGAGTGCTGGAGAGAAAAACCCCATTACGTTAGCGGCTACCCAAAAAATTCAAGAGTTACAACAAAATATCTTGGCCTCAGTAGCGGCTTATCAAAAACAATTGGGTGTGACCTTGGCCAAATACAACACACTCAAATCTCAAAACCGTTCGTTATATTCGACCATACCGGCCAAAGAAAAAATGCTGCGCGCCATAGAGCGCCAACAAAAAATAAAAGAAACCTTGTATTTGTTGTTGTTGCAAAAACGCGAAGAGGCGGCCATCAACAAAGCCATTACAGCTCCCTCGATCAAGGTAGTTGATTATGCGATTACCGGTAATGCGCCTGTATCGCCCAAGCGCCAAATTATCTTTTTAGCCTCTTTACTATTGGGACTATTATTGCCATTCGGAATCTTATACCTGTATTTCTTGTTGGATAATAAAATCCATTCCAAGCAAGACATTGAGCGTGTGGTGTCAGAAACCCCAGTTATTGCCGAGATTCCCAACATCAAAGGCTATCAAATGTACATTACCGACAACGACCGCTCCATTTTGGCTGAGTCATTCCGAATTTTACGAACCAACATCAACTATGTGATGCCGTTCAAACCAGCCGGTGAGGGTCAAATAGTGTACGTGACGTCAACCATCAAAGGAGAAGGAAAAACCTTTACCTCGGTCAATTTGGCCTTAATTTTGGCCTCTATGCAAAAAAAGGTGTTGTTGCTGGGAAGTGACTTGCGCAACCCGCAGTTGCATAAATTTTTGAACTTGGAGCGTGAACAAAAAGGAGTTTCCGGCTATTTGTATGACACCAGCATCAATTGGAAATCGTTGGTACACGAACGTAAACTGGGTAGCAATCACCTTGATGTAATCTTGGCTGGTAGTATCCCGCCCAATCCTGCCGAGTTATTGTCCAACGGTCGTTTTGAATTGTTGTTAAGCGAAGTGAAGCAGGAGTACGATTATGTAATTGTCGATTGTGCTCCAACCATCTTGGTAACTGATACCTTGCTTATTTCGCAATTGGCAGATGTTACCTTGTATTTAACTCGAGCAGGCTTTACAGAAACACGTTTATTACAATTCTCTAAAGAACTAAAGCAGTTGCACAAACTGAAAAACATGTCGTATGTATTAAATAATGTAGGGGATTCCAAATCGTATGGCTATAATTATTCTTACAATTACGGCTACAATTACGGCTATGAAAAGGACGATGATTATAAAGTAAAAAAATCGTTTATCGGGAATTTAAAAAAGAAACTCAAGTTGTAATATAACTGTTGCTGATTTTTTTATATCCGTTTAACCGAAAAAAAGATAATTTAATCTAATAATAACACATTAATTTTTTTTAAATACCAAATTTATCTAAATTCGCCACAATTATTGGCCTAATAAATAAACAATCAGCCACTTAACTAATTTTTAAATCCTACCTCATGAAAATTAAATTACTTTTCGTCTTATTACTTGTCAGTTCGCTGTCGTTTGCACAATACCGTTTCAATCAGTTTTCGTTAGAAGCAGGTGCAGGATATGTGTTGGCAGGAAATCACTATAATGACACCTACGATTCTAATTTTTCTGGTTTCCGTCATGTTGATTTAGGGGTGCGATATATGATAAACGAAAATTATGGAGTGCGACTGACTTATGCTAACGACCGTTTTTTACAATCTAATGGTAGTAAAGTAGGAATTAGTTACAACAAAATTGGAGTTGATGGGATTTATAATCTAGGTCGTTTAATTGATTTGGCCTATAACTCAAATGAAAATGTTGGTTTGTTAGGACACGTAGGTTTAGGATATACAAAAGCATCTCCTTTAAGCGGAGAGAAAACAGAACGTATTGGAAATATTTCATTTGGATTAACCCCTCAATTTAAAATTGGTGAAAACACCGTTTTTTATACAGATTTATCGGCAAATATGAATATGAAACAACACTACGGATTTGATGGTGGTTTAAATTATGGCGGAGATAAAACCTTTATGGGGTCTCATTACAATCTTACATTTGGCTTAATGATTTACCTCGGTCAAAATCGTTACCACGCAGACTGGTACTAAAAAAACACAACATACAATATATAAAAAAAGCGATCCAACGGGTCGCTTTTTTAATTTAAAAGTAATAATGAAAAAGTAACAATTTGTGAGTATACTAAGAACAACTAATCAGTCATAAAGTCGAAGGTCAAAAGTTATAAAGTCAATCTGAGCATAGTGAACTTAGCGCGCCGATTTATCAGAATTATGTCACAGCGAGAGAAAATAAAAAATACAGTTCGAGAAATTCCAATTTTTTAAATCCTCAAATTCCAAACCCAAATTTAGTCACTACGGAAAACTCCTCCGACCATTGGATTTGGCAGGCGTCCCGAAGCGTCGGGACAAAAAGGTGATCCCTAAGCTTCGGGATTGCGAGATAAATCAGAATTTGGTTTCACGCAAAGCTGACAAGCCGCAAAAGTGTTTGTAGATAATTTTTACTGAAAATTATTCGCTGAAAGCTGATTGCTAGTTGCTAAAAGTCAAAAATGGCTAAACAAAAATCCTGTTCTTGTTTAGCCATTTTATATTTGAAAGACAATTTACTTCGCTGCTTTTCTAAAGTAATAACGAGTAATAAAAATTCCGTTTCCATCGCCTTTCCCAGCATCGCTTTCTACGCCACTGGCAATGTGAGTCAATTCCCAACCGTCTTTGCTGTAAGCATTAAGCATAGAGGTCATCATGGCGTCATTGGATGCGATGTTCTGAAAATTAATCCCCACCATGCTGTAAAAATTTACCAAGGTCGATTCTTTGAGTTCGTCAATTTTTACATCGCCTCGGTTTTTTGATGTTTTTTCTTTCCCGTCTTTGGTGCGAGTAGTCGTAAAGTCTGTGTAATTTACCTCTTGCCCGTTTTCGATAATGCGAGATCTTCCCATTCCGCCTGGAACAATAGATTCAACTGAGGTAACAATTTTGTATTCATAAACTTGAGCATGTAGCCCTACGCTAGAACACAAACAAAATAAAATAAAAAGTGCTTTTTTCATAGTACAATAGTTTTAAAGTGTGCGTCAAAGGTATTAAAATCAAGTATATAGCAAATGTTGATTTTTGTAACGTTATGTTAAATCTTGGGGGATATTTACTCCATAGAATGAATACTTTTACAAAACAATAGTATCATGTTTATGAATTATCATTTCCGAAAAGCTGAATTATCTGATTTACCTCAAATCTGGACCATTTTGCATCAAGCAATTCTGCGACGCAAAGCCGATGGCAGCAACCAATGGCAGGACGGCTATCCAAATCCAGAAGTTGTGACAAGTGACATTGAAAAAGAGGTGGGATTTGCATTGGTGATTCAGGATAAAATTGTTGCGTATTGTGCTATTTTGATTAATGATGAACCCGAGTATGAGAATTTGCAGGGAGAATGGCTTTCACATGCCGATTTTGTGGTTTTTCACCGCATAGCAGTCGCTGAGGAATACTTAGGACAAGGTATCGCCAAAATGATGTTTGCTAATATTGAAAAATTCGCCTTGCAGCACTATGTTTTCAGCATTAAAGCCGACACCAATTTTGACAATGCAGCCATGTTGCATTTATTTGCCCAAGCGGGCTATAAGTATTGTGGCGAAGTCTATTTTAGAGGAAGTCCGAGAATGGCATTTGAGAAAGTTTTGATTAATTAATAATGAAAAATGAATAATTAAGAATGTTGGAATATACTAAGAACTACTATATACTTAATTGCGGGAAGAGGGAAGTTCTAATACGGGACTAGTACATTTATGATTTTTGATTTGCCTTTAATAATTCCCTCTCTAATCAAAAACTTATAGCCGTTAACTTATTACTTAAAAGCACACCCCCAGCCCCTCTCGAGAGGGGAGTTTGAGGAGTATACTAAGAGCAGCTGTTTGCTTTTAGCCACGAATGCACGAATTATCAAAATTCCAATTCTGAAATTCCAATCCCGAAGCGTCGGGACCAACATCAATATTAGTGCCTCCGAAGACTTCTCCGACCATTGGATTTGGCAGGCGTCCCGAAGCGTCGGGACAAAAAGGTGATCCCGAAGCTTCTGGACCGTTAAGAAACTCGAACTGTTTGAGGCGTCAGCCGAGTTTTTGAGTTTTAGGAAGTGAGCCTATTTTGATCGCCGAAAATCCCAGGTCTTGATTTTTTGTTTCTTTTTCATCAAGGAAAAAGAAAAGGATAATATTAACGATCAACGAATGTTGATTGTTGTCCCGAAGCTTCGGGATGAATTAAGATGTAATCTAAGAAACGCTGTAAACTGTCAATGATTAACTTACAACTAATAAAACACCCCCCAGCCCCTCTTGAGAGGAGAGCTTACAATATATACTATGAAAACAGATAGTGTTTCTATTTAATTTGTTAACCGACAACTGATAACTGATAACCGAGAACTGACAACCGAATTCAAAAACAAAAAACCCACTCAGTTGAGTGGGTTTCGTGGTACCTCCAGTCCCGATGCTTCGGGAGAACCGGGACACATGGATTTATTTGGATTTAGCTAATATATCGGTAAGTATTTCAGGATTTTGAATTACTTTTTCGATAAATACTTTGCTTTTCATTTTCTTAATAAAACGTTCGAGGAAAAGCGCATC
>JBDKGM010000073.1:0-3308 GCA_039798185.1 Bacteroidota bacterium
GTTAAATGATGCTGCGGGTTTTGGTGTAGGTATGGGTATACGCGTATTTAAAAAATATTTTATTGAGGCGAATTATGAGTTTGATAGAAATTTAACTAGCGCTTATGATTATTTAAAAACTAATTTTTCCACTTTTTCAATTTCATTAATGTATAGTTTGAATTAATATTTTGGATGGTCTTGTTGTAATTAATCAACAACCCTACAAACTTACTATAGCCTTCCATGCCGTCTTTTTGTTGATTGATTTTAAGAAAACGATCGTAGAATCCATGAAACCCTTTATCGATAAAGGTGTCGTACTGGTTCCAAAACTGTTCACTTTCTTTGAAATTTTCCAAAACGCCGGCATGGATTTTTATTTTTAAACGGTCAAAAGCTTCTGGATTTTGTTTAGCCAATGCATTCATGCAATATTTTAAAGCAGCGGTACTAGCACTATACTGAAAGTATTGATCGGGATGGTGATAGCCCGCTAAAAATCCGATAAAATTACACTCACTTTCACTGGCAAGGCCCGTTTGATGTGCCATTTCATGACAAATCACATTACTTTGGGAATACTTGGGCATCAAAGTATTGACTTGTGCTTCATGGGTAAACGGATTCAAATAGCCGGAGAAGCCCATGTAGGACAACGGAGTTTTCCATAAACTCGATTTTACTGATCCAACGCCATAATTTATTTCTGGGTGAATTTGTGCCAACTTTCGATAGCCTTCGATTCCTTTGGATAAAAGTTCGGTCTCCGAATACGGTACAATCACTTTTAAATTACGATTTTTGGTAATATTAAGTTGAATGGCGTTCGTTTTCGTTATCAATTTTTCAGTAAAATCGCGCAATTCAACAGCAGTGTACTTGGGTTCTAAATGCCATTTTACGGACAAGGGTTGTCGGTAGTAATTCAATCCCCAACTGAGCTGAAAGAAAAAATAGAAGCCTGCGAGAAATTTCCCCAACCGACTCATTTTTTCTTTAGTTGTTGTTTTCTTCCAACGTAATAATGTGAATAAACCAGAAAGCAAGAGAATTGCATAGCAAACATCTCCAAAAGAAAAGGAAAAATAAGCAAAAAATCTGCGAATAATGCCATCCCACCAACGATAAAAAACAGTGCTGTACAACTGTTCTACCGTATGTGGAAAACATGCGATCCATTGCACTAATAGAATTTGAATTCCTAAGCTTATCCAACCGCGGTACGGATTTTTCTTCACCTGTATTATTTTTATGGTAAATGTACGGGAAAGCCTTTTTCCACCCAACATTCTTTGTAACTTTGGACTTCGTTTTTCGACCAACTAAAACGGAAATCAAAATAATTTAAAATGAGTCAAGAAGTTAGAAACCTAGAGCCTAAAGCGCTTTGGAATAAATTTGCCGACTTGAATGCGGTGCCCCGTCCTTCCAAAAAAGAAGAACGTGTTATTGAGTTCATGAAAAATTTCGGTACGAGTCTCGGTTTAGAGACCTTTGAAGATGAAATTCGCAATGTATTCATTCGAAAACCAGCCACTCCAGGTATGGAAAATCGTAAACCAATTGTGATGCAAGCGCATTTGGATATGGTGCATCAAAAAAATAACGATACCGATTTTGATTTTGATACCCAAGGGATTCAAATGTATGTGGATGGTGATTGGGTGCGTGCCAAAGGAACTACACTTGGTGCTGACAATGGTTTGGGTGTTGCTGCAATTATGGCGATTCTTGAAAGTACGGATATTCCACATCCTGCAATTGAAGCCCTTTTTACTATTGATGAAGAAACGGGAATGACCGGTGCTTTGAATTTAAAAGGAGGCATTCTTCAAGGTGAAATTTTACTGAATCTCGATACGGAGGAAGATGATGAAATTGATATCGGATGTGCTGGTGGAGTGGATGTTACTGCAACACGTGTTTATAACGAAGAAGATGTACCCGAAGGTTCTTCAGGCTACACCATTACCGTAAAAGGATTAAATGGTGGCCACTCCGGAATGGATATCCACAAAGGTTTGGGGAATGCCAACAAAATCATGAACCGTTTGTTGTTTGATGGATTTGAAAATTTTGGTTTGCAAATTGCAGAAATCAATGGAGGAAGTTTGCGCAATGCTATTCCGCGTGAAAGTGTAGCTAAAGTGATCATTGCTTCTATGTATGATGAAGTTTTCGAATTTGAAATGCAAGAAGTCATTAATGATATCAAAACTGAATTCAAAACAACCGAACCCAACTTACAAATCCTGATTGAAAAATCGGAGTTACCAGTAAAAATCATGGATTTGGGCGTGCAAGAAGGCTTGTTACGCGCTATCTATGCCGCACATAATGGTGTTTATCGCATGAGTGCCGATATGGTAGATTTGGTGGAGACATCAAATAATATTGCACGAGTAATCGTGAAAGACGGTCAAATTACAATTCAATGTTTGACACGTTCTTCTGTGGAAACTTCAAAATTTGATTTAGCCAATGCGTTGCGTTCTGCGTTTGAATTAATAGGTTGTGAAGTCAATTTTGGTGGAAGTTACCCTGGTTGGACTCCCAATGTTAATTCAGAAATTTTAAAAGTTTTGGTTGACATCTATGAAAAACAAAACGGATCAAAACCCAATGTGGTCGCGTGTCATGCCGGATTAGAATGTGGAATTTTAGGAACAAATTACCCTAAAATGGATATGATTTCATTTGGACCTACGATTCATGGAGCGCACAGTCCAGATGAACGCGCTAGCATTTCTTCGTCACAAAAATTCTGGAAGTATTTACTCGAAATTTTAGCGAATATTCCGGTGAAAAGTAATTCGTAGCTTTTTAATTTCTTAGATAAAATAAATAAATCCTGGAGTAATATACTTCAGGATTTTTTTTTGTGAAAATTGGCTTGGTTTTTGTTTATAGCTTTGATGTTAAAACAACCTAAAACCAATCGCATTATTTATCATGAAAAACCTAGCCTTGCTGCTGCCTTTTCTCATTTTTTTTGGTTGTCAAGAAAAAGGTGAGAAACCTGAAAAAGTTACACGAGCATTTTATTATTGGAAATCTTCAGAAAATAGTATCAATGATGAAAAGTTTTTGTTAGACACTTTAAAAATTCAAAAATTATATTTCAAATTATTTGAAGTCAAGCGTGATGCTACATTAGGGAACATACCCATCGCTAAAACTAATTTTTACAATTCGTATTGGAGGGACTCAAGTGAGCCAAAATCTAAATTGGAAATCATTCCTACAATTTTTATTCGCAATGATGTTTTTTTGAAAAGTACTCGTGCCGAAATGGATACACTTGCTTCTAATATCAATTTTTTAAG
>JBDKGM010000074.1:0-18307 GCA_039798185.1 Bacteroidota bacterium
CAGATTGCTAGGCGTGTAGGCGCAAGACCCATTGCTTTATCTAATCCGTGAACCGGGAAAGGAGTAAAAACTTCCTCGATGTGATGATGTGCTTTACGGGTTTGCTTTACAGCATCCATCAATACATCATCATCATTATATAGTGCGTGAATAACTTTAGTACTGCTCATGACTTTAATTAATGATTATCTGAATGATGATTATGTCCTTCTTTTTCACGTGCTCTCTTGTAGTTATCTCCTGAGGACTTCAAGATGGTTTTAACCTCTGCCTGAGCAATTACAGGGAAAGAACGCGCATATAATAAGAACAATACGAAGAAGAATCCAATTGTTCCAATATAAATTCCAATATCAACAAATGTTGGGGAGAATTTTGTCCAAGATGATGGTAAATAATCACGGTGTAGCGAAGTAACGATAATTACGAAACGCTCAAACCACATACCAATATTTACTACAATAGAAATGATGAACGAGAACATGATACTTGTTCTTAGTTTCTTGAACCACATGAACTGTGGAGAGAAAACGTTACAAGTCATCATCATCCAATATGACCAAGCGTAGGGTCCAGTGGCACGGTTAAGGAATGCATATTGTTCATATTCTACTCCTGAATACCAAGCAACGAATAACTCAGTAATGTAAGCTACCCCAACAATCGAACCTGTAATCATGATAATGATATTCATTAATTCGATATGTTGTAAAGTAATGTATGCTTCTAAATTAGATACTTTACGCATTACAATTAAAAGCGTATTTACCATCGCGAACCCTGAGAATACCGCACCCGCAACGAAATACGGTGGGAAGATGGTGGTATGCCAACCCGGAACAACCGAAGTAGCAAAGTCGAAGGATACAATAGTGTGAACAGAAAGTACAAGTGGAGTCGCTAAACCTGCTAATACTAATGAAACTTCTTCAAAACGTTGCCAATCTTTAGCACGTCCACTCCAACCGAAACTTAATATAGAATAAACTCTTTTTGTAAAAGGTGTAACTGCACGGTCTCTTAACATTGCAAAGTCAGGTAATAATCCTGTCCACCAGAATACCAAAGAAACAGACAAATACGTAGAAATCGCAAATACGTCCCATAAAAGTGGTGAGTTAAAGTTCACCCACAACGAACCAAATTGATTTGGAATTGGTAAAACCCAATATCCTAACCATGGACGACCCATGTGAATTACAGGGAACAAACCTGCTTGAACTACCGAGAAGATAGTCATCGCCTCTGCAGAACGGTTAATCGCCATTCTCCAACGTTGACGGAATAATAACAATACGGCAGAAATTAATGTTCCTGCGTGACCGATACCTACCCACCAAACGAAGTTGGTAATATCCCATGCCCAACCTACAGTTTTGTTAAGACCCCAGGTTCCGATACCTGTTGAAATGGTATAAACGATACAGCCTATTCCCCAAAGGAATGCTGCCAAAGAAATTGAAAAAACGGTCCACCATTGTTTGTTGGCTCTTCCTTCTACAGGAGCAGCAACATCTACAGTTACATCGTGATAAGTTTTATCACCTATAACTAATGGCTTTCTAATGGGTGCTTCGTAATGAGACGACATAATCCTATATAGTGTTTCTTATTAATTTAATGATTAGTTATTTCTAACTTTAACGTGATAGAATACATTTGGCTTCGTTCCTACGTGCTCTAACAAGTGGTACATACGGTTGCTTTCTGCCAATTTTGCTACATCACTTTCTTTATTGTTCACATCACCGAACACCATTGATCCTGTGCTACAAGCAGCAGAACATGCGGTTTCAAATTCGTTAACATCAACTGGTCTACCTTCACGTTTAGCAGTTAAAATAGTCAATTGTGTTTTTTGGATACACATTGAACATTTTTCCATAACCCCACGAGAACGAACGTTTACATCAGGATTCACAACCATACGACCTAAATCATCGTTCATATGGAAATCGAATTCGCTGTTATTATTATACAAGAACCAGTTGAAACGACGCACTTTGTAAGGACAGTTGTTTGCACAATAACGCGTACCTACACAACGGTTATACGCCATTTGGTTCTGACCTTGACGACCGTGTGAAGTTGCCGCTACAGGACATACTGTTTCACAAGGAGCATGGTTACAGTGTTGACACATGATCGGTTGGAAAACCACTTGAGGATTATCCGAAGGATTCTCCATTTGTCCAAATCCACCTAATGAACCTTTATCACCAAATAAACCATCAAAACCTTCTTTTTTCTCAACATCTTGAGCAAAAGTTTCTTCTGATGAATAATAACGGTCGATACGCAACCAGTGCATATCACGGCTTCTTCTTACCTCTGATTTACCAACTACTGGTACATTGTTTTCAGCATGACATGCAATCACACACGCTCCACAACCTGTACAGCTATTTAAGTCAATTGATAAGTTGAAATGATGTCCGATCGAACGATCAAAAGATTCCCATAAATCTACTTTTGTAGCTTCAGTTTCTTTGTGATCTAAAGATACCATTGGAACTGGATTCCAAATTTCAGCATCTTTGGTTTTAAAAACTTCTAATGTTGTTTCTTTAACGATATCTCCACGACCCATTAAAGTTTTGTGGGATTGTACACAAGCAAACTCATGTTCTCCGGATTCTGGAGTAACGGTTACTGATTGTACATTGTTAAAGTCTTTGTATAACGAGTAAGCATTAACACCTACCTGCATTTCTTCTTTTAAAGCTGCTTTTTTACCGTAACCGAAAGCTAAACCTACAGTTCCTTTGGCTTGTCCAGGTTGAACAATCACAGGAACATTTTTCAATTCAGCTCCGTTGATCGCTAAGGTTACATAACTACCATTTAAACCTCCATTGGCAACCAAACGATTTTCCAATTTCCATTCTTTGGCATCAGCTTGTGAAATGGTAACATAGTTATCCCACGATACACGTGTAATTGGATCTGGGAATTCTTGTAACCAAGGGTTGTTGGCTTGTTGCCCATCACCCATTCCAGTTTTAGTATACAATACAAGCTCTACGCCATTTGATTTTGAAGCGGCCAAAGCAGAAGCAGCACCAGCATAATCAGCTGTACCACCTGCTAAACCTGCACCACCATAAACAGACAAACCATCATGTAATGCTTGGTTCCAACTTGTATTTCCTAAGAAACCAGCAGCGCCAGCTCTTAAATAATCGTAGAAATTACCTGCAACTCCATTCCAAGACATTAATGCCTCTTGGAATTGTTTCGTATTGAATAATGGACGAATAGTAGGTTGTGTTAAAGAATAAGTTCCTTTAGTCAATACATGATCATTCCAAGATTCTAAATAATGAGGAGCAGCAGCTGCAATTTTTGATTTAGCAGCTGTTTCATCTTCACGTTGTGTGAAAGAAACTGACATTTTAACTTTACCTAAAGCAGTCCCGAAAGCTTCACCGTTCGCTAAAGTATACACTGGATTTACACCACTCATGATAAGTGTATGTACATTTCCAGCAGTCATATCTTTAATCAATTGTGCTACTTGAGCGTCATTACCTTTGCGTGTGTAACGAATACCTGCTGTAGCTAACGCTTCACTTTTCAACACTTGATTGATTGCAAAAACTAATAATTGTGCATTCTTATCTTGAATACCACAAACTAAAAGTCCTTTGGAACCTGCTTGCTTTAATTGATCTGCAGCTTTTGCAATTTCTGCATCAGCGGCTGTTTTAGATGTTCCTACAGAAGCACCTGTAATTACATTATAAATTTTTACTAAAGCTTGTTTTTGATCTGCTACAGTCATAGCCACACGCTTATCAGCTGCAGCACCTGACAATGTCATATTTGCTTCAAATTGGAAATGCTTTGACATTTGACCATTTTGAGGCACACGACCTTTAGCATAAGAGCTATCATACCCTCCACCTTGCCAATCACCTAAGAAATCAGCACCGATAGAAACAATTGTATTTGCTTTTGAGAAATCATAATCCGCTAATGCGCGTTCTCCATAAATAGCTTCAAAAGCATCCAATGCAGCCGACTCAGAAACCGCATCATAAACGATGTGTTTTGCAGTTGGATTTTTCGCAATGAAATCAGCAATTAAACGCTCTGTAGAAGGACTTGCTAGCGTATTGGTTAACAACACCACTTGTTTTCCTGAAGCCTTTGCCTCAGCTAAAGAAGCTTTTACCTGCGCATCTACTTCTGTCCAAGAACTATTTTTCCCGTCAATTTTTGGATTTTGAAGACGTAAACTATCATATAATGACAATACCGATGCGTGTACACGTGCATTTGCAGCAAACTTTGCACCCGCTAAACGGTTGTTTTCAACTTTAATTGGACGACCTTCACGCGTTTTGATCAATAAATTCGCAAAATCATAACCATCAAACATGGTTGTAGCATAATAGTCAGCCACACCAGGAATAATTGTATCAGGTTGTACAACGTATGGAATTGATTTGTGAACCGGACCTTCACATGCAGCCAATGTAGCAGCTGCTGTAGTGAAACCTACGTATTTTAAGAAATCACGACGGGTAGTTGATGAAGAAGATAATGAACCATCTGCTAAGAACTCATCCGTAGGGATTTCTTCCACAAATTCATTATTTCTAAGCGTCTCAACAATAGAACTATTTTCGTTTAGTTCTTCAACACTTTTCCAGTATTTTTTGTTAGATGACATCGTATATAAATATTAGCTTCTTAATAATTGATTAATAGTGACACTTACCACATTCTAAACCACCCATATCTGCGATGGTTAACTTGTCTTTACCATACTTTTTAGTCAATTCAGCATGGATTTTTTCATAGTAAGCATTACCTTCCATTTTCACTTCAGTCTGACGGTGACAGTTAATACACCATCCCATAGTTAATGGAGCAAATTGTTTTTGAACTTCATACGTTTGAACTGGTCCGTGACATTTCTGACACTCAATACCAGCTACTGTTACGTGTTGCGAGTGATTGAAGTAGGCAAAATCAGGTAAGTTATGGATACGCACCCATTTCACCGGATGTGATTTACCTGTATATTTTTGAGTAGATTTATCCCAACCCACAGCATCATACAATTTTTGAATTTGCGCATCATAAAATGCTTTTGAATATTCAGCTGTTGCAGTTGTATCTGAAACTTCAGAGATGTTTTTGTGACAGTTCATACAAATATTCAAAGAAGGGATACCTGCATTTTTACTTACACGTGCAGCAGAGTGACAGTATTTACAATCAATACCGTTGCTTCCAGCATGAATTCTGTGTGAATAATGAATCGGTTGAATAGGCGCGTAATCTTGATCCACACCTACTTGCATAAAATAACCGTAAGCAAAATAACCACTGGCTAACAACAAGAAGATTGAAGACACAAGTACCAAAAACTGATTTTGCGCAAAAGCCTTCCAAATCCCCATTGGGTTTTTAGCTGCAGGAACTTCTACTCCGTTTGATTTTGCAATTTTGGTCAATACATTGTTCACTAAAAACAACATCACAACCAACATCAACATTACTAATGAAAGTGCGCCTAAGATAACTTCATTAGACAAGCCTCCTTCAGCACCTTCACCACCTTTTACAGCAGCCCCAGCAACAGCTGCAGGAGCTTCTGGTTTTGGCTCAGAAGTGTACGCTAAAATGTTATCAATATCTGCAGTCGACAATTGAGGAAATGCCGTCATTACAGTTTTGTTGTTTTCTTCGAAAACTTTTTTCGCTTTAGCATCACCAGAGGCAATTAAAGCCGAACTGTTGTTTACCCACTTGTACAACCATGCTTTGTCATACTTGTTAGCAACTCCACGCAATGCCGGACCGGTCATTTTCTTGTCTAAGTTGTGACAAGCCGCACAATTGGTGTTAAACAATTCCTTCCCTTTAGCAGCATCACCTCCTCCTGCAGGAGCAGCAGCGGCGTCAGCAGCAGGAGCGGCAGCGGCAGGTGCAGCAGCAGCTTCAGCTGGTTTTTCTTGAGCAAATGTTGAAAGGGAAAAAGTTAGCATTACTGCTAATCCGAAGGAATAAATTTTCGAAATCGAATTATGGTTACCCACTTTTTTCATATTATTAATGATTATCGACGTTTTGGCATAGTTTTTTATGTGATTTTTCTCAGCAAACTATACACTTTTTTAAAAACTTGAGCAAAAATACGATTTATGCAGTATTATCAAAACCTTAAAAGTATCTTAAATAACAATTTATATTAATTCTAAATAACTTTTTTCATGATTTCCAAAACCAACCTCTTACATTTGCATATAAATCAAAAGATTATGAGATTTCCCGTTGAAAAAACCTTTTTAAAATTCCTTTTTTTAAGTGTATTTTTTTTCAATTTTAACACAGTAAAAGGTCAAAATGTAACTGTAAATCAGGACCCTAAAATTGAACAAATAATGGCTGAAAAGCGCAAAATAAATGCGGCGATAACCGTCAATAATCGTTACAAAATTCAGATTTTCAGTGGTTCTAGCGAAGATTCTAAAAAAACATTAACGCAATTTAAAAAGGAAAATAATTTATATGATGCCACCATTGTTTTTAGTACTCCCATTTATAAAGTATGGGTTGGTAATTTTAAGTCGCGCATAGAAGCAGAACGCCATCTTATTTTATTGAAGAAAAAATATCCAAATGCCTTGGTCATTCAACCGAATAAAGCATAATTACATTCCATAAAAAAACCCCGATTCAATCGGGGTTTTCTATTTATTTCAATTTTTTCTTGACTTCTACTTCGTGGTAGGCTTCAATCACATCATTCAATTGAATATCATTGTAGTTTTTAATTTGTATACCACAATCATATCCTTTAGAAACTTCTTTAACATCATCTTTAAAACGTTTCAAGGCTGTTAATTCACCAGTATAAATTACAACACCTTCACGGATAAGACGGATTTTAGAATTTCTAAATACTTTACCATCTGTAATCATACAACCCGCAATAGTTCCCACTTTAGATATCTTAAAGGTTTCACGAATTTCAGCAGTTCCTGTAATCTCTTCTTTTAATTCAGGAGACAACATACCTTCCATCGCATCTTTCAGGTCGTCAATTGCATCATAGATGATTGAATAATGACGGATATCGATTTCCTCTTTCTCTGCTAATTGTTTTGCACTTCCAGCTGGTCGAACATTAAATCCGATGATAATCGCATCCGAAGCTGAAGCCAACATTACATCAGATTCTGTAATGGCACCTACACCTTTAAGGATGATATTGATTTGAATTTCTTCGGTTGATAATTTTGAGAAGGAATCTGACAATGCTTCTACCGAACCATCTACGTCCCCTTTCAAGATAATGTTCAACTCTTTAAACTGACCTAAAGCAATACGACGACCGATTTCGGCCAACGTAATATGTTTCTGTGTACGAACCGATTGTTCACGAATCAACTGCGTACGTTTTGCCGCAATTTGTTTTGCTTCGCGCTCATCTTCAAATACATTAAATTTATCACCTGCCGTTGGAGCACCATCCAAACCTAAAATAGAGATTGGCGTGGAAGGCCCCGCTTCTTTGATACTATGACCACGTTCATCGTACATTGCTTTTACCTTACCGTGATTCTTACCTGCTAACACGTAATCACCAACACGTAAAGTTCCCGCTTGAACTAATACTGTAGACACATACCCTCTACCTTTATCCAATTGTGCTTCCACAACGGTTCCAATAGCTGGTTTATTTGGATTGGCTTTTAAATCTAGAATTTCTGCTTCCAAAAGCACTTTTTCTAAAAGCTCATTAACACCTTGACCAAATTTTGCAGAAATTTCATGGGATTGGTATTTACCTCCCCAGTCTTCTACCAAAAGATTCATTTGCGCTAATTGTTCTTTGATACGCTCTGGATTTGCAGCAGGTTTATCCACCTTATTAATAGCAAATACCATCGGAACTCCGGCAGCTTGCGCGTGACTTATCGCCTCTTTTGTTTGTGGCATGATGTCATCATCTGCAGCACATACAATTACAGCAACGTCTGTTACTTGAGCACCACGTGCACGCATCGCGGTAAACGCCTCGTGACCTGGTGTATCTAAGAATGCAATTTTCTTTCCGTTTTCTAAAGTTACTGCATAAGCACCAATGTGCTGAGTAATACCTCCCGACTCACCGGCAATTACATTGGTTTTACGAATGTTGTCCAATAATGAAGTCTTACCGTGGTCAACGTGACCCATTACAGTAACGATAGGTGCTCTAGGTACTAAATCTTCTTCTGTATCTTCAACAACCTTAATCGATTCTTCGATTTCTGCTGTTACAAAATCAACTTCATAACCAAATTCATCCGCAACAATGGAAAGTGTTTCTGCGTCCAAACGTTGGTTCATGGTTACCATGATTCCTAAAGACATACACGTTCCAATTACTTTAGTAATCGGCACATCCATCATACTTGCAATTTCCCCTACAGTAACGAATTCGGTAACTTTTAATACTTTGCTACCTTCTTCCATTGCCTGCATTTCATCTTCTGAACGCTGACGGTGTGTATCTCTTTTTTCACGACGGTATTTCGCCGCTTTGGATTTATTTCCTTTTCCTTGAAGACGCTCCAAGGTTTCTTTAATTTGGTTTTTAACCTCTTCTTCAGTTGGTTCAACTTTTTGAACTACTGCTTGACGATTTCCACCTTTTTGGAAGCCCGGTTTATTATTTCCAAACTTATTATTTCCACCACCATTTCTTTGGTTGTTATTGTTGGCATTTCCTCCTTGGTTGTTATTTCCTGGAGTACCCCCTTTTACATCCGGTTTGGCTTGAATACGCTTGCGCTTATTCTTATTCTGGCTATCATTATTATTGTTTGAATTACCTTCTTCTTTTTTCTTTTTCGGTTTTTCAAACTTCGTTAAGTCAATTTTTTCACCGGCAACAACTGGACCTGTAAGTTTGGTATAAATTGTTTTATACTGTTCTTCTTTGCCGTCTTCTGTTGGGGTTACTACTGGAGGTGTAACCACTGGTGCTGCTTCAACCACTGGAGTTTTTGGTGCTTTAGGTGCTTCAGGAGTTTTCTCTTCTTCAACAACTTTAGCTACTTCAGGTTCTGGAGCCGCAACAGATTTGGGTTCCAAATCAATTTTACCAATTGCTTTGGGTCCACTAACAACAGCTTTTGCCTTAATCACTTCCTGTCTCTGACGTTCTTCTTCCTGTTTTCTTTTTTCTTCTATTTCGCGTTCACGCTCCAGACGTAACGCTTCTTTTTCTTTACGAATCTCCTCACTCACTCCCTTGGATGCCTCTTTGTTTCCACGGTCACCAGCGAATTGATTTTGAAGAATATCAAACTCTTTCTCTGAGATTTTAGCATTTGGATTGGAATCAATAGAAATTCCTTTTTCTTTCAAAAAATCCACAGCACGATCTAGAGAAATGTTCAATTCTCGTAAAACTTTGTTAATTCTAATATTTCTTTCGTCAGACATATAGTGTTATTAAGTTCTGTTCTTTATTCTAAGCAATTAGTCTTCAAATTCTTCTTTTAAAATACGCATTACCTCAATAATGGTTTCTTCTTCAAGATCTGTACGACGTGCTAAATCAGCAACTTCTTGCTTTAAGATACTTTTTGCAGTATCCAATCCAATTTTAGCAAATTCATCGATAATCCAACCGTCGATTTCATCTGAGAATTCTGTTAATTCTACATCATCATCTTCAGCAACATTACCTTCACGGATTACATCTAATTCGTAGCCCGTTAATTGACTTGCTAATTTAATATTTTGTCCGCCACGACCAATCGCTTTGGAAACTTCTTCTAATTTTAAAAATACTTCTGCAGATTTTGCTTCTTCATCTAATTTGATTGAAGAAACTTTCGCAGGGCTTAATGCACGTGAAATCAATAACGAAGGATTGGTGGTGAAATTAATCACATCAATATTTTCATTTCCTAATTCACGAACAATTCCATGAATACGAGATCCTTTCATCCCCACACAAGCACCAACTGGATCAATACGATCATCGTATGAATCTACCGCTACTTTTGCTTTCTCTCCTGGGATACGAACCACTTTCTTAATCATGATTAAACCATCAAACACTTCAGGAATTTCTTGTTCGAATAATTTCTCCAAGAATTTTTCTGAAGTACGAGACATCACAATCTGAGGCTTATTCCCTTTTAATTCTACACTTTCAATAATTCCTTTTACGTTATCTCCTTTACGGAAAAAATCAGCAGGAATTTGTTTTTCTTTTGGCAATACAATTTCGTTGCCTTCGTCATCGACTAAAATTACAACTTTTGGACGAACATGGTGAACTTCAGCCGTATAAATTTCTCCAATGATATCCTTAAACTGTTTGTACAAGTTGGTATTATCGTGTTCGTGAATTTTTGAAATCAAATTTTGACGTAACGCTAAAATAGCACGGCGCCCTAAATCAATCAACTTCACTTCTTCTGAAACATCCTCACCCACTTCAAAGTCAGGCTCAATACGACGCGCTTCAGAAAGTTCGATTTGCGAATTTGGATCTTCTACATCACCATCGGCAACTACCACACGGTTTCTCCAAATCTCCATATCTCCTTTATCTGGGTTGATGATAATATCAAAATTGTCATCAGAACCATACTTCTTCTTCAAGGCATTACGAAAAACATCCTCTAGGATGGCCATCAGCGTAACGCGATCAATCAACTTATCATCTTTAAATTCAGAAAATGATTCGATTAAGGCAATATTTTCCATTATATTGATGTATTAAAATTTTATTGTAACAATTGCTTCTTTTATTTCTGTGTAAGGTAAATCCAAGACCTTGGTTACCGTTTCTTTTCCTTTACCTAATTGTTTTGGCTCGCGAGCAGTCCAAGTCAACGTAATTTTATCTTCGTCTACCGCTTGAAGATCGGCTTCAATTTTTTGACCCGCAATCGTTTTTACAATTAAGGGACGTCCGATATTTTTTTTGTATTGACGCACTAATCTTAAGGGCGAACCCACACCCGCCGAAGCAACATCTAATGAAAAATCTTGCTCTTCACGGTCTAAATTGTGTTCAACGGCACGGCTGATATCCATACAATCTTGTAAAGACACTCCTTCGTCACCATCCAAAATTACACTTATTTTGTAACTCTCTGAAATCGAAACATCTATCAAAAATAAGGCTGGTTTTTCAGCCAAACCCGCTTCCAATAGTTGCACTACTTTTTCCTTAAAGGTCATAATTCGGTATAAAAAGAGGGAAGCAGTGCTTCCCTCATTATTCATCATTTGTTAAATAACGGTGCAAATATAGCAATTTTTTATTTTAAAAAAACACTTACGGTTGATTAATTTTTTGTACCTTTAGGGTAGAAATAAATGAACATTATATAATTATTCTTACAATGAAAAAAATTCTTATCCCAACGGATTTTTCAGACCATGCCGAATATGCATTAAAAGTAGCTGCACAAATTGCTCGTAAAAATGAAGGTGAAATTATCTTATTACACATGTTAGAATTACCTCATGAAGGTAGCGACGCAATCAGTTCAGGCCATGATATCCCCGAATTAATGTTTTTTAAAAATGCCGCAATTAATAAATTAGAAGAATTAATGGATGCGGATTACCTAGACGGAATCAAAGTTTCTGAAGTAATTCAATTTGAAATGGCTTTTGAAGGCATTTTAAATATCAGCCGTCTTAACAACGTAGACCTAATTGTTATGGGGTCACATGGTGCTAGCGGTTACAAAGAAATGTTCATCGGTTCCAATGCAGAAAAAGTAGTGCGCAACTCTGAAGTTCCTGTATTGATCATCAAAAAAGATCAAGGAGAATTTAATGTTGACAAATTCGTTTTCGCCTCTGATTTTGCTGAGGAAGCTAAAAAACCTTTCGGAAAAGCAGTTGAATTCGCAAACAAATTTGACGCAACTTTACATTTAGTAATGATTAACACTCCGAACAACTTCAAGTCTACATCAACTTCACAAGCAACCATTGATAGTTTCTTAAGTAGCTTCCAAATCAACAAAGTGGAAACACATATTTATAATGAAACAAATGTTGAAAAAGGTATTTTAAACTTTGCAAACAGTATTGATGCTGATTTAATTGGAATGAGCACTCACGGTAGAAAAGGTTTGGCACACTTCTTCAATGGAAGCATCAGTGAAGACTTAGTAAACCACGCAACACGACCTGTAGTAACTTTTAAAATCTAAGTTGACGCAAATACACAACCTCAAACGAGGTTTTTGAAAACAAAAAAGCCCGACATTTCTGTCGGGCTTTTTGTTGGTCTACAAGGATTCGAACCTTGAATGACTGAACCAAAATCAGTAGTGTTACCGTTACACCATAGACCATTATTGCGGGTGCAAATTTAATACATTTTTTATTTAAAGCAAGTCTTTTAAAATATTTTTTGACAAAAATTTTTGCCCTTACACTAAATAGAGTAAGCTAACGTTAGTTGAACTTGTGTAAATCAGTTTTTTAGAATTTTTTGTTAACCCATAGACCAATACGCAAAAAAATAGTTTCTTTGCATCACTAATACAAAAGCCAATTTATGACGCCTTTCGACTTTAAAAAGTGGAATAACATTATGGGATGGACCGCTTTCGGAATCGCCCTGTTAACCTATAGTTTGACCGTAGAACCCACCATGAGTTTCTGGGATTGTGGAGAATACATCGCCACAGCAGCCAATTTAGAAGTTGGACACCCTCCTGGAGCTCCGTTATTTCAAATGTTGGGCGCCTTTTTTGCAATGTTCTCATTTAACAATGAAACGGTTGCCCTGATGGTGAATATGATGGCCGTATTCTCTAGTGCTTTCACTATTTTATTTATGTTTTGGTCATCCACAATTCTACTTCGAAAAGTGGTGAGTTCTTACAGCGAAATCAATGACACCAACAGCAAAGTAATTTTAGGTGCTTCGTTAATTGGCGCACTTACTTTTACATTTTCGGATAGTTTTTGGTTTAATGCAGTAGAAGCCGAAGTATATGCTATGGCGATGTTTATGATTGCATTGCTTCTATGGCTCGGACTCCGATGGGAACAAGAAATGCACACTCCCAAAGGAAACAGATGGCTTATATTGATCAGCTTAATGGTTGGATTGACGTTTGGTGTCCATTTTATGGCGCTTTTAACCTTGCCTTCAATAGGATTTTTGTATTACTTTAAAAATTACTCGAAAATCACCATCAAGAACTTTATTCTTGCCAATGTAATCATCATTGCTATTTTATTGTTCATCTTTAAATTATTACTGCCTTACACTTTAGCATTTTTCGCTAAAACAGAAATTTTTATGGTAAACACTTTCGGTTTGCCTTTCAATTCTGGAACAATCATTGCTTTTTTATTGATCATTGCCTTGTTTTACTTTGGTTTACGTTATACCAAACAAAAAAACTTACCTATAGTAAACACCGCGCTTTTATGTGTTTTATTCGTATTAATAGGTTTTTCTACTTGGATCATGTTGCCTATTCGTGCCAATGCCAACACACCAATTAATGAAAACAACCCTTCGGATGCCGCTGAAGTTTTAGCTTATTACAATCGGGAACAATACGGGGTTAATCCGCTGTTTTACGGTCCACAATACACCGATATGTTTGCTAGCGCTGATGAAGAACAACCGTATCTTGACAAGAGTCCAAATTATGAAAGAGACTTAAAATCGGGCAAATACGTCATTGTAAACAATTTTAAAGATGCCGAGCAAAACTCAAACAGCAAACACCGTGCTCTTTTGCCTCGTTTATGGAGCAATGATAATGTGAAAGGGTATGTGAATTTTGTCGGAGTACCCAACTTTAAAATCAAGCCTGAATATGCAGACAGTGAAAAACTAGTTGAAGAAGTAGCTGCTTTTCGTGAAGCCTACAGTCAGAAACAATTAGACACCGATGATTATATCAATTTTTTAAAATATTATAGCGAATATCTTGAAGTCGAAAAACCAAGTTTCTGGAGCAATATCAGTTTCATGGTGGAATACCAATTTGGATACATGTATGGCCGCTATTTGCTTTGGAACTTTGTAGGTCGCCAAAACGATAATCAGGGTCGTTACGATGCGTTAGACGGCAACTGGATGAGCGGTATAAAAGCCATAGACGAAGTTCATTTAGGTTCACAAGACAATCTACCCGACGATGTTAAAAACAACAAAGGCCGTAACTTTTATTACTTCCTACCTTTCTTCTTAGGTTTACTCGGATTTTTATACCATGCGCAACGTGATTTAAAATCTTTTTATGTGGTTTTAGCCCTGTTCTTATTTACCGGCTTGGCCTTAAAAATTTACTTAAATGAAAGACCGTTTGAACCTCGTGAACGCGACTATGCTCTGGTTGGTTCATTTTATGTCTTTGCGCTGTGGGTCGGATTTGGAGTCTATGCTTTATACGAACTTTTGGCTGAAAAGATAAATGCTAAAACGGCAGCAATCGCGTCATTAAGTTTTTCATTGTTAGCCTCACCTATTTTAATGGCGGCACAAAATTGGGATGACCATGATCGTTCAAACCGATATACAGCTATTGCCATGGCTAAAAACTATTTGGATTCCTGTGATAAAAATGCCATTTTATTTACCATTGGTGATAATGACACCTTCCCACTATGGTATGCACAAGAAATCGAAGGGTATCGCACCGATGTTCGTATTGTAAACACTAGTTTATTAATGACGGATTGGTATATCGACCAGATGAAACAAAAAGTATATGATTCTGAAGGATTACCAATTTCTTATTCGCACAATCAAATTGTAGCAGATAATCGTGATGTGATCTTGTTTCACAAACAAACTGAAAACCGTTGGAACTTGAATGACTTCCTTGAATTTGCAAAAAGCGAAGACACTATTACTACAATAGAAATGCAAAATGGACATCGACTTCATTTCTTCCCAACGAATAAAGTTCGAATTCCTATTGATAAAGCCACGATTTTAAAACATAATATTGTGAATGCGAAACAAAGTGATTCCATTGTACCGTATATTGATATTGACATAAAAGGAGGCGCCTTATACAAAAATCGCCTGATTATGTTTGATATTTTGAGAAATAACAATTGGAAACGTCCTATTTATTTTAGCCCAGGAAGCTTTGGTGACGATGATTATTTATGGATGAAAGACTACCTTCAATTGGATGGAATGGTCTATAAATTGGTCCCCATCAAAACACCAGTAGTGGAAGAAAATTACCCAGATATGGGTCAAATTGATACGGATAAAATGTATAAATTGATTCTTAACTGGCAATGGGGTAACGGTGAATTAACCTCCATTTACCATGACCCAGAAACGCGACGCAATTGTATTTCCTACCGTGGAAACATGTCCCGCACTATGGATCAATTAATCCTTGAAGGGAAAATAAAAGAAGCGAAAACCATTATCAAATTGGCTTTAGATAAAATGCCTTTGGACTATTATGGCTATTATTTAACCCTTGAACCATTTGTAAACGGCTATTATAAAGTCAATGAAAAACAAAAAGCACGTGAATTAGCAGATCGTTTAATTGGCAAATACCAACAAGAATTAACGTATTACAATACATTTAGTGTAAACGACAAATCCTTCATGGCTACTGATATTATTTCAGCTATAGAACGCTATAGAAGCTTATTAAAAACGATGAAGAAAAACGGCGATATAGATTATTACAACAAACACCGTACAACCTTCAACAGTTACAACAACAGATTTAAAGGATTATTTAATCGTCCGACTGAATAATTAAAAAGTGCTCCAAATGGGGCACTTTTTTTTACTTTTGACTTATGAAAATACGCTGGGTGAAAACTCCACAGTGGGTGAAACGTTTATTCCCTCAATTAATTTGGGAAGGACCAAAAAAAGAAAAAGTAGTCTACTTAACATTTGACGATGGCCCAACTCCTGAAATCACGGAATGGGTTATGGATCAATTGGATTGCTATGGATTTAAAGCCACGTTTTTTCTTATCGGTGATAATCTTCGAAAATTCCCTGAAATAGGCAAAAAAATAGTAGAAAGAGAACACGCCATTGGCAATCACACTTTCAATCATTGGAATGGATGGCAGTATATTTCTAGTGATTATATAGAAAATTGCAAGCAGTGTGCTCAAGAAATTGAAACTAAATTAGATCGAAAAAGCACCCTTTTTCGTCCGCCCTATGGAAAAATCAAACCTTCTCAGAAACGGCAATTGCGAAAAGAAGGGTATTCCATCATTATGTGGGACATCATCACCTATGATTGGGATACAACAATGACGCCGGAATCATGCCTGAATACCATCACAAAAAACTTGGAGCCAGGTAGTATTATCGTTTTTCATGATAGCAAAAAAGCCTTCGGCAACCTGAAAGTGGTATTGCCCAAGGCTTTACAATATCTTAATGAAAATGGGTTTCGTAGCGAAAGTCTGACCTAAAGTTGATCGTTGACAATATTGATTAGCGAATTGGCATCCAACTCTCCAGATTGTCTCCAAACCATTTGACCATTTTTGTAAATCATCAAAGTAGGCAACCCTTTTATTCGAAGTGCTTCTGCCAACTCTTGATTTTTATCTACATCAATTTTGATCACCTTTGCCTTATCGCCTAACGCTGCAGCTACATCGCGAATTACAGGATGCATCGAAATTGACGACTCGTTCCACTCCGTGTAAAAGTCAATCAAAACCGGCACTTGCGCATTGATAAGTTCTCCAAATTTCGACATAAAATCAATCGGTTTTTAAGGTTCTCTACCCAAAGTAAAGAAAAATTAGAATACAAATGTAGTATTTTTAACAAATTATGCGATACTCTTGCCTTTTTTTAGTTCGATTACCGTAATTTCAGGCATAATTCCTACGCGTCCAGGATAGGCATGAAATCCAAAACCGCGATTTACATAGATATAACGACTCGCATTTTCATACAAACCGGCCCATTGATTGTACACATATTTTACCGGACTCCATTTTAACCAACCCGGAATTTCAATACCAAACTGGAAACCATGGGTATGTCCCGACAAGGTTAACTGATAATGATTGGGGTGATTTTTTACCTCAACATCCCAATGACTTGGATCGTGCGACATTACTATTTTAAAATCTTCTGCAGTTAATCCAGCCGCCGCTTTAGACAAATCACCTGCTTTTTTGAACTTCACTCCCCAATTCTCAACGCCTACTAAAGCAATAGCTTCTTCTTTTTGATGGAGTTTTACATGCTCATTCAACAACAATTTAAAATCGATTTGTCGGTGTAAATCTTTGATGTTTTCAAAATTTTCCTCCTTATCTTTCGGAGAATCCCAATCCAAATATTCTCCATAATCGTGATTCCCTAACACCGAATATTTACCGTATGTATGAGGTCGAATGGATTTGAACATTGAAATCCAAGGTGTCATTTCATCCGCATGATTATTTACAATATCACCTGTAAACAAAAGCAAATCCGAATCTTGCTGATTGATCAAATCTATGGCATGTTGTATTTTTTCTGCATCATCAAAACTACCACTGTGAATATCTGAAATTTGCGTCAATTTAAATCCGTCAAAAGACTCGGGAAGATCTGGAAAATAGAGGGTTTCTTTTCGAACTTTGAAATTGTATTTCCCCTTTGTCATTCCATACAATAATGAAAGAAAGGGCACTGCTGCAACACCCATTGCAATCTGACTCACAAACTTTCTTCGCTCAGTAAAGGTCACCGGACTTGAATCGGAGTTGCCAATTAAATCCTTGATCCAAATAAACACACGAATAATATCTTCAAAAAACAAAACAGGCACAATTAACAACTTGGGAACAGTAAACAAAAGAAACAATCCTGTCGCCATTAACGTTGCTTGGGTTTGCCCTACTTTTCGATCAAAAGTCAAAAGATTATAAAAAAAGATACCGTATACTAAAACCGACAAGATCAGGTAACTCCAATGAACCCAGCGCGGTTTGAACAATGTTTTCACAACTTGAAACGTGTAGACTTCAACCAAAGCAACCACCGCTAACAAAATCGTGAGAACGATTAAAAATCGAGTTTTCATAAATAAAATAAAGTGCAAAATTATCGGACTCCAAGTAATCCAATTGCTTTTTAAGGAAATTTTAACCCGAAGTAAATTTAAGGATTAATTTAGGTAGGACGGTTAAGTTTACTATTTTTGAAAAAAAGAATTTCATGTCGCAAAAACGCTTATTTCTACTCGATGCTTACGCTCTAATTTTTCGTGGGTATTATGCTTTTATCAAAAACCCACGCATCAACTCCAAAGGCATGGACACCTCTGCAATTATGGGT
>JBDKGM010000075.1:0-24588 GCA_039798185.1 Bacteroidota bacterium
ATTGAAATCTTTACCAACCTATTCAAAACCGTCAATCAAAACTACGTGGATGAAGTCAATCCCGCCGAATTGATGGACAAAGCCATTAAGAGCATGTTGGCCGATCTGGATCCCTACACCAACTACTTCAACGAACAAGATGTGGTGAAGTTCAAGATCAACAACACCGGAGAATATACCGGTATTGGTGCCATGATTGCCCGCAAAGAAGACAAACTCATCATCAAAGAACCCTACAAAGGCTATCCCGCTGACAAGGCCGGACTCAAAGCCGGAGATGCGATTATCCAAATTGGAGACGTACTCTTGGCCGACTTTAAAGACGATGCCTCGCAGTTGTTGAAAGGGGCCAAAAACACCAAAGTGGAAGTGAAATACATCCGCCAAGGCAAAACCCAAACCGCAACCATCGTTTTGGACGAAGTCGAAATCAATGCCGTGCCCTACTTTGGAATGGTTGATGCCAAAACAGGCTACATCGTGTTGAGTGCCTTCAACCGTAAAACCACCACCGAAACCAAAGAAGCCTTAGAAAAATTAAAAGCCCAAGGGGCCGAGCGCATCATTTTGGACTTGCGCGGGAATCCCGGCGGACTCTTGAACGAAGCCGTGAATGTTTGCGGCTTGTTTGTGCCCAAAGGCGAAACCATTGTGACCACCAAATCTAAAAACGAGAAATACAACGCAACCTACAAAACTACCCGCGAACCCGTAGACCTCAACATTCCATTGGCGATTATCGTGGATGGTAAAAGTGCTTCCGCCTCCGAAATTGTTTCGGGTGGATTGCAAGACTTAGACCGCGCCGTGATTATCGGAAGCCGCAGCTTCGGGAAAGGATTGGTACAACGTCCGCTAGACATGACCTACGGCACTCAAGTGAAAGTAACCATTTCCCGCTATTATACCCCATCCGGCCGCTGTATCCAAGCCTTGGATTATGCCCACAAAGGCAAAGACGGGAAAGCCGGGAAAGCCGATAAATTCAACGCGTTCAAAACCAAAAAAGGACGCACAGTATACGACGGTGGCGGTATCCAACCCGATATCGAAATGGCCGAAACCAAAACCAGCACCATTGCTGAAGTGTTACAAAAGAATGACGCCATCTTCAACTTTGCTACCGATTATTACTACCGTCATCCCAATCAAGGCGCTGCTGTGCCCACAATCACCGATGCCGATTTTGCCGACTTTAAAGCCTTTTTGAAAAAGGAAAAAATTACTTTTGACACCGAAACCGAGTTGGCCCTGAAAGCCACATTGGAAAAAGCGAAAAAAGAAAACGTAGACGAAGCCATCAAAGCACAATACGATGCTTTGTTTGCTGCTTTACAAAAAAGCGAAGAAGCGTTGTTGGATAAAAACCAAAAAGAAATCAAACGGTTGTTGTTGGACGAATTGATTCGCCGGTACCAATACAAAGAAGGTTTGTATCAGTATTATGTTAAAAATAATGCAGAAATTGCACGCGCTACCCAACTGTTAGCCAATCCAACCGAATACCAAAAAATACTACAGTAATGTTGCGATTATTAAAACTAATCCCGCTTTTTATCTGCGGAATTGTATGGGCTCAAGAAGAAAGTGTACACTCAGTATATTTTGAATTTGACAAAGCCGATGTGAATGCCAAACAAGTTACCGACATGGTTGCTTTTATCAAAGGCACCGATTCCACCCGTATTGAATCCATCCAGATTTATGGTTACACCGATGATGTGGGTAAAGAAGATTACAACTTTAGATTATCGACTAAACGTGCTGGTACCATTCAAACTAAATTATTAGAGAATGGAATTAAAAACAAAATCATTGTCACCATTGAAGGCAAAGGAAAAATCCTAATTGACGATGATATTGTCGAGAATCTTCCCGAAAAGCGTTCCAAAAACCGTCGGGTAGACATTGTGATCAACCTTCGGGAATTACCAAAGTTAGTAATGCCGGGGTATTACAACATGCTCCAAAAGAACCATGTGGTAGGCGATCATATCATTTTGGATAATATTTTATTTGAAAAAGGAAGCAGCCGCCTGACTTCAAAAGCGAAAGAAGAATTGGATAAAGTGGCTTTGCTCACCTTGCGCTACAAAAACATACAGTTTGAAATTCAGGGTCACGTTTGTTGTACGCCGCCCAATCAAAAAGAAGCCATTGACAAAGAAACACGCAAACGCAAACTTTCTGAAAACCGCGCAATGGCTGTTTACAAATACTTAGCCTTCCGTCGTGTGCCCAAAAACCGCATGACCTACAAAGGATATGGCAATACCAAACCCCTAGGCAAAGATCCCCAATACGACCGTCGGGTAGAATTGGTGATTACTAAGATCTAAGCTTTTCGCATCCGAATGTGGGGAATGTCATCCTCGAGATAGGTCTCACTGATGACTTCAAACCCATGGGATTCATAAAACTTCTGCAAGTACAACTGTGCTGATATGGTAATCGGTTGAACACCATAGGCCTCATAGATGCCTGCAATGGCCGCATGCATCAGCGCATGTCCCGCCTGTATTCCCCTGTACTCCGGATGCACCACTACGCGACCAATCGACGTTTCGTCAAAATAATACCCTTGATCAAATAGTCGGGCATAAGCCACCATCGTAGCACCTTGGTAGCCTAAAACGTGTAATGCCTTTTCATCTTTCCCGTCAATATCTAAATACACGCAGTTTTGCTCCACGACAAAGACGACAGAGCGTAATTGTAGGGATTCGTATAGTTCAGCCAGAGAAAGTTCGTTAAAACGCTTTATTTTGAATGTAAGTTCCATAGGGTTATTTTAAAAATCGGGTCGAACGAATGATAGCTTCCAATTCAAAAAGCAAATCCCGTTTCTTTTTAGAAGGAGCATAACAAAAGCCTTCAATGAATAAAACGCGATTATTTGGTTCGTCAATGATAGCATAATTCACAAAAGGACCGCCCATAAAATCATGGGACAACTCCCAACTCCCTCGGGTTTCAAAGGCGGGCTTGCCATTAACCGTAGTTTCGGATTGATACGGTGTAAATGCTTTCTCGGTCATCATGAATGTTTTGGGAACCGCACCATGGATATAAATACGACCAATAGAATCGCGAATACTTACAATTTTACGGGTTGGAATTTTATTGTTCTTTAAAACATGCAACGGCATTTGATAAAAGATCAAGCTTAAATTACCGCTCGTGATTTCTTTTTTTAACCAAATAAATCGCTTGCCACCCATCACCATGCGGTAACGTGCCGGAACGTCTAAGGTAATTCCAAAACGAGTGGCGATTTTATCGGTATTCATCAACGTGTCGCGCTTGAGCCACTGTTGGTACACTTTAATTTCCGATTCTTTAATGCGTTTAATAATCAGGGAATCATTGGAATGAATCGAATCCAGAAGCTCTTGCACAGAACGTCCAGAAATATGCACTACTGTTTGGGGATTAGCAAACTCATTCGCCTGAATACGAAACTGGCTTTTATCTTCGCGTTTTACGATGATAATATTTCGACTATTCGAAGTAAATCCTTCAAGTAATTTGGCAGGATATTGATTGAGCGTTAATACCGGCTCTTCTTGGGGTAACCCTAAAAATGGAGCGGCTAACGTATTGCGTAAAGTGTCCCCTACCTCACCATTCCATAACTGATCATCAATGAGTACAGCCACTTGATTGGGTTTAGAAAAAGTAACCCCATTGGTTTTATCACTTCGGTTCGAACAAGAAGCGAAGAATAAACCAACACCAAGGCATAAAAAAAGGGCTTTATTCATAGTATAAATAAAGCCCAAAGATAGTATGTTTTTAAGATTATCCGTTGATTTTTAACTTCATTCCGGGAGTTATACTTTCTCCTTTAATGTTGTTCCAACGTTTGATATCGGCGATAGAAACGCCTGGGAATTTTTTAGAAATACTAAACAAAGAATCACCTTTACGAACGTGGTATAAGGTTTCTTTGGATTTGTTTTTTGCAACGGCTTCTTTTGTTTTGGCAGCAAGCGTTACTTCCGTTTTGTTGACGATTAATTTAGTCCCCACTAAAATTGAATTATCAGAAAGGTTGTTCCATTCTTTCAATTGATCAATCGTAGTGTTGTGCTTTTTGGCAATAGATCCTAGGTTATCACCGCGACTCACCGTATATTCTTCTGTACGGAATTCTTTCTTCGGAGCCACTTCTTCTTCACGTGCTTCTGCTACTGCATCACCAGAAATGATTAATTGGGTGCCTAATTTCACGTTATTACCCATGATATTATTCCAAGAACGCAATTGATCAACACTTACATTGTATTTTTTAGCAATGGAACCTAAGTTATCTCCTTTGGTAACTACGTAATAGTTAACCGAACGCGTTGAATCTTGAATTCCGGTATTTTTAATACGCTCCACTTTGGCCGCTTTATCATTGGCCGCCAACATTTCGGAACGCTCTGTTATTGGCACTTTGATTTCTTTACGAACTGTGGTAACCACTTTTTCGTTTTTGATAATCTTAATGTTATCCCCAATACCGATGTTGTTTCCTTTGATTTTATTCCATTTGCGTAATTCAGCAACGGTTACATCATATTTGCCCGCAATTTCACCCAAAACATCACCGCTCTTCACTTTGTGGTATTTCACCACATCTTTATTCACGACAACCTTTTCGGTTTTATATTGCGTTTCGTATTTAATTTCATTTGCTGCAGGTGTCACCGCTACTGCTTTATTCGTAGAATCTTTAGCAACTTCTTTTTTGCTATTTTTCACCACAATTTCCTCTGGCATTTTGATTTTCAAACGACGGCCAAGAGGCGCGCGATCACTTTTTAAATGATTCCAACGTTTAATATCGGTAACCGTAACGTCGTACTTTTCAGCAATTTCAGTTAAGTTATCACCGCGACGCACTTTGTGATAACGGGTGCGCGTAATAAAATCACGATTCAAAGCTGCAATGGAAGACGTGTCTTTGGTGCGGTTATTCAAACGTTCGAAAGGACGTTCGCGCAATGCCTCTTCGTGTTTCACATAGGCATAGATTTTATCTTCATTAGACGTAAATAATGCGATTTTATCTTTAGGTAGTCGAATGTAATGGCGCTCACCTGTGATTGCAGGTACTTCTTTACGTTTGAAAGAAGGGTTAAAGAATTGAATTTCATTAACCGGCATATCCAATAAATCCGATAATTGTTTGAATGTGATATGGTTTTTAATGTGAACGGTATCCGTTGCAAAGTGATTAGCAATGGCTTTGTTTGGAACGATACCGTGTTCTTTGTGGTATTCGAATATGTACATCGTTGCCAAGAAAGCAGGTACATAACCTTGGGTTTCTTTGGGTAAATTTTTACGGATATTCCAGTAATTCTGTTGACCACCCGAACGACGAATGGCTTTGGCTACGTTACCTGGCCCTGAATTGTAGGATGCCAAAACCAAATCCCAATCACCAAAGATTTGATACATGTTTTTCATGTATTGAGAAGCGGCTTGACTGGATTTAATAGGATCGCTACGTTCATCAACATAGGTCGTAATATCCAGGTTGTATTGCTTTCCTGTTTGGTACATAAACTGCCATAATCCAGTAGCACCTACACGTGAAACTGCCATTGGATTTAAAGCTGACTCCACAATGGAAAGGTATTTAATTTCAAGAGGAATGTTGTTTTTAGCCATTTCCTCTTCAAAGATTGGGAAATAAAATTGCGCGATTCCCATCAACCTTTCAAAATGTCTTTTTCGGTTTTTTAAGAACGATTTGATTACATTTTCTAAACCGGGATTGTACTCGATATTGAAAGGCGATTTTTCATCCAAACGCTTTAGGCGCTCTTTTAAAACCTCGGTAGGCAATTCATAATCTACAGGTTGATCGACATTTACGTTTTTAATGTCTTCCAACATGGTGTCATAAATGTCTAATGAAGTTAATTCTTTCATCCACATACTGTCGATGCAAGAAGCCATTTGATCGTGTACAAAAGTGGCTTTAATAGAATCTAGATAAGAAAGTTTTATTTCTTTTTTCACCACAGAATCTTGTGTCACTGTTTTCTCTTGGGCAAACAATGCCGCTGAAGAACAGAACAAGAGTGCGGTAATCCGATTTTTTAAAGTCATGTAATTATTTTTTTAAAATAGTATTAATCAACTATTTAAGTTTTTGCAAAAGTAAAACCTATAACGTAAAAAAATACTTATTTATTGTTAAATCTCCTTTTCTTAGTCTAGAATCGCCTGAATACCAGGCAATACGCGACCTTCTAACATTTCCAACATAGCTCCTCCGCCCGTGGAAACATAACTCATTCGGTCTTCCAAACCAAACTGTTTTACTGCAGCAACAGAATCACCGCCTCCCACTAAAGAGAAAGCTCCATTCGCTGTAGATTCGGCAATATATTCACCCAAAGTGATGGTTCCTTTGGCAAAACTTTCCATTTCAAAAACACCTAAAGGTCCGTTCCATAAAATGGTTTTAGAATTCATAATCACTTCTTTAAAGTTTTCTAAAGAACGAGGTCCAGCGTCTAATCCTTGCCATCCGTCTGGAATTTCACGCACGTCGATAATTTGTGTTTGTGCATCATTCGCAAAAGCATTCGCAGCCACAACATCAACTGGGATATGAACATGTACATTCTTTTCTTTGGCTTTATGAAGAATTTCTAATGCTAAATCCAACTTGTCGTTTTCACAGATGGAATCACCAACAGTACCTCCTAATGCCTTGATAAACGTAAAAGTCATTCCGCCGCCGATGATCATGTGATCAACTTTATCTAAAATATTCTCGATAACTGTGATTTTTGAAGATACTTTTGAACCTCCTAATACTGCTGTAACAGGCTTCACAGAGTTATTCAATACACGATTTAAACTATCAATTTCTTTGGCCAATAAAAGTCCGAAGCATTTTTGATTAGGGAAAAATTGAGCAATAATGGTTGTAGAAGCATGCGCGCGGTGAGCGGTTCCAAACGCGTCATTTACGTAGATATCTCCAAGTGCTGCAAGTTCTTTTGAAAAGGCTACATCACCTGCTTCTTCTTCAGCATAAAAACGAAGATTTTCTAACAAAAGCACTTCGCCGGCTTTTAAATTAGCGACAGCATTTTGTGCAACTTCACCACGACAATCTGAGGCAAATTGAACGGATACTCCTAGAACTTCAGTTACTTTAGATACGATATGACGAAGCGAGTATTTATCTTCTTTTCCTTTGGGACGGCCTAAATGCGACATTAAAATCACGCTTCCGCCATCGGCTAAGATTTTTGCAATTGTAGGTTGTGCTGCTTCAATGCGATTGGCATCGGTTACGTTGAAATTTTCATCCAAAGGCACATTAAAATCCACACGGATTAAAGCCTTTTTACCTTGAAAATTGAAGTCATTTAGCGTTTTCATTATGTTGTGCAGGTTTTATTAATCAGTCTGCAAATATAACGAATTAAACGGGTTAAGAAAACGATAAATGTCATTGTCTGGTTTTACGACCCGATTAAAATAGGACTATGAGGAAGATATTCGGGGTAAAAATCCAACTTTGGCGCGAACTTTTTCATACATAAAGGGAAACATATTTCGGCGGTTTTTAATCGATAAAACGGTGCCGAGAACTAAGAAACTAATGATCATTATCGGTAATACTTTCGTTAGCACTATTCACGGATAAAATCCATAATTTCTCTGTGTAAGTTCCATTCATTTGTGATTTTACTAGGTTTACAGCTTCTTCCTCTGTTTCTACTCGTAGTAAACTCACATATTGAAAATTATTTTGGTGATTGATCAAACTTTTTGGGGATAACCCTGATTTTTTGAGTTGCGTCATAAAGTTGGTCGTATTCTCAGACATTGCAAAAACATTAGCGATCAAATAATATCCTTTTTGCTCATTGGGTAAACTTATAAACTGAAGTTTTACTTTATCGCTTTGATTGGCTAATGCGGTATCTTTGCGTTTTATATTCCATGAGGCATCTGCATACAATTCGGTTACATTTTTATTCACAGCAACAATTTGAATACAATCTTTAAAAGCGCCATCCAATTTTGAAGTTTGTTTTTGAACCGCCTCTTCTTGATTTGTAGTTTTTAAAATGGCTACATAACGGTAGTTGTTCAGTGGATTGGTAAAAATCCAATATTCAAGACCTTTTGTATTTAAAAACTTGATGTATTGGTTGGTGTTTTCTTCCGTTTTAAAAATACCTGTTACCAAATAGTAAGCGGATTCAGCACCCGAAATTTTGAGCATTTGTATTTCTGAAGATTTTCCGTTTTCAATTGCTTGATCGCGACAAATACGGTTAAAGGAAGAAGTTGATTTGTTATTGTTTTCAGAAAGCAAATCAATGTTTGAAGGAATAAATTTCAAAACTTGTTTCAACCCCGTTAACTTGTATTCGTTTTTAGATGGAATTTTAGTAAGGCCTAATTTTTCTTCTGATTTCACAGTACTATCAGAATCAACCACCAATCCAGTGAAGAAAATAAAACACTGATCTCCGGTAGACAGTAAGCGTAACGATGTTTCATCGGCATTATTTGCAATGACTGAATTATTGGGATTGGGTACTGTAAAAATACAACTGTCATAACCCAAGGTGTTTTTGCTATCGGGATAACGGTTCATACAATAATGTCCGTCAATGGTGATGCTGCTGTTAAAGAAATTATTGGGTTTGCGTTTTCCGTCGGTTACGGGTTGAAAGTTCCCTCCTTTTTTGGTTCCCAATAATATTTGATCACCAATTAAATTATTATCGCCTTCCAAGGCACCGAATGCTAATTTAACATTTACATTTCCGGATGCTGGAGCATGAAAACCAAAATAACTAAAATCAATAGGCTGTGTATTTAATGTAGCAAAACCGTCATTTAATGAAATATATTTTTCAGAAAGAGTGGCATCTTCGTATACTACAAACAGCGACCATCCTGCTGCTGAACCTCCTGATAAGGTTCCCAATGTTGCTTTTATATTGGCCACTGTGTAAACCCCAAAAGGATTGGTTAAACCTTGTAATTGTGTGGTAAGATCTGCAAAAATAGCGTAGGGAGCCATGTCTTTGGAATGACGATCTTGAATTCCATCGTGAATCATTTGACCAGCGATGGCTGTATATTTTTCTTTACCTGGAAATTTAATAAGGATGTTATTAAAATTTTCACGAGCAGGATCAATGGGAGCATATTTTTCAGAACCTTTTTGCTCGCCTTCGTTGTACAAATAGGTAGCTGACCAATAGAGTCCGGCGAAAATTATCTTTTTTGAGGATGGATTTTCTGCGTATAATTCAGCACTACTGGATGAAAAAGTAGCTTCATCATCATCAATGTCAATGTAATCCATGAAAAACTCATCATTTAACTTGGCTTGATTGGTATGATTGTAATACGCATCATTGGGTCCGTTTGAGTAGTCGGCACGGTTTACTATAGTATTGGCAATCATAACCATATCACCTTTAAGATGCTTTTCAAAACGGGATTTAAATGGAACCGAAAGCTGCGCACTCACCTCCATAGAACTAAGAAGCAAGATACCTCCAAGTAGCAATTTCTTTAGACGATTAGCATTCATTGTTCTTAAGTTTTGAATTAGGTTTGGGGTAAACCATAATAGATTTCGAAACAAATGTAAATACAAAACTCGATAAAGTGTATAATTTTATCGATAAATGGTTGTTTTGGTTGTTTTTTAAATATATTTTCTTACAAAATATGTTTTTTTACAAAAGGATTCTTACAGATGTAATTTCGTTTTTCAGCCAAAAAATCGTTTTTTCTGTTATATTTGCTTATGTTATTTTCGGAAATTTTAGGTCACGAACATCTTAAAAATCATTTGATTAGGAGTGCGTCAACTGGGCGAATTCCTCATGCACAACTTTTTGTTGGACCTGAAGGCTGTGGTACTTTAGCTATGGCAATTGCTTACGCACAATATATCATTTGTGCAAATTCAGGATTTGAAAACACAGGAAATAACGAATCTTGTAATTTAAAATTCAATCATTTAAGTCATCCTGACCTACATTTTGTATATCCAACGGTATCTACCGAAGATGTAAAATCAAAACCGAAAAGCATCGATTTTATAAAAGAATGGCGGCAATTTGTTCTTGAAAACCCTTATGGAGGGCTATTTGATTGGTATAAAATTTTAGATGTAAAAAATAAACAAGGTGAGATTCGCGTGGATGATGCTCAAGAAATTGTGAAAGCTTTGTCGCTAAAATCTCATGAAGGAGGTTATAAAGTGATGATTATTTGGATGGCGGATAAAATGAATATTGCTGCTTCCAATAAATTGTTGAAATTACTTGAAGAACCCACCGATAAGACGGTATTCTTGTTGATTTCAGAAAATGAAGAAGATATTTTACAAACCATTCGTTCGCGTTGCCAAGTATTGCATTTCAATGGTGTTCCTTCTACAGATATATCACAGGCTTTAATTGCCAATGCGAATTGTGATCCAAAATTAGCACAAAAAATTGCCCATCAAGCCCAAGGGAATTATAACAAAGCTTTAAAATTAATTACACAGGAAGACGATGAGTTTCCTTTTGAACAATGGTTTGTTCAGTGGGTTCGAGCTGCATTTCGTGCAAAAGGAAATGCCGCAGCAATTCAGGATTTAATTGCTTGGAGTGAAGAAATTGCAACTTTGGGACGGGAAACTCAAAAAAAGTTTTTAAGTTTTTGTACCGATATGTTTCGTCAGGCGTTGTTGTTAAACTATCAAGCAAACGATTTGGTTTTTGCCGACCCTCAAGTAGCAGGTTTTCAATTGGAAAAATTCGCTCCTTTTGTAACTGGAAACAATATCACTGAAATTTACAAGGAACTTTCAGATGCGATTTATCATATCGAGCGCAATGGTAATGCAAAAATAATTCTCACTGATTTATCGATTAAGTTAACTCGTTTGATCCATAAACATTCGTAATTATGAACAATTCGGCGACCTTTTTAGTACTTCTTTTTTTAGCCATAACCTTTCTGATGTCAACCCACGAAAAACTTTTTCATTGGGAAGCAACGGTACAAGGTTTAAAAGAACATTTTAAAAATTCTATCCTAAAAAACCTGGTGCCACATGTGACAGGGATTTTATTGGTAACCGAATTGGCAGCAGGAATTTTAAGTGCTGTAGGGTGTATTCAATTGTATATCAATGGTGAGCGTACTTTCGGTTATTATGGCGCGGTTGTTTCCTGTATTGCTATTTTACAAATGCTTGTGGGACAACGATTAGCTAAAGATTACGATGGAGCCCGTAATATGGTCATTTATTTTCTTCCGGCAATTTTAGCGGTCTATTGGCTTAGTTAGTCCAAGAAGCTCTAAACCATCTCAATTCTTCCCATTCATACGTATCGCCAACCAAGGCTTTTAATTCACCCAATGATAAATCAGGATGCGATTTAAATACTTCTTGAAGACCATAACAACGGTCTTCGGGTAACACTTCGTGTATTGAAATGTGTCCACTTTCAATCAGTTTTGCAATATGACCTTGAATGGTTGTAACCGTTAGTTTACGCTCTGAAGCAATTGATTCAATGGAAAACTGTTGTTTCCAAAGCTCAAAAGTAATCTCTTGAGTGGGTATTTTTGGCTGTTTCCCTTTTTGCTTTCGCGTTTTAGGCTCATCGATGTCGTCTACTGTATTTACATCTAAAAACTGCTCTTTAAGACGTGCTATTGCTGTTTCACGTTTTAATCTTCGGTAATTTTGTTGCTCCTCAGAAACTAAATTTAATTTAGTAATTGATTTATTCTCCCTAACTAAATTCAATAAAATTCTGATTTTCATCATATTGAGCATGGTTTTTACCGCCCATTCATCTAATTCTAGGAGTTCTTCGAGAAACTCTTTGACTTTCTTTTGGCGTTTGGTTTCTTCTAATTTGAATAAAACGTTTTCAACCAATTGATCTAGTACAGGATAAAAATATTGGTAAGCCGCTTCTATCCGTTGTTGAATAAATGCATAGTCAGTTGTTTCCGTAAAAAGTCGGTGTAATTGCAGTCTAAATTTTTGGGAAGGCTCATGGATGGATTCTACTAAATTCACACATTCATTTGCCCATTGCCTGGACTTCCCTTTCGGAGATTTATCAGATAATTCACTATACGATTGACGATGTTTTTTAAATATTTGTAGCAAACCCTCCCAATCAAAAGCCTGTAAGACAAAATAGTGTACGTATTTTTTTGTTTCTTCATCCAAGGTAAATGCCAATTGTTGCGCTGTCGCTTTTTGTTCGGCATAGCGAATAACATCGGGATCACTTTGAATTCCATTAAGTTGAATAGGCGCTTTGAGTACTAATCCCTTTAAACTTCGAAGACGTGAAAATGCCACATACGCTTGACCGGGTAAAAAAACTTGAGAAACATCCAAAACGGCTTTATCAAACGTCAAGCCTTGGCTTTTATGAACTGTTATGGCCCAAGCGAGTTTAATAGGGTACTGTGTAAATGTTCCTAAAAGTTCTTCCTCAACTTCTTTTGTATTCTCGTTTAGTTTGTAACGAATATTTTGCCATTCGTATTTTTCAACTTCAATAATTGAATTGTCATCAGGAAATAAAACTCGAATTTCACCTTCTGAAACAGCTTGAATGACTCCCATTTTCCCATTGTAAAAGCGTTTTTCAGGCGATAAATCATTCTTGACAAACATGATTTGTGCTCCTTTTTTTAACTCTAAAACTAATTCAAGGGGAAACATTTTTTCAGGAAAATCATCAATTATATCGGCTTGAAATGTATATTTTTTCTCATCAAGATCATACAAAGCCCGCGCATTCATTTGATCTGCCTTGGCATTATGAGTGGTTAGGGTTATATAACCTGCGTTGGCTTTGGAATCAAAATCAGGTTGTACAAATTGATTCAATAAAGCAACATCTTTGGAAGTTACAGTGTTGTTTCTTAAGTTATTAAGCACATCAATGAACTCAAGATCTGTTTGTCTGAAAATTTTTGGCAATTCTACATACAAAGGTGGATGGGCTTCTAAAACAAGCGCATTAAAGAAGAATTTGCCTCTATAAAAGTTTCTTAATACTTGCCATTCTTCATCTTTGATGACGGGAGGTAATTGCATTAAATCTCCTATAAAAAGTACTTGAACGCCTCCAAAAATGCGGTCATTCCTGCGAACCGATTGCAGCATAAAATTCATGGCATCTAATAAATCTGCACGAAGCATACTAACTTCATCAATAACCAGCAATTCTAAATTGCGAATAACTGATTGTTTGATAGCGTTCATTTTAAAATGACGCTTTAATGTAGCGCGAGATTCAAACTTGGTAAATGCATCAAATTTTGGTGATGAATTATCCGGTAAAAAGGCAGCAAAAGGGAGTTGAAACAACGAATGAATAGTTACACCACCTGCATTTAAGGCAGCAATTCCAGTGGGAGCTACAACGGCTGTATTCTTGTGTGTTGTTGAGATAATTTCACGCAATAGCGTAGTTTTTCCTGTACCGGCTTTTCCCGTCAAGAAAACCGACCGATTGGTCTGATTGATAAATTGAAGCACGTAACGCGCTTCGGCTGATACAAATTCCATGGCTTATAAAATAAAGTCCAAAGATACGAATGTTGTATTCATAAACAAAAAAAGCCCTGATATTTAGGGCTTTATATTAGTATTGAAAAAATGATTATTTCTTTTTCTCTTCTTTTTTAGCAGCAGGTTTTTCTTCTTTCTTACCTTCTGTTTTATATTTATCGTTCACTAATTTTACGATTTCTTTCGTAATATCATATTGATCTTTTGCATATAAAACCGTTGCAGATTCGCCTGTTCCGTAAACGTAATCATAACCTTTATCTTTACCATATTCTTTGATCATTTTACGGTAACGACTCACTAAAGAATCCATTTCTACACCATGTTCACCTTGAATTTGTTGAGAAATCATTTGTTCAGCATATTGAATTTCTTGCTGACGTTGTTGTAACTCACCATATTTTTGTTGTGCCCAAGCTTGGCCATTTTTTTGTGCATTACCTGCAAAACTGTTTTGTTCTGCTTTCAAACGGTCTACTTCTACTTTCAATCGCGATCCTTTTTCTTGAGCGATACCTTCATATTTCGCTTTTAAATCTTTTGCTTCAGTAGATTCTTCCAATAATTTGTTTGTATCGATATAAGCCGTTTTAAAATCTTTTGCTTGTGTAGTTTTCTCACATGAAATCATAGCTGCTGCCATGAATATTCCTAAAATGATTTTTTTCATTGAAATTGTAAAATTAGATTTTGCCAAAAGTAAAAAAAAAATTCAGTTTGAACTTTTTTGTCCACTTTTTATTGAAAAGGTTAGATATAGTTTTATCTTATTGTTATTTAAACTTATTATAATAGAATTCTATTAAAATTGACTTCGTTTAAGGCGTTTCAAGGCATTTTCGGCTTTAATGTATATAAACAGGTGTTTTCCTTTGAAACGACAAAGCACGGGCTTTTTAATTGCTTTTTACCTATTTTTTAGCACATAAATATGGGAAGAATACTCATTATTTCTTTTTCCATAGGAATTTGAACGTAATCCATTTATAAAAGCTTTCATAAAATTCATTTTTCCATTTTTATATTTTTCAGATAATAAGGAAACATAAAAACTGTCAAATTTCATAGGAAGCACTTTCTGAAGCTCAATATTCTTTGAAGCAAATATTTTTTGAATTGCTGTTTTAGAAAAATGCCATAAATGAATTGGCACGTCATAAGCTGCCCAATAGGATTGGTAAATTTTCGCGTCCAATGAATTAAAATTAGGCACTGCAATTAACACAATACCGTTAGGCTTAAGTAAACGTTTTATTTCATTTAACTGTGAGTCAAGATCAGGAACATGCTCTAATACGTGCCACATTGTAATAATATCAAAAGAATGATTGGGTAGCAAATCCAAGGAAGCATCTATTTCAATTCCTTTTTTTTGTGCAATTCCTTTAGCTTTAGCATTAGGTTCTAAGCCCGTCACTTTCCAACCGTCGTTTTTACAAGTCAATAAAAACTCACCTGTACCAGCTCCAATATCTAAAATTGTTCCTTTAGGGCTTAATGAATTAACGAGTTTTAATTTATTCTTTAATGCTATTCCTTTAATGAAATGGTATAATTTTTCAAACATTGAACGCTTCCCATCAGTATGTGAAATATAATCTTCACTTTCGTAGTAGGAAGGTAATTTATCTAAAGTAGGTTGTGGATGAGTGATAAGTAAATCTAAATTTTCATCTTTCCACAATTCAAATAATTCACCTGAAACGGAATGATCTTTTACTTTTAAATATAATTTGTCTTTAGAAAAATTCATGTAATCGTAGTATTGATGCGGACTTGTGTTGTTTGTTTCACGTGAAACATTAACGGCCCATATAAATTAATAATATAGAAATATCAGCCGGTGAAACTCCACTAATTCTCGATGCTTGAGAAATAGTTACAGGTCGAATTGCCGTTAATTTTTGTTTTGCTTCAATTGAAAGGGAATGTACTTTGTAAAAATCAAAGTTATCTGGAATTTTCATTTCCTCTAAACGCGTAAGCTTTTCAGCATTATTTCTTTCTTTCTCAATATATCCAGAATACTTTAATTGTATTTCGGCTTGCTCAACAATTTCATTGTCTAAATTGTTTTCAGCGATATAATTTTGAACTTTTTCGAAACGAAGTATATCTTCTAAATCAATTTGTGGTCTAGAAAAAACTTTAAACATACGGTCAGTTTGTTGCATAGGAGAACTCCCTTTTTCAACTAGTATAGGATTTGCCTCTTCCGGCGTTATGCTGTTTTCTTTAAAATAATCCAACATAGCATTGCTTTTAGAGAACTTTTCCTCCATTCGATGTAAGCGTTCGTCAGAAGCTAAACCTATAGCATGTGCTTTCGGTGTAAGACGGAAATCAGCATTGTCTTGACGTAATAACGTGCGATACTCAGCGCGTGATGTAAACATTCTATAAGGCTCTTCCGTACCTTTAGTGATTAAATCATCTATAAGCACTCCAATGTATGCTTCGTCCCGTTTTAAAATTAAAGGGTCTTTCTCATGCACTTTTAAATGGGCATTTATGCCGGCCATAATTCCTTGGGAAGCGGCTTCCTCATAACCTGTTGTACCATTAATTTGACCTGCAAAATACAAATGGTCAACCAACTTAGTTTCTAACGTATGCTTTAACTGTGTTGGTGGAAAATAATCATATTCTATAGCATAACCTGGACGGAAAAATTTCACATTCTCAAATCCTTCAACAGTACGCAATGCTTTGTATTGAATGTCTTCTGGTAAGGAAGTAGAAAAACCATTGACATAAACTTCAACGGTATTCCAACCCTCTGGTTCAACAAAAAGTTGATGACGGTCTTTATCAGCAAAACGATTAATTTTATCTTCAATTGATGGACAATATCTCGGGCCTAAACTTTTAATTCTACCATTAAACATGGGGGAACGATCAAATCCGTCTCTTAAAATAGAATGAACTTCCGGAGACGTATACGTCACATGACATAAACGTTGGTGAACTAACGGTGTTGTACTATTTGAATAAGAAAACTTATCTGGATTAACATCTCCAGGTTCTTCGCGCATTTTGGAATAATCTAATGAACGTCCATCAACTCTTGGTGGAGTTCCTGTTTTCATTCTACCTGCTTCAAAACCTAATTGGACTAAATCTTCTGTTATTCCTGTGGCAGCACTTTCTCCTGCACGCCCACCTCCAAATTGTTTTTCACCAATATGAATTAAACCATTTAAAAATGTTCCATTTGTCAATACAACGGAACGGCCTTTAATTTCAATTCCGAGAGCTGTACGAACACCTTCTACTCTTCCGTTTTTTATAATTAGACCTTTTATCATTTCTTGATAGAAATCAAGGTTTGGTGTGTTTTCTAACATTAAACGCCATTCTTCAGAAAAACGCATGCGATCAGACTGTACACGTGGAGACCACATAGCAGGACCTTTAGATTTATTAAGCATTTTAAACTGAATAGCCGTTTTATCAGAAACAATACCTGAATAACCACCTAATGCATCAATTTCCCTGACGATTTGACCTTTTGCAATACCACCCATAGCGGGATTACAAGACATTTGAGCAATGTTTTGCAAACTCATCGTAACGAGAAGCGTCTTAGAGCCTAGATTAGCGGCAGCAGCAGCGGCTTCACAACCAGCGTGACCAGCACCAACTACAATAACATCGTATGTTGTAAACATAATTTAAAACAAATGTTCCACGTGGAACTAAAAGGTTTCTGAAATCTTAGTTGATTATTGTTCCACGTGGAACAAATCAATTTTTTCGTTTTCTTTATTGCGCATCAGAAGCGACTCTTCTTCAGTTTTGTCTTTATAACCAGAAAAATGTAAGATGCCGTGTGCCATTACGCGTAAAAGTTCGTTATCAAATGAAACATTAAAGTCTTTTGAATTTTCTAAAACTCTTTCAATGGAAATAAAAATATCACCATATAGTTCATTTGCTACAGAATAATCAAAACTAATGATGTCGGTGTAATAATCATGATTCAAATACTTTTGATTTATATCTAACAAATATTCATCATCACAGAAAATATAACTGATATCACCTTCTTGTTTATTTTCTGAAATAATAATCTCCTTTATCCACTTTTCATAAGCAGATTCATTTGTTAGTTGAAAGTCGGATTCGTAATTGAAACTAATCATTGGTTTTGAGATACTCTTGAACTTTTCTATTATAATTAGCCCGCAAAGGTAAGCTTTGTCTGTTTAATATTTCAATACTATTAAAATAATCCTGTAAACGTTGAGGGATTGGGTTTGCAGAATTTTGAAAATCTTTTTTATTGGTTTCTGATTGACGCTTTTTTTCCTCTCCTTGTTGTTGTAATGCACGCTGTAACTTTAGCATTTCATACTTTAAATTTAACATGCGTTGTAATACTTCATTATCAAACCCTTTATTGAGTAATTGTTTTTCAATTGCTTTCATTTGATTCAAAGCATTATTGCCTTGAGACCCCACACCTTGCTTATTCAGTTCTTTCTCAAGAGCTTCACGGAGTTGTTGCTGTTCCTTGTAGATTTCCATAATTGCTCTTGCATCACCTTCACCATCATCACCATCATCACCTTTTCCATTACCACTTTGACCAGAACCATTCGGTTGTCCGTTTTGACCTTGTTTACCTTGTCCGTCTTTAGAACCAAATTTATCTCCAGATTTTCCTTGACCTTCTTTACCACCGGGTTTTTGTCCTTTGTCACCATCTTTTCCTTCACCAGGTTTTTGTCCTTTTTTCATTCCTTGTTTCATTTTTTCACCAAGTCCATCCTGCTTTTGGATTATGTCCGGTAATTGCATGCCTTGACCTTGACCAGGTTTTGGTTTGCCTTTACCAGCACCTGCCATAGACATAGACATCTGCATACCGTTTAAAATGCTAGCCAACATATCGGCTAATTTATTGGCAGATGAAACTGAAAATTGTTGGTGCGAAGTTCCTTTTGAAACGTTAGCATCAGCCAATGTTTCCAAAGATTTATCAATGTTGTATTGAACATTTCCTATCTCTTTAGTAATCTCTTCACCGATTTTAGGATTTCGTAAAGACATAGCAAAAAGACTATCATCAACATGTCTAAATTGTTGTTTTAAATCTTGTTGTAATTTTAAATATTTGTTATAGGATGGTGCGCCACGTTTCATCCCTTTAAAATTCTTCATCACCTCTTCTTGTGAAAATGAATAGGCAACAAGATTGTCTATAATTTGTCGAAGCATATCAATATCTTCATCCATTTGCTCCATATCACCTGCTTCCATAGAAGCACCCATATCCATACTCATTTGTTTCATCTTTTGAGCAGCACTTTTTTGTTTGGGTTTTGCACCCGATTTAGAATTTTTATCCAATTGATCTTTTGCCTGCTGCAATTCTTTTTCAATGTTTTTTTCAGTAGGCTCTGTATTTGGAAGTTCTAAAGGTGATTTTAATTCTTTATTCTCTTTTTCAAGTTCATTTAATTCTTTTTGTAAATCATCAAATTCTTTATTGATTTCATCTTGTTTTGCGGAAGTATTTTCTTTTTCATTCTCTGATAATTTATCTTGCTTTTCAGATAATTTATCAAGTTTGTCAGCGATTTGTTCAGCTTTTTTCTCTACATAAAATTTTTTGGTAAGCTCAACCAATTGTTGCAAACTCTTTGTTTGATTTTTGGACTGTTGTTTTAATTGATCCATTTTTTCAAACAATTCTTCCTTCTGAATTTTTTCATTTAGTTTTTGCAATTCATCCAAAAGCTTTTTATTCTTTTCAAAATCTTTATCAATTTTATCTAATCGCTCTTTGAGTAATTCCTTTGTTTCATCTTTTTTACCAGACTTATCTTTGTCTAAATTTTCTTTCATTTTTTCAGCAAATTCTTTCATCATTTCGTCCTGTTGCTTTTGACGTTGAATAAACTCATTTACCTTTTGTTGCTCTTTAAATTCAAGACTTTCTTTCTCCTTACCCATCTTTTGCAGTTTATCCATTTCATTAAACTGCTTTTCTTGAGTTTTTAAGGACTTTTCTAACGAATTGATATTCTCGTTTTGCTGTTGAATTAATTGGTCTTCCTTTTCAGTCTCTGTGCTTTCGCGGTGTGAGAAAACCATCGATTTGGTAGATTTAAAATGATGTATAGCATCATTGTCAAAAATTTCGAAATAATAATCATAAGCAATACCAACCTGAATGGGTAAATCCCCAGGGAAAGAATATATAAAACGATCATATACATCACGTTTTATAGCTATTGTTCCACGTTTAACATCAGTAGGTTTATTTTTTGGATAATAGACCACTTGAAGTTTTGAGAGTCCGTGATCATCGCTTACTTGGCCTAATAGAAAACCTTTGTCTACTTTAAGGCTATCTGGTGCACTACCCACAGTTATAGTTGGATATTGGTCTGCAACTACAGCGATATGATAATTTAATTTTTCGTAATTAGCAATCTTATCGTTGGATGTAAGTATTTGATAATCGGTATTTTGATTTATATTTTTACTCAGATTAAATGTATTCTCAGCTTTGGAAAAAGCTAAACTTTGAGATCCGTTTGTCCAAAGTACTTTTTGAGTAGCTAAGGTTTGCATTCTCCACGTAATCTGAGTTCCTTCAGGTACGATTGCATTCCCTGTTCCTTTTACAACTTCTGAACGTTTCCCTAAATAAGACGGGTACTGTAAAAGCATTTCAAAATTGGCAATCGAAGGAACCGTTACCACTTCGAGAGTATACTCTTTAGAACTAACTGCATTGGCCTCAAGGTGAAAATCGATAGTTGCTTTGGGTCTCGGAATTACAAATTGAAATGTTCCTGGTCCCGTTGATTCCATAAAATAACTTTCGTCACCTAAATAAATCATTGTATTTTCAGGCACAACCTTTCCTTCAGTTTTCACATGAAGTACAAAGTCTTTGTTTTGTTCCGTTTGCAGTGAAGTATTGGTCACAACAAATGCAAAAGGAGCTGGCGGAGTAAACTGTTGTTGATAATGCACTACACGATTGAAACTTTGCGTAAGCAAATCACTTTTCCCAGAGAGCATGAAATACAAAATCAAAAGCAATGGAATGGCTGCCAATGGAATGTATTTTTTATTTGCTGAAAAATTAATAGCTTTAGAAAAGGGGATGGGTTGAAGGTTTGCTGCCTTTTGTTCAATAGATGCTAATAAAAGTTCGGAAGTATTTGTGTCTTGAGCCAATTGTAAAAAATTGGTCAACTTATCCCCTACTTCATGGAAATGATTGCCAATAATTTGAGAGGCTTGATTATAATCGATTCCTTTTTGAAGTTTAAATAATTTAAAAACAGGAAAAAGAATATAGCGAAACAATAAAAACAATTCAACACTTACAAATAGCCAAAATAAAACAGTTCGAGCTCCAGGTTTTAACCAAAGAAAATACTCGATACACAGTGTAAATAGAAAATACAATATGCCTAGTCCGGTGAAAAATAACATTCCCCGCACCAATTCATTGGTGTAAAACTTCTTAATAAAGTCCTCTAATTTCTGATAAATCACTCCGGCTTTGTCCGTCATCGTGTATGGATTGTTAATAACCGCTAAAAATACAAAATTTGCGATACATCAAAAGTTAAATAATTGCCAAGCTCCGATTGAAAAAACTGAACTATCTTTGCAAAAATTTTTACCTATGTCAAGACCTGTTCGCGTGCGTTTTGCACCAAGTCCGACTGGACCTTTACACATTGGTGGTGTACGCACTGCTTTGTTTAATTATTTGTTTGCAAAAAAACACCAGGGAACCTTTTATTTACGAATTGAAGATACCGATCAAAATCGATTTGTTCCGGGTGCAGAAGCCTATATTTTCGAAGCTTTAGAGTGGTTAGGTATAGCCCCTGATGAAACCGTTGGTAAAAATGAAAAGTTTGGGCCATATCGTCAAAGCGAACGCAAACCGTTGTACAAACAATATGCAGACCAATTGATTGCTTCGGATTGGGCCTATTATGCTTTTGATACCGCAGAAGCTTTAGACCAACATCGAAAAGAACATGAAGCCCAAGGAAAAACATTTATTTACAATTGGCATAATCGTGAAAAATTAGATACTTCCTTAGTCATTTCGAAAGAAGAAACGGACAAACGCATTGCTTCTGGTGAAGCTTATGTGATTCGTTTTAAAACTCCAGTGAATGAAATCTTGGAATTACACGATATCATTCGTGGTGATTTAAAATTTGATACTAATCTATTGGATGATAAAGTGTTGTTTAAAAGTGACGGTATGCCAACGTATCATTTAGCGAATATAGTTGATGATCATTTAATGGAAACTTCCCATGTAATCCGTGGTGAAGAATGGTTACCTTCCCTACCCTTGCATCATTTACTGTATAAAGCTTTTGAATGGGAAGCTCCAGAATTTGCGCATCTCCCATTGATTTTAAAACCCATTGGAAATGGTAAATTATCGAAAAGAGATGGAGACAAAATGGGATTCCCTGTTTTCCCGTTAACTTGGACCGATCCTGTAACCAATGAAATGTCTTCAGGTTACCGTGAGAAAGGATTTTTCCCAGAAGCAGTAGTCAACTTTTTAGCTTTATTGGGATGGAATGACGGAACCGAACAAGAATTGTTTTCATTGGATGAATTATGTCAAAAATTTGATTTAAACCGCGTACACAAATCTGGGGCAAAATTTGATCCAGAAAAAAATAAGTGGTTTAATCATCAGTATTTACAACATCAATCCGATGCTTCACTAGCGCTCTTATTTGAAAAAGAATTACAAGAAAAAGGAATAGAGACGCACTTAGATTTGAAACGAATTGTTAGTATGATTAAGGAGCGTGCTCATTTTGTAGCTGAATTTTGGGATTTAGCAGATTACTTTTTTGTAGCGCCAAATTCTTATGATGAAAAGGCAACTAAAAATTGGAAAGAAGATACACCATCGCTATTAAACCAAGCTTTTGAAGTAATGAGTCAAGTAGAACCATTTGAATCGGTAGCTATCGAAAACGAATTAAAAGAATGGATGACCGCAAATGAAATTGGTATGGGTAAAATTATGCAACCGTTGCGATTAAGTCTTGTAGGTGCCTTAAAAGGCCCCCATTTATTTGATATCATTGAATTGTTAGGCAAAGAAGAAGTTGAAAAACGAATTCAAAATGCGATCAAAACATTATAAACAAAAAGCCCCGACTAGACATCGGGGCTTTTTTTATAAGTTAAAAACTACTTGAGCATTGATAGTTCCGAGATTCCCTTTAAAATTCTCAGTATTATTAAGTGCAGTAAGATCTGTATTTTTATTGAGCTTATTAAACAAATTTGTAAATCCATACTGATAAAAAGCAACCAATCGTACCACTTTAGTTCCTCCAGAAACGCCAAAATAAAAAGCACCACCTATCGTAGAAACATCTAAAACATCTTTGGCACGAATGGGAGCTTCTGTAACGTTGTTGTACTTAATCACATTATTTTCTGCAGATTTATTCACAGATAGTTTTCCATTTACTTGTAAAACGGGACCAAAATCAATCGAAATATGATCTTGAATTACATTGTAACTAAATAATAAACGAATTTGAACCCCTTGCAAACTGAATTCTGTTTCACGGGTTTCTATTCCATTTTTACCTAAGGAAAAGTTACTTTCAAAAAACTGCATGCCATAAATCATACTCCAATTGTTGTAATAATTTCCGCGTACAGATAATCCTCCCGCAAATCCATTTCCTGGTTTTGAATCAAAGGTGGAAGAAAAAATAGTACAATTAGAAATACCACCAGAAATTCCGATTCGGTTTCCATCACGATAACCGTATTGAGCAAAAGAAAATTGGGAAGCAACTAAGGCAAAAACAAAAAGTAAGTTTTTCATTGTAAAAAATTTGTAACAAACATACAGCATTCCCGTATAACAAGCATCTAATCCTAAAAAATAATTATGAATCCAATTTTAATTGTCGTTTTAGTCTTCGGACTTTTTTTGTTTTTAGCTTGTTTTTTTACAGTAAAACAGCAAACCTCTGTGGTGATTGAACGTTTTGGGAAATTCCACAGTATTCGTAACTCCGGGTTACAATTGAAAATTCCAGTGATTGACCGCATTGCAGGTCGAGTGAATTTGCGTATCCAACAATTGGATGTTATTATCGAAACACAAACCAAAGACAATGTGTTTGTAAAAATGAAAGTTTCTGTTCAATTTAAAGTAATTCAGGAACATGTATACGAAGCCTTTTATAAATTAGAATTTCCTCATGATCAAATTACTGCTTATGTATTTGACGTGGTGCGTGCTGAAGTTCCGAAGTTAATTTTAGACGATGTTTTTGTTCGAAAAGACGATATCGCTATTGCTGTAAAAAGAGAATTAAACGAAGCGATGATGGCGTATGGATACGATATTATCAACACCTTGGTTACCGATATCGATCCAGATATTCAAGTAAAAAATGCAATGAACCGTATCAATGCAGCCGAACGTGAAAAGGTAGCTGCTGAATTTGAAAGTGAAGCACAACGCATTCGTATTGTAGCGAAAGCGAAAGCAGAAGCGGAAAGTAAACGATTACAAGGTCAAGGTATTGCCGATCAACGTCGAGAAATCGCAAAAGGTTTAGTGGAAAGTGTAGAAGTATTAAATAAAGTCGGAATCAATTCCCAAGAAGCTTCTGCTTTAATTGTGGTTACGCAACACTATGACTCACTTCAAGCTATTGGTGCGGATACTAACAGTAACTTAATTTTATTGCCGAATTCGCCACAAGCGGCTACCGATATGTTGAATAATATGGTGGCTAGTTTTGCAGCCAGTAACCAAATTGGTGAACAACTTAAAAACCAAAAGAAAAAAGTTAAAAGTTCAGAAGACAAATCGTCACTGGATTACAATCCAAGTGATACTTCGGGAGAATAACTTAGAAAATGTAAATAAAAAAAAGAGGCTTAATCGCCTCTTTTTCTGTTTATAAACCATTGAATTACATACGGAAAAGCTATTT
>JBDKGM010000076.1:0-58543 GCA_039798185.1 Bacteroidota bacterium
CCGACTTTTTGCATTTTCCATAATTGAAAAAATACTATCTTTACAAACTAATCGTTTAGCGTAAACGTAGTCGTTTGAAAAATAGCGACGATCACTATATATCGTTCAATTTATGGCATGTACAAACTGTTCTTGCGGTTCGTCGAAAAGTGACGGAGCCAAAGGATGTGGAAATAATGGAACTTGCGGCGCCAATAGCTGCAACAAACTCACGGTTTTTGATTGGTTAGCCAACATGAGTTTACCCTCTGGAGAGGCGCCTTTTGACTGTGTGGAAGTTCGTTTTAAAAACGGACGCAAAGAATTTTACCGCAATACTGAAAATTTAACGTTAAGTATCGGCGATATTGTAGCGACGGAGGCTTCTCCTGGGCATGATGTCGGTATTGTAACGTTGACTGGAGAATTGGTGAAAATTCAAATGAAGAAAAAAGGGGTGGATTACAATTCGGCCGAAGTGCTGAAGGTGTATCGTAAAGCCTCTCAAAAAGATATTGATATTTGGAGTGCCGCCCGCGATCGCGAGGAACCGATGAAGGTTCGCGCTCGTGAATTGGCGATTCGATTGAATTTAGAAATGAAAATTTCCGACATCGAATTCCAAGGAGATGCTTCCAAAGCTACGTTTTATTACACAGCCAGCGACCGTGTAGATTTCCGTCAGCTGATAAAAGATTACGCTTCAGAATTTAAGATTCGTATCGAAATGAAGCAGGTCGGTTTCCGTCAAGAAGCTTCACGCTTAGGTGGTATCGGATCCTGCGGACGTGAATTGTGTTGTTCAACATGGTTGACTGATTTTCGCAGTGTCAATACTTCGGCAGCGCGTTACCAGCAATTGTCGTTGAATCCGCAGAAATTAGCAGGTCAATGTGGGAAATTGAAGTGTTGTCTCAATTTTGAATTGGACACCTACATGGATGCTTTGAAAGATTTCCCGGATTATGAAACCCGTTTAAAAACGGAAAAAGGAGATGCTGTTTGTCAAAAGCAAGACATTTTCAAAGGCTTAATGTGGTATGCTTATACTGATAATTATGCGGCTTGGCATGTGTTAAGCATCGAACATGTTAAAGAGATAATCGAGATCAATAAAGACGGAGGTTTAGCGGCTTCATTGGAAGATTTTGCTATAGAAGTGGAACAAGAGGTTGAAAAAACATTCAACAATGTGGTCGGTCAAGAAAGTATCACCCGCTTTGATCAACCGAAAAAGAAAAGCCGAAGCAAAAGTAAAAGTCGCAACAAAAATAAAAGCCGTGAAGGTGCTGTGGTAGAGGGACAAAGTGCTCCAAGCCCACAGAAAAACAATCCACAAAAAGGAAATCAACCGCAGCGTAATCCGCAAAATCGTTCGCAACAATCGGGTGGAAATCAGCCGCAAAAAGAACGACAAAATACACCACCAAAAGAAAATCCGAATCCGCAAGGACAAGAGCAAAATCAAGGGCAAAACCCACAAGGTGAGCGTACAGGAAATCGCAACAAGCGCAATAAAAAACGTAACGGAAACAAAGACCGTAGAAACAATAATGACGCTAAAAACAACAATGAAGGTTCGAACTAGTCTACTGCTTTTAGGAATGGTAGTAATGCTTATTTCCTGCGATAAAAAAAGCATTTTTGACGAATATAAGTCAGTTGGCAATGCATGGCACAAAGACAGCATTGTAAGTTTTGATTTACCCAAAATGGATCCGTCCAAAAAATATAATTTGTTTTTAAATGTGCGGGACAATAATGACTTTCCGTTTGACAATTTGTTTTTGATTGTTTCCTTGGAACAACCCAACCACAAAGTCAATGTGGATACTTTGGAATACAAAATGGCCAATCCCGATGGAACGCTTATGGGAGATGGTTTTACCGACGTGAAAGAAAGTAAATTGTATTACAAAGAAAATTATACCTTTTCACAAAAAGGAACCTACAAAGTTCATATACAACAAGCCTTACGCGAAACCGGAAAAGTTCCCGGTATTGAACGCTTAAAAGGAATCACTGAAGTTGGATTTAGAGTAGAATCGACCAAATAATTATGGCACAAAACACACCTAAAAACGCAACAGTCGTTAAAGACCTTACGTATTATAAAAAGAAATTTTGGCGCTTGTTTTTCTATTCGTTAGGAAGCGTATTCCTCTTTTTTCTATTCGCATCTTGGGGATTATTTGGCGCCATGCCTTCCTTTGAAGATTTGGAAAATCCCAATTCCAATTTGGCTACCGAAATCATCTCTAGTGATGGTGTTGTTTTAGGGAAATTCTACAATGAAAACCGTACTGCTGTTAAATACAAAGATTTACCAAAAGCCCTGGTTGATGCACTCGTCTCAACTGAAGATGAACGTTTTTACGAACATTCAGGAATTGACCCAAAACGTACGGTAGGTGCCGCTTTGAAATTAGGAGCAAACGGTGGAGCGAGTACGATCACACAACAGTTGGCCAAAAATTTATTCCACGGGGAAGGATCGAAATTTCTTCCTTTTCGTATGGTGCAAAAAGCCAAAGAATGGATTATCGCTATTCGCTTGGAGCGCCAATATACCAAAAATGAAATCATTGCATTATACCTAAATCAAGTTGACTTTGTGAATGGTGCAGTTGGAATTCGTTCCGCAGCCAAAGTATATTTCAATAAAGAACCGAAAGACTTAACCGTCAATGAAAGCGCGGTTTTAGTAGGGATGTTAACCAACCCTTCGCGCTTCAATCCGAAACGCTTTCCTGAACGGTCAACCAAACGCCGTAATATTGTTTTGCATCAAATGGTGCGCAACAAAAAATTGGAAGAATCAGCCAAATTAATGCTGGAAAAACAACCGATTAAATTGGACTTCCACCCCGAAAATCACTACGACGGATTGGCGACCTATTTCCGTGAATACTTGCGTGACTTCATGAAAAATTGGGTCAAAGATCACAAACGCCCTGATGGCGAAGAATACGATATCTATGGTGATGGTTTGAAAATCTACACCACACTAGATTCTAAAATGCAAGAACATGCTGAAGAAGCAGTTCAAGAGCACATGAAAAACCTTCAACAGGAATTTTTCTTGCAACAAAAAGAAAATAAAAACGCTCCTTTCGTAAATATTACGCCCGAAGAAACTGATAAGATTATTAACCAATCGATGCGTAATTCAGAGCGTTGGCGCATTTTAAAAGCCGATGAAAAATCGGATGAAGAAATCATCGCTTCCTTCAGTAAAAAAACCAAAATGACCATCTTCACTTGGAAAGGAGAACGCGATACGATAATGACTCCCATGGATTCCATCCGTTATTACAAACACTTTTTACAAGCGGGATTGATGTCTATGGAACCCCAAACCGGTCATATCAAAGCTTGGGTGGGTGGTATCAATTACAAATATTTCCAATACGACCACGTAGGTCAAGGCGCACGACAAGTGGGATCGACTTTCAAACCGTTTGTCTACGCAACTGCGATCGAACAATTGGGAATGTCACCTTGTGATACCATTATTGATGGTCCCTTTATGATTCGTAAAGGACGCCACCATGTAACTGAAGATTGGGAACCGCGCAACTCGGATCATCAATACCGCGGCATGGTCACCTTGAAAAAAGCCTTGGCGTACTCTATCAATACTGTTTCTGCAAAATTGATTGACAAAACAGGTCCCGAACCTGTGGTTGCATTAACCAAAAAATTAGGCGTTACCACCGATATTCCCATGCAGCCTTCTATCGCTTTAGGAGCCGTAGATATTACCGTTCAAGATATGGTGGCGGCGTATTCGACCTTTGCCAACCAAGGAGTTTATATCAAACCGCAGTTTATCCAACGTATTGAAGATAAAAACGGAGCTGTAATTTACGAACCTGTTCCTGAATCGCATGATGTGTTAAATAAAGATATCGCTTTTGCCGTAATTAAACTATTAGAAGGTGTAACCGATGAAGGATCAGGGGTGCGTTTGCGTACACAATCCGGAGGAAGTGGCGACACGCGTTGGACAGGTTATCCGTACATGTTTACCAATCCAATTGCGGGTAAAACAGGAACTTCTCAAAATCAATCCGACGGTTGGTTTATCGGTATGGTACCGAATTTAGCGACCGGAGTTTGGGTGGGTTGTGAAGACCGCTCGGCACGTTTCAAAAGCATCACTTACGGACAAGGAGCCACAGCTGCTTTACCGATTTGGGGATATTTTATGGAAAAATGTTATGAAGATCCCGACCTACAAGTATCTAAAGACGAATTCGAAAAACCCGAAGGGTTTAATATTAAAGTCGATTGCTGGAGTCCGAGAGGTTCCGCTACACCTACCGATTCCACCGCTGTTGATCCCGTAGACGATCAAAATCTGGATGAATTTAAGGGAATATAACAATCGAATTACAAAAGACAATCCTGCTCCAATTGGGGCAGGATTTTTTTATGTCCCATTCCCCTATTCTTGGGCATTATTTCCTAAATTTACGCCACAAACCAACGAATTTTCTTCATGATTAATAAAAAAGTAAACTCGGTTGCAGAAGCCCTTCAAGGCATCGAAGACGGCATGACAATTATGTTGGGCGGCTTCGGACTTTGCGGTATTCCCGAGAATAGTATTGCCGAATTGGTACAAAAAGGAACCACCAACCTCACCTGTATTTCCAACAATGCCGGCGTTGACGATTTTGGCCTTGGTTTATTGCTCCAAAAACGCCAAATCAAAAAAATGATTTCTTCATATGTCGGTGAAAATGCCGAATTTGAACGTCAAATGCTTTCGGGCGAACTCGAAGTAGAATTAACTCCTCAAGGAACGCTTGCTGAAAAATGCCGCGCTGCACAAGCCGGTATCCCTGCGTTCTTTACACCTGCTGGTTATGGAACAGAAGTCGCTGAAGGTAAAGAAACCCGTGAATTCAACGGTAAAATGCACGTGATGGAATTGGCTTACAACGCCGAATTCTCCATCGTAAAAGCCTGGAAAGGCGACGAAGCAGGGAATCTTATTTTCAAAGGAACTGCTCGTAATTTTAATGCGGTCATGGCGGGTGCCGCCAAAATCACCATCGCAGAGGTAGAAGAATTAGTACCCGTTGGAACTTTAGACCCCAACCAAATTCATATTCCCGGAATTATGGTACAACGCATTTTCCAAGGTGAAAAATTTGAAAAACGAATTGAACAACGCACCGTTAGACAGAAATAGATTTGAAAATGATATAATTTGAAAATTTGAAGATGAGGAATGATAAAGATAATTTAATAGTAAATAAGAGTTTTGAGTTTGCTTTAAAAATCATCGCCTTTTCTGAAGAAATTCGTCAAATAAATCGTTTTGAAATGGCTTCGCAAATTTTCAGATGCGGAACCTCTATTGGGGCCAATATAAGAGAAGCTCAAAATGCTGAAAGCAAAGCTGATTTTATTCATAAATTTAAAATTGCAGCTAAAGAAGCTGATGAGATTCAGTATTGGCTATGTTTATGTAAAGAATCTGAATTTTACCCAAATCCAAATGAAGAATTATTCAAAGAAATACAATCTATAAATTTGATTTTATCTAAAATTATTTCTTCTAGCAAGAAGACTTAATTTTCAAATTATCAAATTATCAAATCATCAAATTATGTTAGATAAAAATCAAATTGCAAAACGAATTGCAAAAGAAGTACAAGACGGTTACTACGTGAATCTCGGCATTGGGATTCCGACTTTAGTGGCCAATTATGTACGTACTGATATTTCGGTTGAATTTCAATCGGAGAATGGCGTACTCGGTATGGGTCCTTTTCCTTTTGAAGGTGAAGAAGATGCCGATATCATTAACGCAGGAAAACAAACCATTACCACACTACCCGGAGCGAGTTTCTTTGACTCGGCCTTCAGCTTTGGGATGATTCGTGCAAAAAAAGTAGATCTTACGATTTTAGGTGCCATGGAAGTATCTGAAAACGGGGATATCGCCAACTGGAAAATTCCTGGTAAAATGGTAAAAGGAATGGGCGGTGCCATGGACTTGGTAGCCTCCGCAGAAAATATTATTGTCGCGATGATGCACGTCAACAAAGCAGGGGAAAGTAAGATTTTGAAAAAATGCACCTTACCCCTAACGGGGGTGGGTTGTGTGAAAAAAGTCGTGACCGAATTGGCTGTTTTGGAAGTCACTCCCAACGGATTTAAATTGTTGGAACGCGCACCAGGCGTAACGGTAGACGAAATTATTCAAGCTACCGAAGCGGCATTAATCATTGAAGGGGAAGTGCCGGAGATGGTGTTTTAATTAGACAATGTGGCAATGAGACAATACGGCAATTTGGCAATGGGGCAATGGGGCAATGTGTCGATGATAAAAAAAGCACATTGACACATCCTCAAATTAACTAATTATAATTTACACATCGACACATTATCAAATTGACACATTAATTAAATATATAAGCCATGATAACATTCCAAGAGAAATACAAAGACAATTTAATTCTTCAAAAGTCATTTAGATTTGCGAAGAAAACAGTTAACTATTGTACTGTTTTAGAAGAAAATAAAAAATTTGTAATTGCAAACCAGTTACTAAAATCAGGCACTTCCGTTGGTGCTAACATTAAAGAAGCTCAAAATTCTGAAAGCAAAGCAGATTTTATCCATAAAATGAAAATTGCAATGAAAGAAGCAGAGGAAACTGAATTTTGGCTATTTCTTTGTAATGAATTAGATAACTATCCAAATGCAGAAGAACTTTTGACTGAAATTTTTGATATTTTGAAAATCATAAATAAAATAATTTCTACCTCTAAAAAATGAGGCAATGTGCCAATACGACAATGAGACAATGAGACAATACGGCAATGAGGCAATGAGGCAATGAGGCAATGAGACAATACGGCAATGAGGCAATGAGGCAATGATAATAAAATATATTGACTAATTATCAAATTGACTAACTATAATTGACACATTGACACATCCTCAAATTGACAAATTATAATTGACAAATCGACACATCCTCAAATTGGCACATTAAATTGGTACATTGACACATCCTCAAATTGGCTAATTTTAAAATAAATCCATGCGAAGTAAAGTAATCCTTAAAAAAGGAAAAGAAAAATCCATACAACGTCGCCATCCTTGGGTGTTTAGCGGTGCTATATATGGCGTAACTCGAGAAATCAATGATGGTGAATTTGTCGATGTAGTCGATGCGCACAACGAACATTTAGGTACGGGTTATTTCAGTGATAAAGGCAGTATAACCGTGCGTTTACTCACTTTTGGAGACGAACCGTTCACCGCCAATTTTTGGAAAGAAAAGTTGGAAGCCGCATGGGAAATGCGCAAACTTATCTTGGATTTCAGTCAAACCAATGCGTTTCGTGTGATTCATGGGGAAGGCGATGGTATTCCCGGACTTATCATTGACTTTTACAACAACCATTGGGTGATTCAAGCCCATTCTACCGGAATTTTTCTGCAAATAGAAGCCATTGCACAAGCGATTCAACAAGCATTCCCTGAACATTGTGAAACCATTTACTGCAAAAGTAGCGGCACCTTACCGCAAACGGGTACCGATTATTTTGTATTTGGAAATACGACCGAAATCCTTGCGCAAGAAAACGGCATTTCCTTTCATGTGAACTGGGTCGAAGGGCAGAAAACCGGTTTCTTTTTGGACCAACGCGACAACCGAAAACACTTGGGCGCTTTTTCCAAAGACAAAAAGGTACTGAACACCTTTTGTTATACGGGTGGTTTCTCTATCTATGCGATGCAAGCCGGAGCGGAATTGGTCACCTCGGTAGATATTTCCCAAAAAGCCGTTGACTTGGCTTCACGCAATATGGAACTCAATTTTCCAGGTGCCAATCATACCGCTGTTGCTTCGGATGTATTTGAATTTATGCGCACGCACCACCAACACTACGATGTGATTGTCTTGGACCCACCCGCATTTGCCAAAAGCATCAAAAGCAAACATACCGCGACACAAGCCTACAAACGCTTGAATGTGGCCGGACTCAAAGCATTAGCGCCCAAAGGAATTTTATTTACCTTTTCGTGCTCCCAAGTAATCGATGACGTGTTGTTTTACAATACCGTTGCCGCCGCAGCCATCGAATCAGGGCGTACCATTCGTGTGTTGCACAAACTCACACAAGGTCCCGATCACCCGACCAACATTTACCATCCCGAAGGGCATTATTTAAAAGGATTGGTTTTATACGTCGAATAGTAACTTTTGGCCATTGCCAATTTCTAAAATACCATGGGACTCTTTTATAAAAAATACCACTATCAAACGCCGTTTTCCAAAGCGGAACTTTTGGATCGTTTACAAGGTGAAACGGATACATTTGATCGTGACGGCACTCAAAAATCGTTTCAAGGAAAGGTTTTACCTTCGGGAAAATTTATTTTACAATCGTTGATTGATTTCCATGCGCGCAATCAGTTTCGACCTGATATTGTCTTTGTTGTGACCGATCAAAACGTGACCGTCACGTTTCAACTGAGTCCGACGATGAAGTTTTTTATCCCGTTCTTGTTTCTCTTTAACAGTGGCATTGGGATCTTTTTCTACATGCAATTGCAGGACATCAAATTCTTACTCTTATTCCCATTTATCCTTGTATTTATGGGGATGATGGCATTACAATTTCGCTCTAAAACCCAAAAAAGTGTACAGGTTTTGGAACGCCTTTTTGAATGCGAGTCAGAAACTATTTAATTTTTTTGGAGCTGACGTGCCGTTTTTAATCGCGTGTCTTCCCGCTTTCGGCCGTCGCTTTTCCGCTGCGCTCCAAGAGCTCCAACAGGGCCTCTATCGGGGCTAGAATTCACGATTTGTTTTTTAAAAACGCTACTATTTCCCAGCTTGAATTGATGCACGGATTTGCGGTAGGGAATGCAGTGGAAAGCCCACAGCGAGGAACGAGCGCGGACTTGCAACGGAAAGCCCGACGGCAGCCACGTATTCATTAAAGGCAAAGGCGTGATCTGCCGGACCGCCCAAAAGCTATTTTAAATTTTGGTGTTATAAATTATAAATGAATGTAAAAAAACCTGTACATTTTTCAACATACAGGTTTCTTGCTTCTTTCTTCTTTTCTCTTTCTTCTAAAATCAATGACTCAAGGCTGCAAAGAAATCATTTCCTTTATCATCGGTGATAATGAAGGCGGGGAAGTCTTTGACTTCGATTTTGCGCACGGCTTCCATGCCTAATTCTTCAAAATCAACCACCTCAACCGATACGATATTTTCTTTGGCTAGAATTGCAGCCGGACCACCGATCGACCCCAAATAGAATCCGCCGTAGGTGTTGCACGCATTCATAACTTCTTTACTGCGATTTCCTTTGGCCAACATAATCATGCTGCCGCCGTGTTTCTGGAATTCTTCCACATACACGTCCATACGACCCGCTGTGGTCGGACCGAAACTTCCTGACGGCATGCCTTGTGGGGTTTTCGCCGGACCCGCATAATACACGGGATGGTTTTTGAAATATTCGGGCATGGGCTGACCTGCATCCAACAATTCTTTGATTTTAGCGTGAGCGATATCACGAGCCACAATCAAGGTTCCGTTTAATTTCAAACGGGTTTTGATCGGGTATTGCGATAACTCTGCTAAGATCTCTTTCATGGGTCGGTTCAAATTCACCACCACCGGTTCTTCCAAATGCGGCGCGGTTGCGGGTAAATATTGCGCGGGGTTGGTTTCCAACTGCTCGAGATAAATCCCATCTTTAGTGATTTTTCCTTTGATATTACGGTCGGCAGAACACGAAACGCCCATACCCACGGGACACGAAGCCGCGTGACGGGGTAAACGAATCACACGTACATCATGGGTTAAGTATTTTCCACCAAATTGGGCACCGATCGAACTCTCTTGACAGATTTGTTGCACACGTGCTTCCCACTCCAAATCACGGAAGGCTTGACCTGCCATGTTCCCGGAAGTCGGTAAATTATCGTAATAGCCTGCAGAGGCTTTTTTTACAGCGGCTAAGTTGGCTTCTGCGGAGGTTCCACCAATGACAATGGCCAAGTGGTACGGTGGACAAGCAGAAGTTCCTAAGTCCATGATTTTCTCGCGTATGAATTCGTCCATCGACTTTTCATTCAATAACGATTTGGTTTTTTGATACAAGAACGTTTTGTTGGCCGAACCTCCTCCTTTTGCTAAAAACAAAAATTCGTAGGAACTTCCTTTTTTCGCATAAATATCGATTTGTGCGGGTAAATTGGAGCCTGAGTTTTTCTCCTCAAACATCGTAATCGGCACAATTTGCGAATAGCGTAGGTTGCGATTTTGGTAGGTATTGAAAATTCCGCGGGAAAGCCACTCGGCGTCATTGGCACCGGTGTAGACGTTTTCTCCTTTTTTGGCCATCACAATTGCCGTTCCTGTATCTTGACACGAAGGTAATTCACCACTTACGGCTACCACAGCATTTTGCAATAAATTATACGCTACGAAACGGTCGTTATCGGTCGCTTCAGGGTCGTCAATGATATTGCGTAATTTTTGCAAATGCGAAGAACGCAACATAAACGAAACGTCTTTCATCGCTTCTTCCGCCAGTAATTCTAGGCCTTTCGGGTCAACGGAGAGAATTTCGCGGTCGCCCAAAGTATCGACTTTCACATAATCAGAAGTCAATTTTTTATAGGTTGTATCGTCTTTTAAAATCGGATACGGATCTTGGTATAAAAAGTCCATTTTGTGTTGATGTATTAGAAACGTAAAAATACGAAAAAGCGTTGAAGCATGCTACCTCAACCCTGGTTTAATTGCTAATTTGGTGTAGGTTGGAATCAGCATACGATTTCTTACCCTGTTTCGTTATCTTTACGTATGAAATCCAAGTCCGATGCATTCTTATAAATTACTTGTATTCCTTTGTTTTTTTGGACTGACCACTTTGGCTTGGAGTCAAGATTATGTGAATCGGTTGGGACAACAATCGGATTTTGATAAGTTAAAAGGCAAGCCGTTATCGGATAAGTTTTCGAATGTAGAATCGGTGAAAACGGTGTATGACATGCACAACAATCAATTGTATTTTTTCAACAGTAAGAAAATTGAACTGCACTACATTTTTGTGAATAATTACCTTGGATTTGACATGGATTTGGAACGGTTCAATGACCGAAATTACGGTTCGAATCCGAAGGAACGTGATTTCTTATTGGGCAATTTGAATCATGTCAAAGGCAGTGACAAATGGATTTTGGAACTCGCTGCTTCCGACCATATGGACATCACTCAAATCGAACTATTTTACAACTTGGTTAAGGAAGCAACATTCATTGGCGATTCGTTGCAATTTTATCTCAACAACCGCGAAAAAATTGAATGGCGGGACCAACAAAAATTTCATATTCCTTGTGTGACTTCCGAATATATTTTCAATGCGGTTAAGTACCAAGAGGTAGTTCGAGGAAAGGCCGTGGGTGTTTTAAAATCGTATACGCTTGAAGAATTGGAACATACCCAACCACGTTGGGATGAAATTATCATATTGAACGGAACACCAAAACAATTGCCCAATGTGCAAGGGATTATTGTTAGTGAACTCCAAACGCCGCTCAGTCATTTGGTGTTGTTGGGTAAAAACAGGAAAGTGCCTGTAATGGCGTATACCGATGTATTTAAAAATTCGGGTATCCAAAATTTGCTAGGGAAAAAAGTAAAACTTGAAATTGAAGTTGATACGTTTCATTTTACACAAACCACACTCTCCATTCCCAAGAAGAACAAGCCCAAAACCAAGGCTTTGCCGATAAATTTGAGTGTAAAGGAAATCATTTCATTGCAAACCGTTCCGAAAAAAGGCGCATCGTATTTGGGTTCGAAAGCCCAAAACTTATCCTATTTAATTGCTATAGCTAAGAAAAACCCAGGGATTTTTACCACACCAGAGCAGGCGTATGCCCTTCCCTTTTACTTTTACCACCAACATATTCAGCAAAAAAAGATCAAAGAAAAAATAGATCGATTATTGGCCTACCCTTACAAAGATTCAATTTCACAAATTAACGCACAACTTAAGGCGATTCGAAAAGCGATTAAAAACGAACCGATTAACCCTATACTTATTGCAAAATTACGGGCACGACTTGGCACAACTTCCTTCACGAATTACCGTTTTCGATCTTCCACCAATGCCGAAGATATTGACGGATTTAATGGTGCGGGCTTGTACGACTCCAAAACAGGAATTGTGAATGACAGCATCAAATCCTTTGAAAAAGCCATCAAAGACGTTTGGGCAAGTACATGGAATGAAAGTTCGTATTGGGAACGGGAGGTTTTTGGCATTTCCCAACAACAAATCGCGATGGGCGTATTGATTCACCGTGCTTTTCCTGATGAAATTGCGAACGGCGTGGTGATTACGGATAATTTATTTCGGGATGAATTTCCTGGAATAACCGTGAATGTACAACTCGGCGATCATTCAGTGGTACAACCTGAAAAAGGTGAGATTTGCGAACAGTTTACCGTTTATCATTTTGATATTTTCAATCCGAAAAAAGAAATGGAAGTCGACTATACTGCGCATTCCAACTTGAATCACTACCAACCCTTAATGAGTCGGGAGGAGATTAAAAATCTTTACAAAGCGGCCAAGCTGATTGAGACCAACATTAATAAGTATTGGAAAAAATTCACTGTAAAACCCATTGATATAGAATTCAAAATTGTGGGTCCGGAACGTCGTTTATACATTAAGCAAGTTCGGGTTTTTAACCCCGAATAAAAAACCAACTCGCTACGAGAATTGCGGCCAACACACAAATGAAATCAACCAATAACATGGTGGCTAATGTGTAACGGGTATTTTTGATATTTACCGAACCGAAATACACTGCAATGACGTAAAATGTTGTTTCGGCACTACATTGGAAGATACAAACCAAGCGGCCTGTAAAGGAATCTGGACCAAAGTTCTGCATGGCATCAATCATGAAACCGCGTGAACCTCCTGAGCTGAAAGGACGAAGCATGGCTACAGGAAGGGAATCGGTAACATCTTTAGCTACGCCAATTTGTGAAAATCCGATGGAGATCCACTCGCTGATAATTTCGAATAAACCACTGTTTCGGAAGAATGAAATAGCGACCAACATGGCTAAAACATAAGGGAAAATCTTCACGCCGGTTTGGATACCGTTTTTCGAACCTTCCACAAACGTATCAAAAATGGTAGTTTCTTTTTCAGTGAATTTTTTCTCATGAATAAACGAAAAAACCAAGGTTGCGCCAATAATGGCTACAAGCATGAGTCCGGATAAATTGGCCGTAAAGAAACTTTTCCCAATTAAATCCAATCCGTTGATGTATAGCAAAAGTCCAACGATAGCCGCAACTACAGACATAATGGCTACTAGTAAAGTTGCACTTAAAAAGTTAATACGTTGGCGAATTCCGACGATAATTAAAGCGGCAATCGTACCGATAAAGGACGTAATGATACAAGGCAACATTACATCGGCAGGGTTGGTGGCATTTTGTGCGGCGCGATACCCGATGATGGAAGTTGGAATTAACGTGAGGCCGGCTGCGTGCAAACACATAAACATGATTTGTGCATCACTGGCTTTGTCTTTTTCGGGATTGATTTCCTGAAGGGATTGCATGGCTTTCAATCCGAAAGGCGTTGCGGCCGAATCGAGTCCGAGGAAGTTGGCTGCAAAATTCAGCGTCATATAGGAAATAGACTCATGATTTTTGGGGACAGAAGGAAAAACTTTAGCAAAAACAGGACTTAATAATTTGGCAATTTTTTCAGAAGCTCCAGAGATGATGAGCAGTTCCATGAGTCCGCAGAAAAACGCTAGATAAGCAATCATCGGGAGAATAATGTCCATCAGTGTATTTTTACATGTAGGTAATAAACCGTCTGATTTTTGGACTCCTGAGAAGAGTTTAACCGTTTTATTTTTATAAACATAAGTAGTATCTGCATCCAAGGTGTCGCGGTTGACAACTATTGTCATATCAGGTGCTTTTTCGATACTATCGCTTACAAAGCGAGGTATATCTTTCAAATATTGTTCACTCACTAAAATAGGATCATCTTTTTTGCCATTCAAAATATAATCAATGGTGTAGCTATTTCCAGAAAACAAAGCTACAACGGTGAAAAGAATAGAGGCAATAAAGATGGTTAACCAAAATCTACTGAGTACCATAATTCGTATTTTTTGTAAATGTACTATTTAAACTTGGATTCAAAAATGAAGTTAAAAAAACGACTATTCTGAATACTCCTCTAAATTAAGGTAGTTAATCGATAATCTTCTATGTAATTCATTAGAAATCTGCGAAGTTTATTATATTTGGCGTCTATTACCAATCAAACTAAAAACTTCATTATAAAACAATGAAAAAAATTTATTTACCCCTTCTACTCGCTTTCGGTTTAACCACAATGCATGCGCAAACTGAAAAAGAAGTTGCAGAAATTGTTTCTCATTATGATTTGAATAAATTAAAAGAGCGACAAGCATTTTACCAACGTTTACAACGTGCTGAAAAGGCGAAAGCAGAAGCAGCTGCCAAAGTAAACGGTTGGCCTGTAATTATTGAAAATGCAGATGGTTCTAGAGCGGAATTAATGAAATTAACGCCTGACGGATATCCCATGTATTATGCAACGGATAATGTGAATGCTGCTAAAACTACCCGTACCAACTTTTTACATACGGGCGGCGGTATGAATTTAAACTTGAACGGAGAAAACATGACTGTTCGTGTTTGGGATGGTGGAATGGTTCGTACCACACACAATGCTTTCGGCGGACGTGTTTCTGTAATTGATAATCCGAATGGAACATTAAACTCACACTCTACACACGTGACAGGAACGATGGTAGCTTCTGCCAGCCCCGCTACTGTTAAAGGGATGGCTCCTGCAGCATCGGCGCGAACATTTGAATGGACGGATGATGAATCCGAAGCATTAAGTGAAATTCAATTGGGAATGTTAGTTTCTAATCATTCGTATGGTGTGCCTATTTCCTCGGGAACATCAACCTTGCCAGGTTGGATTGTTGGCGCATATATTTCAGATGCCTATGCTTGGGACGAAATTGCTTATAATTCTCCGTACTATTTACAAGTAGCATCCGCTGGAAATGAAGGAGATTCAAATGCTAATACAGATCCTTTGGCCTTTGGATATGATAAATTAACCACAAACAAAGTGTGTAAAAACAATTTAGTAGTTGCCAATTGTCAAGATGTAACGGCAATAAATGCTACAACTGGAGCTGTGACAGGTACAATTAGTATCAATTCTTCGAGCAGTCAAGGTCCGACAGATGATTTCCGAATCAAACCGGACATTACCGGAAATGGAACATCTTTAACCTCTACTAATAGTACAAGTAATACCGCTGTAACAACTTTAACAGGAACATCAATGGCTTCGCCAAATGTTGCAGGAACCTTGATTTTATTACAACAACATTATAAAAATCTGTACACATCATTTATGCGTGCAGCTACTTTAAAAGGAATTGCATGTCATACCGCTGATGATGCAGGGAATGTGGGTCCGGATGCTACATTTGGTTGGGGATTATTAAATGCTAAAAAAGCTGTTGAGACTATTTCTGGAAATGGATTAACCTCTTGGGTTTCGGAAGAAAACCTAAATCAAGGTCAAACATTTACCATGAATGTAAATGCAAGTGGTACAACGCCTTTAATGGCTTCTATTACTTGGACTGATTTACCTGGAAATATGAATACGAGCACGACGCCTAATGAATTTGTACGTGCTTTAGTTAATGATTTAGATATCCGTATCACACGCAATGGTACAACCTATTATCCATGGAAATTAACTTCTGATCCTTCAGCACCCGCTGTTCGTACAGGTGACAATAATGTGGATAATGTTGAATTAGTGAAAATTGACACGCCAACAGCAGGACAATATACAATTACCATTACTCATAAAGGAAATTTAGTTACAGGAAGTCAAAAATACTCTTTAGTAATTACAGGATTAAATTCGACATTCGCTTTAAATTCAACCAGTACAGACCAATTGGTTTGTGCGAATCAAACAGCTTCTTATACATTTAATTATACCCAATCTGGATCAGGAACTACAACTTTTACAGCAACGGGATTACCAACTGGAGCTACCGCTTCATTTAGCCCTAGCTCATTGAGTGCAGCGGGTACAGTTACCATGACTGTAAATGGATTGTCAAATGTTGTTCCAGGTGAATACTTTGTTGGAATTACAGGAAACAATGGTACAGAAACTGAAACGCGTTACAAAACATTACGTATTTTCAATGCAAGTTTCCAACCGGTAACCTTAAATTCTCCTTCTAATGGTCAAACCGGTTTATCAACTTCTGCAGTTTTAAAATGGAATTTAGATTCCAATGCAGAAAACTATACGGTACAAGTTTCAACAGATAGTGCTTTCAGTTCTTTCTTAGTAAATGAATCAACTACATTAAACCGTTTTACTGTAACAGGATTAGCACAAGCTACACGTTATTTCTGGAGAATTGTTCCCACAAACCGTTGTGGAAATGGAGTACCTTCTTCAGCAAGCGTTTTCAGTTTTGATACGGGTACCGTAACTTGTGATCAAACGTTTGATGCAACAGATTTTTCCAATGCTAGTATTGCTTCTGTAGCCAATTCTAGTGCAAGTGTACCTTTAACAATTACCGGTGGATATACGATTGGGGATATTAATGTGAATGTGAATATTACCCATACGTATATTCAAGATATGACCATTACACTCCAAGGTCCAGCTTCAATTGGTAGTCCGAATATTATTTTAATACAAGAAGCTTGTGGGGATAATGATGATATGAACTGTACTTTTGACGATGATGGAGTGCCTGCAACGTGTGTGGCAACAGCTCCTTCCTTAACTGGGCCTGTAGCTCCTGTTGATAGTTTAAGTTCGTTAAACTCATTACCTGCGGATGGAGATTGGATTTTAAATATCAGCGACCCATGGAATGGAGATGGTGGAACTGTAAACGCATTCAGTATTGATTTATGTCGTGTTTCTGCTGCATTAGCAACACCAGAAGTTACTTTAGAAAACGTTCGTGTTTTCCCAAATCCTACTAACGAATTAATCAATATTTTAATTCCAAATAGCGTAGAGTTGACACAAGTTCGTTTATATGATTTACAAGGACGTGAAGTCTTAAATCGTGAAACACACGGTGACACGGCTAAATTAAATGTACAGCATTTAGCAGAAGGTGTTTACATTGTGCGTGTTCAGAACAGTTTGGGTTCAACAGCACAACGTGTAGTAATCAAAAAATAACCGGATATAGTATGTACAAAAAAAGGATGTCAGTTACGACATCCTTTTTTTATACATGTAATATTTCATCGGGTATAAGTAAGTCCTCATTTCGAAAACGCAACATCACTTGAGCCACTGCAACGACATCCTTTTCGCAGTATGTTACAATACGGTCGATATCTTTTTCTTTATAATACACATCACCTACTTGACTGCCATCTATATCATCTTTAGAAGAAGGAATTCCTAAGATTTTTGACAATAATTTTAACGATGTGAAATGTTTGAAATCTCCGAACTTCCACAATTCCATGGTATCCAAATGCGGAATTTCCCATGGTTTTTTTCCAAATAAATTTAATTTACCTGAAAGGGAAACGCCATTGATAATCATACGTCGGGCTATAAAAGGAATGTCAAATTCTTTGATATTATGACCACACAACACATAATGTGGTCCGCTAAAATGATTATTTAAAAGATTATTAAAATCTTTCAGCAATTGTTTTTCATCTCCAAAAAAAGAAGTCACTCGAAAATTACGAATGTCCCCTTTGATTTGAAAATACCCAACAGAAATACAGACAATTTTTCCAAACTCAGCCCAAATTCCTGCCCGATCATAAAATTCTTCGGGAGAAAATTCGTCCCTTCGCTGGTACTGCGTTTTTTGTTCCCAAAGCGTTTGCATTTCGGGATCCATCTGATTAAAAAATTCTTCTTGGGGAACGGTCTCGATATCGAGAAACAGAATGTGTTCTAATTTAATTTTGTCTAACATATTGAATTATTTGGCGTTTATAAAGCACTAATATACTAAACTCTAGCCAATTGTAAAAATAGTTATGCCTTTACCAAAACAAATGGTCCTGCTCTGCCAATTTTTACTACAATTTGTTTTTCTTCCTTTTTAATGATTTCAACTTCAACCGATTTACCTGTAGTAGAAGTCAATTGAATCACATTGGGTTTGTCTTTTGGAATAACATATTCTGATTTTTCTGACTTACCAAATAAGGAAATCGTAATTTCTTTGGCAGTTATTTCTAACATTAAGTTCTTAAACATTTCGTTCACCATCTTCAATTCTTCGGCCTCAAATTTTTCAATTTCATAAGGCTCTTTAAACATCCACTTTCCAATTAAGGTGTTGGTTTCTTGTGCAAAATTGATCATTGAAACCAATAAAAATGCGATAACTACGGTTGCTTTTTTCATATAAAAATTATTAAAATAAAACGTGTTGTTTGTTGGGCTGTTCATGATTTAACAACCATTGCTTACGATGTAATCCTCCTGCATAACCCGTTAATGAACCGTCTGATCCAATCACGCGATGACAGGGAACTACAATCCAAAGTGGGTTTTTACCAATCGCCGAAGCTACAGCTCGAATTGCTTTGGGATCGCCTATGAGTTTGGTGAATTGCAAATACGAAAGTGTTTTTCCAAATGGGATTTGAAGTAATTCGCGCCAAACTTTTTGCTGAAACTCCGTTCCTACTGGATTAAGTTTTAATTGAAATTCGGTTCGTGTTCCTTCAAAATATTCATTTAACTGTTGTACTACTTCTACCAAAGTGTCTGGAATTTCGGTACTTTCTACCCCTTGATTTTGTAGCAGAATCGATTGTATTCCGTCTTCGTTTCCGGAAATTTGGGCCAACCCTAAAGGCGTTGCAATCGTAACAGTTTCTATAGCTAACATGCGAACAAGGTACGGATAAAAAACAAAAAAAAGCGCAAGGCTTATTGACCTTACGCTTTTCAGTTAGTTTGGCTGTGGTATTACTTTGCCTGACTCATGATATACTGCTCGAGGGCTTGACGCTCTTCGGGTTTCATGTTTTTAGTTATGGCAAAATTCGCTTTCATCACACTATACTGTGATGGGTCAACGATAGGTTTGGATTCTTCATTTAAGAAAGTAGCAATACTTGCTTTATTCTCTTTGTAAGCGGTTGCAATATCTTGTAAACTTGGACCTACCACTTTGGTGTCGAGTTTATGACAGGTTGCGCAAGTCCCCACGCCTTCAAAGAGTTCTTTCCCTTGTTCTGCTAAAGGAAATTCGGCACTTACTTTCGTTTCCTGAACGGCGGTTTCTTCATTGATTTCATTGCCGTAATTATCGGTTTTCTTCTGGTCACCACCACAGGAAATGAACACCATTCCAAAGGCAAACATACACGTCCAAGTTCCAATTTTATTCATGGTATTTCATATTTGATACCCAAAGGTATGCTTCTTTTTATTACATCTAAATGATAAATATCAGGGTTATTATTGATTCAGTAGGATGGCAGCTTCCTTGGCAAAATAGGTCGAAATCAAACTCGCTCCTGCTCTTTTGATACACATCAACTGCTCCATCATAATCTTGTCATGGTCCAACCATCCGCGTTCGGCTGCCGCTTTTATCATCGCATATTCACCTGAAACATGGAAAACAGTAACGGGAACATTTACTGCATTTTTCACTTCACGCACAATATCCAAATAGGCGATTCCGGGTTTCACCATCACCATATCAGCGCCTTCTTCCACATCCCAAAGGGCTTCTTTTACCGCTTCAATACGGTTGGCATAATCCATTTGGTAGGTTTTTTTATCTTTAGGAACCACCACATCCGCTTCTTTGGGCGCACTGTCCAAGGCATCACGGAAGGGACCGTAAAACGCTGAAGCATATTTAGCGGAATAACTCATGATACCCACATGATGAAATCCTGCTGCGTCCAAACCTTGACGAAGGCGCAACACGCGTCCGTCCATCATGTCGCTGGGTGCTACAAAATCGGCTCCAGCTTCGGCATGCGAAACGGCCATTTTCACCAAGGCTTCATTGGTTTCATCGTTGGCGATATCGCCGTTTTTAATAATGCCATCATGACCATAAATGGAATAGGGATCCAAGGCCACATCAGGCATCACAATCATTTCGGGACAAGCGGCTTTTATGGCGCGAATGGATCGCTGCATCAACCCCTCAGGATTCCACGCTTCTTTGCCGGTGTTGTCTTTTAAGCTTTCATCGACTTTTACATAGATATTAACCGCACGAATACCCAAAGCAAATAGTTCTTTCACTTCTTCTACGGTTAAATCTAACGAACGGCGAAAAATACCCGGCATCGATGGGATCTCAGAACGGTAATTTTCTCCCTCAGCGATAAACATGGGGAACATAAAATCACTCGGACTTAATGTCGTTTCACGAACTAAGGAGCGAATGCTCTCATTCACACGTAATCTTCTTCCTCTTTGTAATGGAAACATAATTTTTTAGTATTTAGCGGTTAGCTATTGGATATTAGCTTTCAGCAATTAGCAAAAAGTAACAAATCTTTTTATTTTGATTCTATATGAATTCTTTAATATAAGTAACTGCTGAATTGTAACTAGTTACTAATCACTAGTTACTAGTCACTTCAACCCAATCCACAGGTTTTTCTAGCACATCAAGCAAACGCTTTTCTTCACTACCCGCCTCTGGATGATGATCATACACCCATTGCACATGCGGCGGTAAACTCATCAAGATGGATTCGATACGCCCGTTGGTTTTGAGTCCGAATAACGTGCCTTTATCGTGAACCAAATTGAATTCGACATAACGGCCGCGGCGAATTTCTTGCCAAGTGCGTTGCGCCTCCGTATAGGGTAAGTCTTTTCTGCGTTCGACTATAGGGCCATACGCTTGTAAAAAGCTATTTCCAACTTCGGTCACAAAACCATACCAATCGTTCATGGAATGCTGTTCGTCGGCTTTTAAATAATCAAAAAACAACCCGCCAACACCCCGTGCTTCTTTGCGATGGGCATTCCAAAAGTAGGCATCACATTGTTTTTTATATTTGGGATAAAAGGAACTGTCGTGGGCGTCACAAGCGTTTTTACAGGTTTGGTGAAAATGGATTGCATCTTCGTCAAACAAATAATACGGCGTTAAATCCTGTCCGCCGCCAAACCAACTTTGCATCACTTCCCCTTGGTCATCATACATTTCAAAATAGCGCCAATTGGCATGTACCGTTGGCACCATTGGGTTTTTGGGATGTATAACCAAACTCAATCCACACGCAAAGAAATCGGCTTCTCCTACTTTAAACATTTGCTGCATCGATTCGGGCAATTTGCCATGAACCGCCGAAATATTCACACCGCCTTTTTCAAAAACGGGGCCGTTTTCAATAACGCGCGTTCGACCACCACCGCCTTCGGGTCGGTCCCATAGGTCTTCACGGAATTTTGCTACACCATCAATGGCCTCGAGACCGGAACAAATCTGGTCTTGAAGGGTATGGATATAGGATAGAAATTGTTCTTTCATAAAATTTAGTTTTCAGTCACAGTACACTGCCTACTGTACACTGATTACTATACACTGATTACTGTTCACTGCCTACTGATTATACTCCTTCACCGCTTCAATAAAGGCTTTGGCATGATCGACCGGAATATTGGGTAGAATGCCGTGACCAAGATTTACGATGTAATTGTCTTTGCCAAACTCATCAATCATTTCATGAACCATTTTCTTAATGGTCGGGATGGGCGACAACAAACGGCTTGGATCAAAATTTCCTTGAAGTGTAATGTTCCCACCGGTTAAATAACGGGCATTTCGCGCAGAGCACGTCCAATCTACTCCTAAAGCCGAAGCTTTGGATTTGGCCATCTCGCCTAGGGCAAACCAACAGCCTTTTCCGAATACAATAACCTTGGTATCTTCGGCCAACGCCTCGACGATTTGGTTGATGTATTTCCAAGAAAACTCTTGATAATCGGCTGGTGACAACATACCCCCCCAAGAATCAAAAATTTGTACCGCATTTACGCCTGCTTTTACTTTTTCTTTTAAGTATAAAATCGTGGTGTCGGTGATTTTCTGTAATAACGTATGTGCGGCTACGGGATTGGAGAAACAAAATCCTTTGGCTGTATCAAAACTTTTCGATCCTTTTCCTTCAACAGCATAACAGAAAATTGTCCAAGGTGAACCGGCGAAACCGATTAACGGTACCTCATCATTCAACATCTCTTTGGTCAATTTCACGGCATCCATAACATAGCCTAAGGTTTCCTGAATATTCGGCACAAAAACTTGGTCGACTTGCTCCATTGTGCGGATAGGATTCGGAATAATTGGTCCTAAATTGTCTTTTAGTTCGACGTGAATTCCCATGGCACGTGGCACAACCAAAATATCCGAGAACAAAATCGCCGCATCGGGTTGAACAATACGAATAGGTTGGACAGTGATTTCTGCCGCCAACTCTGGCGTTTCACAACGGGTGAAAAAGTCATATTTATCGCGAAGTGCACGGAATTCAGGTAAATAGCGTCCAGCTTGACGCATCATCCACACGGGTGGACGTTCTACTTTTTCATTGTTTAATGCACGTAAGAAAAGGTCGTTTTTAATCATAATTTATCGTTTAGCCGAATATGTTTTCAGCGTTTAAAATAGTCTATACTGAGTTGTAGCGTAGCCTCCACGGTGGGAGTTGGCGCTATGTAAATATTTTGAGTGATCCCGTGTAATGCAGCAGCTGTTGTAGAGCCAATGCAAAAACAAGGTAGTGTTTTGAGTGTGTTTTTCTCCAAGTAACTCTCCACACCCGACGGACTGAAAAATAAGATGCCGTGTAGGGGTTTTTCTATTTTTTCGGATTGATTTACCGTGGTATACACTACGATTTCACGTACATTTTTCCCATTAGAGATTAATTTGGTGGGCAGCGTATCCAACCGGCGATTTCCGCAAAAGAAATCGAAATCAGTGGCATCCGATTCCAGCAGGTAAGTCGCTAAAGCTGCTGCCGTTTCAAACGAAGCAAGCACTGTAAATCCGGAGTCTTCCAATGCTTTTCGTGTTTTTTCACCTACACAAAAAACACTATGTTTTTCCGGTTGAAGGACAAGCTGTTGCTCCACGACACTTTTTACCGCTTGCTGGCTGGTAAACAGCAGCTTTTGTTGTGGTTCAAAAGTGGGAATGGACACCGGTTGTATCACAATCATCTCCTTTTCTATCACTTCAAATCCAGCATCTACCAACAATTGGCGTTGGTTTGAAATCAGGATTTTGGTGGACAGGAGGGTTTTCATTTTCTGTAAGAACGTATATTCGTTTTATTTCTTCAATTGGGTTTTTATGCGTTCCATTAAGGCAGCGCCTCCATTGTCTAAGATTTCTTTTGCACAATGGAATCCCAATTTTTTCCATTCATTAATGGGGAAATTGCGTTGAATTTCCAATTTTTCTTGACCGTCAATCGACAATAAAACACCTTGAAACTGGATTTCGTCGTTGGCCTCATCGTATTTTGCTAAAGCCCCGATTGGTGCGGTGCAACCTCCTTCAAGCGTCCGTAAAAATTGACGTTCGATGGCGGTACACACTTCGGTTTCTATATCATTCAGTTGGGCTAAAGCTTCAAGGGCGTGGCTATCATTTTCCATGGCGACCACAACCATTGCTCCTTGTGCTGGCGCTGGAATCATCCAATCCAAAGCTTCCCCAACCCCTCCAAAAGAGGGGCTTTTTATTTTGCTATTTTGAATAAATCCTAAACGTTCCAATCCAGCAGCGGCAAAAACAGCTCCACTCCATTCGTTGTCTTGTAATTTTTGCAGGCGTGTATTGACATTACCACGTAAATCGACAACCGTATGTTGCGGATAACGATTCAACCATTGCGCTTGACGGCGTAAACTTCCTGTGGCAATAGTTGCGGGAGTCTCAAGGAAATCAGTTGCTCCTTTATGAACCAAAATATCGTTCACATTGGCACGTGGCAAAACCGCGGCTTGCACGATTCCTTGTGGTAAAGCGGTAGGTACATCTTTCATAGAATGCACGGCAATATCCACTTCGCCTTTGATCATGGCTATGTCTAATGTTTTGGTAAAAATTCCGGTGATCCCGAGTTCATATAGCGGTTTGTCCAACACCAAGTCACCTTGGGATTTAACGGCAATAATTTCGGTGCGGTAGCCCAAATCGTTCAGCTGTTTTTCTACTGTTTTGGCTTGCCAAAGAGCGAGTTCGCTGTCGCGGGTTCCGATGCGTAGGGTTGTACTCATCTTATTTTTCAGAGGATGCCAATTGGAACACTTTTTCGATCCATTCGATACTTTCATCGACGGGAGTGTTTTCATCTTTTAGATGATTGGCAAAATGGTTGGTGATTTTTTGTATAATTCGAGCGGTAATGATTTCCGCTTGTTCTTCGTCGAAATTGGACATTTTTTTACGTTGCACATTCAGCTCGCCTTCTTTAATGGAATTCAATTTGGCTTTCAAGGCATGAATGGTTGGCGCAAATTTACGTTGTTTGGTCCACGCGATAAATTCTTCTTTGACTTCTTCAATAATCGCTTCGGCTGCAGGGATATGCTGCTTGCGGTTTTCCAAAGTTTCATCGGTAATTTGTGACAAATGATCCATGTGCACTAAGGTAACACCCGGAATTTCCATCACATTTTCGTTCACGTTTTTAGGAATGGATAAATCCAAAATCGTCAACGGCTTTTTTAAATTCAAAATCGCTTTGTCAACTGTTGGATTTTGCGCTCCTGTTGCCACGACTAAAACATCGGCATTTTGAATTTCCAATTGCAAATCGGCGTAATCTTTTACGATAACATTCAATTTACGCGCTAAGCGTTCTGCTTTATCTTTGGTACGATTAATTAAGGTGATATGACTGTGTTTGGTATGTTTAACCAGGTTTTCACAGGTATTTCGCCCGATCTTTCCTGTTCCAAAAAGCAAGATGTTTTTATTTGAAATGTCTTCTACATTTTTGAAAATATATTGCACGGCGGCAAAAGAAACGGAAGTAGCTCCGGTAGAAATTTCAGTTTCGTTTTTGATTTTTTTACTGGCTTGAATCACCGAATTGATTAGTCGTTCCAAAAAGGCATTCACCAATTGTTCTTCCTTACTTTGATTAAAAGCAGTTTTCAACTGACTGATGATCTCGAAGTCGCCTAAAATCTGACTATCCAAACCCGTACCTACGCGGAACATATGGTTAATGGCTTCAGCGCCTTTGTATACGTAAGCTACTTTTTGGAAATCTTCTACGGTACCACGGCTGTTTTCACACAACAATTTAATCAACTGAAAAGGATGTTGAGCAAAACCATAAATCTCGGTACGATTACAGGTAGACGTTACAATTAACGACTCGATATTTTCATCTTGAGCTTGTTGCAAGAGTTTTGCTTGCGCGACAGCATCTAAACTAAAACGACCACGCGTTTCAGCATCCGCTTTCTTATAACTCATTCCAATCGCATAAAAGGAATTGTGTTTGATCTTGATTCCGTTTTCCATGAAGGGGCTCTTTCCTAAAAGTAGAACAAAGTTACGTCTATACCATTTTTAAAAAATAACGCTTAAAGGACTTTTTATGTCGCTCAGTGTTATTTGTACTATAAAACGAACTTATTCCGTTATTTATTTTAAATTTGTACCAATGACGGGGCTTGACAAGCTTGTTATGTAGATTCATTCTAAATAACATTTTGAATGTCCGTCGGAAGACATATACGAAAAAATATCGCTATGGGTTCTTTTGAAGAAATAAAAATTGAGGAAGATTTCTTACTGATTCGTTTTCAAAATGATGGCACAGAAAATTTTCCAGTGAAACGGGCGGTTCCGCAGGGACTGATCCAATTTCATTTTGGCTTAAAAGGAAAAGCAAAATTTGTCTTCAACGACGGGAATTATGCTTTGGAATTAAAAGAAGAAAAATCATTACTCTTTTACAATCCACAAAAAGAACTGCCGATTCAATTGGAAATTTCTCCGAATACTTGGCTAATTTCTATTGTTATTTCCATTAAAAAACTCCACAAATTATTTTCATCTGATTCTGAAAACATTCCGTTTTTGAGTGAAGAAAATATCGATAAAAAATATTACAAAGAAAACAACATCAGTCCGTCGATGGCGATTGTTTTGAGTCAGTTGTTTCATTATAACCTCAATCCTTCCATCAAAAATCTCTATTATAAAGGTAAAGGATATGAGTTGTTGAGTTTGTATTTTAACCGCTCCGAAGATCCGAATGCAGAACAATGTCCATTTTTGATTGATGAGGAGAATGTTTTGAAAATCCGCAAAGCGAAAGAAATCGTTATTGCCAACATGGCCGAGCCACCGGGATTACAAGAATTAGCCGACCAAGTGGGTTTGAATTTGAAAAAATTAAAAATGGGATTCAAACAAATTTATGGCGATACGGTGTATGGTTTTTTGTTTGATTATAAAATGGATTATGCCCGAAAACTCTTGGATAGCGGTTCGTATAATGTGAATGAAGTGGGACTCAAAGTGGGTTACAGCACAGGAAGTCACTTTATCGCTGCATTCAAGAAGAAATTTGGCACAACGCCTAAAAAATATTTAATGAGTTTACAAGTCAATACCTAATCGGATAGATTTCGTAAGTATACTTGTTAAAAGAAAAAGAAGTTTCATTATTTTATAAAAATAAATTGCCACAAATGAAAGGAGTACTATTAGTCAATCTCGGTTCGCCTGAAAGTCCGACACCCAAAGATGTTAAGCCGTATTTGGATGAATTTTTAATGGATAAATACGTTATAGACGTTCCCTATTTATTAAGAGCCTTGTTGGTACGGGGTATTATTTTACAAACCCGTCCCAAAAAATCGGCGGAAGCATATAGTCAGATTTGGACCGATGAAGGTTCGCCACTGATTGTGATTTCTAAAAAAATGCACAAAAAAGTGGAAAAATTAGTTGACGTACCCGTAGCCTTGGCGATGCGTTATGGTACTATGACCATTCAAAAGGGTTTACAAGAATTGAAAGATAAAGGGGTAACTGACGTCATGTTATTAGCTCTGTATCCTCAGTATGCTATGGCATCTACAACCACCATTTGGGCCTTGGCAGATGAACTGCAACAAAAGCATTTCCCAGAAATGCAGATTACCAAAGTGCCGGCTTTTTACAACAAACCTGATTTTATAAGTGCCTTAGCCCATTCAATCAAAAAACATTTGGAAGGCTTTGAATACGATCATTTATTATTCTCTTACCACGGCATTCCGAAACGTCATATTCGCAAAACCGATGTGACCAAATCGCATTGTACCATTGACAACAAATGCTGTGTAACGGATTCTCCAGCCCATGAGTTTTGTTACCGTCATCAATGTTATGAAACTACACGACAGGTGGTGGAATTATTGGGCATCCCCGAAGGAAAATACAGTCAAACGTTCCAATCGCGCTTGGCGGGTGATAAATGGTTAACGCCTTATACAGATGTTGAAATTAATAAAATGCCTGCAAAAGGGATTAAGAAATTAGCGGTAGTAACCCCAGCATTTGTCTCAGATTGTTTAGAAACCTTGGAAGAAATTGCCATGCGTGCCAACGAAGAATTTATCGAAAACGGTGGAGAGGAATTTTTTGCTGTTCCCTGTTTAAACGATGAGGACGAATGGTGTCAAGTGGTGGCCAATTGGGTTAATGAATGGAGTAAATAATATGGGTTTAATGTTTTACACGCTGAAACCTGACACGAGGCTTTAGCCGACTGATGTAGCGAAGCGAAATAAACCTGAAACTTGAAACCAAAATAAATGGATCTCTACAACAACATCAAAGCGTTGCACTTGATTTTTGTGATTACTTGGTTCGCCGGACTCTTTTACATTGTTCGGCTGTTTGTGTATCAAATTGAGGCGCAATCCAAGCCTTCTCCAGAAAAAGAAATCCTTGGAGCACAATATAAAATCATGACGTATCGCCTGTGGTATATCATCACCTGGCCGAGTGCGGTGTTGGCAACACTTTTTGCATTAACCCTATTGCATTTGAATCCGGGTTGGATTTACATGCCGTGGATGCAAGTAAAATTGGGGTTTGTTGTGCTCTTATTTGCCTATCATTTCAAATGCCATCAAATCTATAAGCAATTGCAAAACGATGATACGCGCTACACTTCCAACTTTATGCGTTTATGGAATGAAGGAGCTACCATCATCTTATTTGCTGTCGTGTTTTTGGTGATTTTAAAAAATGCCATCGACTGGATTTATGGCGTTGTGGGGATTATCGGATTCTCAATACTCATTATGCTCGGCTTCAAATTTTACAAGAATATTAGAAAGAAAAATAACTCTTAATTTAAAATTCATCATTTAAAATTTATAATTCTACGTGCTGTCAAATTTTAAAATATCCATGCTTTCCCTTCGTATACGGATTTTCCTATCGATGATTGTATTGATATTAATTGCATCCATTTTGATGGCCTCGATTTCGTTGTTTCAGTTTAAAAGTGAGGCACGAAACTTCCACCAAGAACGTTTGGAACGCAAAGAAGATGCGGTTCGTGAACATATCAATTACATTTTAGCCAACACTACTTATCCCTTAACGGAGAAAAATTTGCCTTTAATTTTTAAAGATAAAATTCACGAACTCTCCGACATTCACAGTGTTGAAATTAATATTTATAGCTTGAAAGGGAATTTATTGAAATCGTCCAAAGCTTCTTTTGCGGTGGATAGTATTTCGCCACCAATTCCTCAATACATCTTAAAATTGGTGCAATCCTCAATTGAAAAACGGTATGTAGATATCAAAAATGTGGACGGACTTAAGATTCGCTCCTCGTTTACACAAATTAAGGATGATCGTTTCAAACCACTTGGGATTTTGAATTTACCGTATGTGGAAGACGATAGCATTTATGAAAATGAAATCCAAGATTTCTTAGTACGTCTTGGTCAGGTGTATTTTTTCATGCTTTTAATTGCCTTTGCCTTGGCGTATTTCTTGTCGACATATATCACCCAATCACTCAAAACCATTTCCGACAAAATCAACGAAACGAGTTTGAACCAAAAGAATGAAAAAATCATGATTGAAGACAACAGTCGTGAGATTAATTCATTGATTAAGGCGTATAATGCGATGGTGGACAAACTGGAAGAAAGTGCCTCGATGTTGGCACAATCCGAACGGGAACAAGCTTGGCGGGAAATGGCAAAACAAGTGGCGCATGAGATTAAAAATCCATTGACTCCGATGCGCTTAACGGTGCAAAGTTTCCAACGAAAATTTGATGAAAATGACCCGAATTTACGTCAGAAACTGAATGATTACACCAAAACCTTGATTCAACAAATTGATACCATGACTGCAGTGGCTTCGGCGTTTTCGAACTTTGCTTCGATGCCAGCCCAGCAGAATGAAACCTTGAATGTGGTGGAAGTTGTCGAATTTTCACTGGATATTTTTAACGAAGATTACATCGCCTTTGACTGTGCTACCACTGAAATAATCACCGTGATGGACCGAACGCAATTGATTCGTATTATAACCAATTTGGTGAAAAATGCAATCCAAGCCATTCCTGAAGAACAAGAGGAAAAGTCGATTGTAGTAACTGTACAGCGCGATGAAACAGCGGTTACTATTTTAGTAAAAGACAATGGAGTTGGAATTGAACCCAATAATCAAGAACATATATTCGAGCCTAAGTTTACCACCAAAACGAGTGGTATGGGACTCGGCCTTGGTATTATCAAAAATATTATTGAAAATTATAAAGGAACAATTACTTTTGAATCTGAATATGGAAAAGGTACAACTTTTAAAGTGACTTTACCAATGACCAACTATTAAAACGTATACTATGACATTTGAAAATATTTTAGTCGATATCGACGGAAGTTTAGCCCAAGTGACCATCAACCGTCCCAGTAAATTAAACGCATTGAATAAAGCTACGATTCAAGATTTACACGATGCTTTTGCCCAATTGGATGCCGATTCCTCAATTAAAGCCATCATTTTAACAGGTTCAGGAGAAAAAGCCTTTGTGGCAGGTGCCGACATTTCTGAGTTTGCCCATTTCTCTATCGAAGAAGGAGCTCAACTAGCCGCTTTAGGTCAGGAATTATTGTTTGATTTTGTAGAAAACATGAAAACACCTGTTATTGCTGCAGTTAATGGTTTTGCATTGGGTGGCGGACTAGAATTGGCGATGTCGTGTCATTTCCGTGTGGCTTCTGACAATGCAAAGATGGGTTTGCCTGAAGTTACACTAGGCGTGATTCCAGGTTATGGTGGTACACAACGCCTACCGCAATTAGTTGGAAAAGGGCGTGCCATGGAAATGATCATGACAGCTGGTATGATTGATGCTGAAACGGCAAAAAGTTACGGCTTAGTCAATCATGTGGTGGCACAATCGGAATTAATCGATTTCACGAAAGGTATTGCGAATAAAATCATGAAAAATTCACCTATAGCGATTGGTCAAGCGATCAAGGCTGTAAATGCAGGATTTGTCGATGCCAAAGAAGGTTTCAAAACAGAAATTAAATCGTTTGGAAAATGTTTTGGAACAGAAGACTTTAAAGAAGGTACAACGGCATTCTTAGAAAAACGAAAAGCAGAATTCCCAGGAAAATAAACCCTAATTAAATAACTAAACATGAAAAAAATCATTCTATTAGCCTTTGTTACTTTCTCAATTTTAAGCTGTAGTAAAAGTGATTCTGACACACCTGCTGTATCCATTGTTGGAAAATGGCAATTTACACAAGAAGGAACATTGGTGAATAACCAAGAAGTGTATACTCCTTATGAACATTCACCGGGTTGTGTCAAAGATTTCACAGAATTTTTATCGAATGGAGCTTTAAAAGATCATTATTATGATACGAGCTGTAATGAATCCATAGATATAGGAATTTGGAATAAAACAGAAAATTCCATTTCCATCACGTACTCTGACAATTCTGTGGTTAGTGGACAAATTCTAGAATTAACGAATTCGACGTTAAAGGTCAAAATAACAAGTCTAGGAGCGCCCTACTTTGTTGTTCTGACAAGGATATAATCAAAAGAGGACCTCAACGGTTCTCTTTTTTTTATTAAAATAATTCACTTTATTTGTGCTTATATCATGTATACTCTGAATTGTATAAACCTAATATTTAATTATATATACCTCTAATTATGAAAAATCGATTACTTTTTTTATTATTTTCTCTTGTCACGGTATTCTCATCTGCACAAGAATTTAAATTCAATTGGAACAAAAGCGAAATTTTTAAAGACGAATTCAAATATTCTTTTATGTATCATGCTGAGAATGATGGCAAAGGGGGTGTAGTGATGGTTCGTTCCTACTATGGTGGACATTTCAGTAACGGTTATGGTTATTATTTTGAACATTATGATGCTTCTATGAAGCTTATAAAGGAATATGACTTCAATCCAAAAGCAGATAAAAACATCAAGGATTGTAAAGTAATTGGCATGATCGGTGATGGGAATGAAATTCATGCGATTCTTTTTCAATACAATAAATCAGAAGGTGCATATCAATGTATTGCGATGAGTGCTTCCATCAACACGTTTGAATTTAAGACGCGTGAATTATTTCGTTTGGAAAGTAAAGAAGTTAAGAAGTTCAGTTTGTTTTCATTTTCAGGGAATGACAACGACTCTGGTGCAGAAATGATTGTTAACCAAGATAAAAATGCTTTTGCCGTTACAGTAGACATCAAGAATAAAGACAATGAAACACACAAAATCTTCCTTTTTGACAATCATTTAAATAAAAAAATTGAACATGTTTTTCAAAAAGAGATTAAGGATAGAAAGTTTATCTATGAAAATATCGATGTTTCAAAAGACGGTCAAGCAATGTATATTTTAGGAAAACTCTACTCGGATGAAGCAAAAAAGAAAAAAGAGGGAGCTCGCTATGAATATGAAATTACTCGTATTACTAACGACTCAGAAATTTCAAAAATCATTGAGACAGACGTTTATTTCGCGCCAAATTTAAAAGCCATTGCCTTTCAGGACCGTATTGCTTGTATAGGATTTTATTCTGAACGAAAAGATTCTCGTTTTAAAGGAATTTGCTACTTTGATTTAGACCCCACCTCTCTTACCTTAAAGACATCCAAATTTAATCCCTTTACTGAACAATTTATGATTGATAAATATGGTGAGAATAAAGACAAAGAACTAAAAAATCTAAGTTTTAGAAATATCCTAATAACCCCAACGAATGATATTATTTTTAATGCCGAAGAATTTTATGAAACTACTTATTCCGTAATGAATGGCAAAGGGGGAATGAGTACACGATACGTTTATCACTATGACGATATTGTTTGTGCAAAGCTTAATACACAGGGTGATTTAGTTTGGGCTAGAAATATTAATAAACGTGAATCAACTACAGGATCTAGTGCATTTATATCTTATTGTACAAATGCCATAGGTAATGATGTTTATTTTTATGTAAATGCAGGAGAAAATATTCGCAATTTAGGCCAAGATCGCATTCAATTTATACAAACACGAGCCAATAGAGCTAATTTATTTGTTATTAAAATTAATGAAAATGGTGGAGTGACCTATGGTAAAGTTCTTGATGACCAAAACAATGAAGTCCCTTTCATGGTTTCTGATGGAGTCTTCTCAGGCCGTTCCGTTTTCATGCTGGGACAGAGCGGAAAAAAGAAACAACTTTTAAAAGTAAGTATTGAATAATTAAAAAGAGAACCTCAACGGTTCTCTTTTTTATTTTGCACCTTCCCATTCAGCATAAAATTGGGCTAAAAAAACTTCCATAAATCGATGGCGTTCTTCTGCTAATTTTTTACCTGCGGAAGTATTCATTCTGTCTTTAAGCAATAGCAACTTCTCATAAAAATGATTAATCGTTGGTGCATTGTTCGCTTTATATTCTTCTTTTGTCATGTGCATATTGGGCGATATTGCCGGATCATACAACGGGCGATTTTTAAAACCACCATAATTGAAAGTTCGAGCAATACCAATGGCACCAATGGCGTCTAGACGATCAGCATCTTGCACAATATCCAATTCTAGAGAAGAAAACGTTCGTTCGGTTTTACCGCCTTTGAAAGAGATGTTTTCAATGATTTTTACTACATGATCAATCGTTGCCTCTTCAACCTTCTGACTTTCTAAAAAAGTTCGCGCTGTTTTAGGCCCGATATTTTCATCTCCCCCATGAAATTTACTATCGGCAATATCATGTAATAAAGCAGCCAATTGAACAACCTCTCGATTGCAATTTTCCTGATCAGCAATATGTAAAGCGTTACGGTAAACACGTTCGATATGAAACCAATCGTGTCCCGCTTCAGCGCCTTCCAATTGTTTTTTTACATAACTGATTGTCGCATCAACTATCCCCATATTAAATGGCTAAAGCAGGTTGCACCCATTTGAATTTTTTGGTTTCATCAGGCAATACCAAACGCTCAGAAATTCGTGCCATTCGATCGGGTAATTTCATCAAATAATCACGTGCACGTTCAGCCTCATCGGTTAAACTGGTAATTTTATCAATTTCCCAGGTTGCAATTAATTTGCGGAGAATATCCACATAATCATTGGCGGTATAGACTCCAATTTTCTGAGCGGAATTTGAAAATTCTTCAAAAGCCGTACTAATTTTATCTCCTGATTCCCGCAAGAAATGAGCCGGCATCGTGATTTTTTGTTTCATCATATATTGAAACGCCAACATCATTTCGCTGGGATCCACTTTAAAAATACGGTTCACAAATTCGCTATAGGCTAAGTGGTGACGCATTTCATCGCCTGCTACCATTTTACATAAACGGGACAACTTTTTATCGCCAAAGTCTTTAGCCAATTGGGATACACGGTTATGGGAAATGTAGGTGGCCAATTCTTGAAAACTGGTGTAAACGAAGTTTTTATAGGGATCTTTACCTGTACCAATATCAAAACCGTCGTTGATTAAATGTTGCGTTGTAATTTCTACTTCTCGCATATTGACACGCCCAGACAAATACAAATACTTGTTTAAAGCATCCCCGTGACGATTTTCTTCACCTGTCCAGTGACGCACCCATTTTGACCAGCCATTTCGCCCTTCATTATCGACACCTTCGACTTCCATCAACCAAGATTCATAGGTAGGCAAAGCTTCCTCCGTAATGGTATCGCCTACCATAACTACCCAGAAATCATAGGGTAAATCATTAGCGATTTCACGCAATTCGCGAACTTCTTCGATAAAATTCTCTTTTTGAGAATCAGGCAACAAGTCCGTAGGTTGCCAAATTTTTTCAACTGGAACGAGGTATTCGTCAACAAAGCTATCAATGCTTTTTTCTAGGAATTGCATCACTTCCAGTCGGATGTTTTTAATAGACATTATAAAATATTATAAATTATGAGTTATGAATTATGAGTTCAGGATGGCACTGTTGACCGCTTGTTCTGTTTTTTCAAACAGTGTGGTAAAGTCATAGTCTTTTACGGCCAAAGGTTCGTGAATTGTATATTTTATGTGATTTCCTAATCCCATGGGAAACATGCCAAATTTGGTCATTTTCCAAGAATTATTAATGGTAATCGGCACAACTACAGCGTTGGGAGCAAACTTACATAAGATTTTCAAACCATTCTCAGAGAATTTTTTGGTGGCTCCCGTTTTACTTCGGGTTCCTTCTGGAAAAATTACGGCTGTACGGTTGTGTTTTTCAATGTATTCACTCAATCCTTTAATTGTGGGTAAGGCTTGTTTGGGATCTTTTCGGTCAATCAAAACCGAACCTCCATGTCGTAAATTGTAAGAAACAGAAGGGATTCCTTTTCCTAATTCTTTTTTACTAACGAACTTGGCGTGATGTCTTCGCAAAAACCAAATGATTCCGATGATATCGTACAAACTTTGGTGATTGGCTACAAAAATTAAAGGAACATTTTGTGGAATATGTTCGCGGTTAGAAAAGCTCCAACGAGTACCCAGAATTCTCGTACAACCCACTAAAAAAAGATTTAGGTAATCGACACTTTTTTTATGCGCTTGATAACCAAAAACGTTAAAACAAACCCATTGAATGGGATGGAAAATCACCAAGGTTAGTCCAAAACAAAGGTAATAGACCACAGAGATGGGATATGAAATCAGTTTTTCCATGTGAAAAAAAATTGGCTGTAAAAGTACGGCTTCTCATTGTTTAAAACTACTTTTGGGAAAACTAATTTAGTCCTAAAAAAATAAGTACATTTACGGCTTTAACAGCCTTTAATTTTAATGTAAAATGAGTTCAGAAAAAGAAGCAAAATTGAAAGCGTTACAGCTGACGTTAGACAAGCTGGACAAGACCTACGGTAAAGGAACCGTAATGAAGATGGGAGACAAAGCGGTGGAAGAAGTAGAAATCATTCCATCGGGGTCATTGGGATTGGACCTTGCCTTAGGGGTAAACGGGTATCCAAAAGGTCGTATTATTGAAATCTATGGACCGGAATCATCAGGTAAAACTACCTTGACGCTTCATGCCATTGCTGAAGCGCAAAAAGCTGGAGGTATTGCTGCGTTTATTGATGCAGAACACGCGTTTGACCGTCACTATGCGGCCAAATTGGGTGTAGACATTGAAAACTTAATTATTTCACAACCTGACAACGGAGAGCAAGCGTTGGAAATCGCCGAAAACTTAATTCGTTCCGGTGCGATTGACATTGTGGTTATTGACTCGGTAGCAGCTTTAACACCTAAGAGTGAAATCGAGGGTGAAATGGGTGATTCAAAAATGGGATTACACGCCCGTTTGATGTCACAAGCTTTACGTAAGTTAACCGCAACCATTAGCAAAACACATTGTACCGTATTTTTCATCAACCAATTGCGTGAAAAAATTGGGGTAATGTTTGGAAATCCGGAGACTACAACGGGTGGTAATGCCTTAAAGTTTTACGCGTCAGTGCGTTTGGACATTCGTCGTTCATCGCAAATCAAAGATGGTGATAATGTGTTAGGTAACCGCACCAAAGTTAAAGTGGTGAAAAATAAAGTTGCACCACCGTTTAAAACGGCAGAATTTGACATCATGTATGGTGAAGGTGTTTCTAAAACCGGTGAAATTTTAGATTTAGCGGTCGAATTTGAAATCATCAAAAAGTCAGGATCTTGGTTTAGTTATGGGGATACCAAATTAGGACAAGGTCGCGATGCCGTTAAATTGTTGATTAAAGACAATCCGGAATTGGCGGATGAATTGGAACAAAAAATCAAAGAAGTCATCAAGGAGCAAGTTGACTAAACGAATAAATTTCCCGGTTTTGAAAAAAATCGGGATTTTTTTTTCTAGTTGACGCAACCTTTTTAACTAAATTGTATCACACAAATATAATAAGTTCGTAAAGATGAAAAGAATTGGCTATTCCGTTTTACTTGTATTAGGCATTATTGCCACTAGTTGTGACACCTCCGTGGGTGACGACCCTATTTACATTCAGGTATCTCCGGTAACAGAAGTGACAAATCCAGGAAAATTTGCAAAAGACAGTATTACTGAAATCCCTGTTGATTACAGTTTGCCAACCAAATGCAATGTATTCCGTGGGTTTTATTATGATGCAGCAGATTTTCAACGAATTGTAGCTATTGAAAGTTATCGTAGTGGCGATCAATCATGCCCAGCAGATGACAATGCCTACACAAATACATTACGTTTCAAACCTACTGCATTAGGAACCTATCATTTTAAATTTTGGATTGGTACTGACTCGCAAGGGGTGGAACAATTTTATGAATTTGATGCTGTTGTAGATCATTAATACATGAAATGCATTGAATTTAGAGCAAATCATACAAGGTTGTCAAAAAAAAGACCTGCTAGCACAAGAACAGCTTTATCGCCTATATGCGGGAAAAATGTTTGCGGTATGTCTAAAATATGTACCAGACCGTGATGAAGCTCAAGATTATTTGCAAGATGCTTTTTTGTTGGTTTTTGATAAAATCAAACAATTTGAATTTAAAGGTTCTTTTGACGGCTGGATAAAACGGGTTTTTATCAATCATATCTTACAACAATTTCGAAAGAAAAGTTATTTGGCTGTGGTTGATGAAAATATACCCGAAACGGTTGAAGTTGAAATTGACGATGGAATTTCTCCAGAGTTTCTTTTTCAAATCGTACAAGAGCTTCCCGAGCGGTACCGAATGGTGTTTAACTTGTATGTGTTTGAAGAATTTAGTCATCAAGAAATTGCAGATGCACTAAATATCAACATTGGAACTTCAAAGTCCAATCTGTCAAGAGCAAAAATGATATTAAAACAAAAAATAGAAGATTACACTGGCAATTCAAAAATGCCCCAAATACAATGAAAAAAAACCAAGACATCAACAAGCTATTTCAAGACCAGCTGGAGCACTTTGAAGTACTACCTGATGAGGCGGTATGGAATGCACTTCAAGAAAAACTCCAAGAAAAGAAAAAAAGACGTGTTATCCCCATTTGGTGGTTTTATGGCGGGGTAGCAGCAGCTTTCTTCGTGGGCTTATTTCTAAATCTAAACACGAATTCAGGAACTACTGCTCCTGGGATTTCAGCTCCGTCAACTACTGATGGGATTGTAAATTCGTCACCATCAAATCAAACTAAAACCAATCCCTCAGACGCAACAGACTCACAAAATAAACATGTGGGCGCTACTAAAAAAGGGAGTGTTACCCCTATAAATTCGGGCCTGCCGGAAAGTTCGTTGCCAACAAATCCAACTTCTGGAGTTGCGGATACTGAAGTGCGTAACAACGAAAATGCTGCGCAAAAAAGCAAGGTAAAAACTCCGAGAAGTAGATCAACTGCTTCACAATTTAACAAGGCATCAAATGCGGTTGTAACAACTAATAAAAACTCAGTGGAATCTACACAATTGGCGGTTTCATCTCCAATTGAAAAAGGTATTTCAAATCCATCCGTTGTGGCTGTTACAACGCCGTCTAAAAACAACAGCACAAATTCTGAAGTTATCACGAAATCCAACGTATCAACGCTTACAAATGAGTCGGGCGTTGGAAGTCAAAACAACGTGATTACTTCAGCTCCTATTGTTTCCAATAACCCTCTTAATAAGGCTAAGGACAGCATTCAAGTTGCCCAAAAGCCGACCAATGAATTGGAAAAATTGCTTGATGAAAAAGAAAAGAAATCCTTTTCCGGACAGAATTTAAATAGGTGGCAAGTCGCATCGAACCTTGCCCCTATTTACTTCGGTTCGTTAGCACAAGGTTCTCCTCTTGATCCATCATTAGCGAACAATTCAAAACAATATGCTGTAAATAATACCAGTTACGGAATTGGTGTTGGTTATGCGCTAACTTCAAAAATCAGTGTTCGAACAGGAGTAAATGTTGTTCGTTTAGGCTATGATACCAATGAGATTGCTTACTATATGGAACCTGAAGTAAGCAGTCGTATTCAAAATTTATCGTTGAACAGTATGGGTTCATCCATTATCATTGAAAGTTTGAATAATGTAAAGACCTATAATAAATTCATGGAGCGTTATGAAGGATCGCTCAATCAAAGAATGGGTTATCTAGAAATCCCCATGGAATTGACTTACCGTTTGGGAGGTAAAAAAATGGGTATTCAATTTATAGGTGGATTCAGCACCTATTTCTTAAATCAAAACGAAATCTATTTACAATCGGAGCAATTCAATCTTTTGGTAGGAAAAGCTACCAATTTGAATCCGATGCACTTTAGTGGCAACTTAGGTTTGGGCATACATTACGGCTTCTTTAAAAAATGGGAGGCTCGAATCGAACCTGTTTTTAAATATCAACTCAATACGTTTAGTTCAGACGCTGGGAATTTTAAACCCTACATGATGGGTTTATATAGCGGTGTTTCCTATTCGTTCTAAGATAGTTAGGTTAGTTTAAAATTAGTTAAGTGGTGTTACGGCACTCCGGTGCGTAACAAAAAAAGAGTGTCTTGGCCGGACACTCTTTTTGTTTGCGTTAAGGATTGCAGTGGAAATCCCGGTGCCGTAGTTTACGAAGGTGCCGGATTGCAACGGAAAGCCTGACCCCGGAAGCATGGAGGGGGAACGCCCTACTTCAAATCATTTTCCAAATCGGATAAAATCAATTGACGCGCTTGCTCTTTTATTTCTTTTTTTGCTTCTGGCAATTGCCCTTTTGTTTCTATAAATGGATGTATTTTCACACGCATTTTTCCGGGACTGCCACTTAAGAAGGTATAGGAAAAACGTTTTTTATTGTCGAAAAAAGTCATGGGTACAATGGGAATTTGATGTTCCAACGCCAAACGGAATGCACCATCTTTAAACTCATCCAACACGACTTGTTCGTCGGGTACGCCCCCTTCTGGAAAAATACAAATACTCATACCCATATTCAAGCGTCGTTGTGCTCGTTCATAAACCGCCATTCGGCTTTTTTGGCTTCCGCGATCAACTAAAATACTGGTGCGTTTATAAAAGAAACCGAACAAAGGGATTTTTGCCAACTCTTTTTTACCTACAAAAACAAAGGGATTACGCACGGTGGCCAACATTAACATGATGTCGGTCATCGATGTATGATTGGCAATAAACATATAACTTTTACCGGGCTCTGGTTGTTGCAAACAAACCACTTGGTGTCGGAAACCCATACCGTAAAGAATCACTTTGGCCCAAATTCGGGCTAAAATAAAGAAATACGGATACCAACGTTCTTTCAAAATAGAAAGAAACAAAAATGGAAACATCACTAAAATGGGTACGGCTACTAAAATATAAAACCAAATGCGCCATACCACCCAAAAAATAATTTTTAACGCGCGCATAGTCCCAAAAATAAAGCAATTTTAGTTTACATTTGCTCCACAATTTAAAAACTATGGCAAAAATACTAACAGGCGTACAAAGCACCGGGACTCCACATTTGGGGAACTTATTGGGTGCTATACTTCCAGCGATTGAAATGTCGAAGAAATCTGGGAATGAAACGTTTTTATTTATCGCCGATTTACATTCGGTGACTCAAATAAAAGACGGTGAATCGTTACGAGGAAACACCTATAGTACGGCTGCTGTATGGCTTGCTTGTGGTTTGGATACCGACCATGTAGTTTTTTACCGTCAAAGTGATGTGCCACAAACCGCAGAGTTATCTTGGTATTTAAGTTGTTTTTTTCCGTTTCAACGGCTGACATTAGCGCATTCCTTCAAGGATAAAGCGGATCGTTTGGAAGATGTCAACGCCGGTTTATTTACTTATCCGATGTTGATGGCAGCGGATATTTTGTTGTATGATGCGGAATTTGTGCCTGTGGGCAAAGATCAATTACAGCATATTGAAATTACGCGTGACGTTGCTGCTCGATTTAACCATCAAATGGGAGAAACTTTTGTATTGCCCGAGGCAACCATTAGTGAGGAAACCCAATATGTGCCTGGAACAGATGGGCAAAAAATGAGTAAATCACGGGGAAATATCATTAATATCTTTTTGGATGATAAAGCCTTGCGCAAGCAAATCATGAGTATTGAAACGGATAGTACGCCTTTGGAAGAGCCAAAAAATCCGGATACTTGTAAGGTTTTTGGTTTGTATAAATTATTGGCAAATGGCGAACAAATTGCAGCAATGCGCCAGCTTTATTTGGGTGGTAATTATGGTTATGGCCATGCTAAACAAGCGCTATTTGAATTGATTTGTGAAAAATTTAAAACAGAACGCGAAAAATACAATTATTATATGAGTCATTTGGAAGAAGTAGATGCCTTTTTGGCAAAAGGTGCTGCCAAAGCAGGATCAATTGCTGACGGGGTTCTACAGCGGGTTCGTCAAAAATTAGGATTTGAATAAAATAAAAGCCCTGAAGTAAAATTCAGGGCTTTTTTTATTTTGAATCCGCCGCATCCTTGATTTCCTCTGCAGCAGAGCGCGGTTGTTTCGTATATACTTCCACTTTACTTTTTTCTTCACGCAATTCAATAGAGCCTTCAAAACGACAATCTTTGTCGATGAGTTCCTTAGCATTAGGTGCAAGTTCGGCAAATCGGTATTCCACATTGGATTGACCGTCTACAAAAAAATGACGGCTTGGATCTTGGAAAGAAGCTAGATTTCGGCCTGCATAAAAGTTTAAAATACGTTTGTTGTAATCACTAGTATTTAATTCTAAGGTCGCATTTGCCTTGATATAAAAGGCTTTTGCTGGCATTTTAATACTGTCATAAACAACCACATGCTCCAATACAATAATATCGTAATTGGTTTTGTTCACAATCCGTTGAAAACGTTCATTTCCAGAAACACTTACTCTATCATTATAAAACGTTGTAAACGGGTTGCTGCTGGTTACAATTTTTGGAATGGGTTTTACCTGCGTAATTTTTGCCGGATCAAATTGGGTTAAAAACACTTTAAAACTATCGATTTTTAGATGCATATCGGTATAATAGCGATCTAAAGACGGTGCTTCCTCAACAGTGGGCACCTCATCACTTTTTACGGTTTCAATAGTGTCTATTGGACTGGACGTATTTGAACATTTGTTTGTTGCCCAGGCAATTTTTAAGAGAATGATTAATATGATGGCAAAGGTTTTCCAATTGAAGGAGGAAGAAGAGTTGCTCCTTTTAGTCGATTTACCCAAAACGACATTCCGATTGCCTTGCAAAGTCTCTTCTAAATCTTCATCAAATGGGCGATACGAAGCCATCGCAACCATGATGGAACCCGCATGAGGGTGCAGGTTATTGGTATTATAAATGTCCACAACTCGATTCAAAAGTGATTTCACTTTATCATCCATTTCTGGGCCACTCAAAAAGGATAAAAAATTAAAAAAACTACTTGTTTTGGCAAATGCATACAGCGAACCTTCACTGGTAGGATTCATTAATTGATTAAGAATAAAGTCAATTTTTTGAATGGCTTTGCGTTGTAGGGTATGTAAAAATTCTTCAGGGAAATAAATAGAATATTCCATGATTTCCTGCACGGCGTCAAACTGATTCTCTGCTAATTTTTGTTCCAGAAAAAAAGATAAGTCTGTGACTAAATACGCTTCAAAAAACGATTGAATTTCAAACCAGTTTTCATTTTCAACCTTTCCAGGAAATCGATCATAACCGTAAGTAGTACCCGCAAAAAAGTTATACAAAACCCGTTCTTGTGTGATAAAATAAAAGGTATGGGGATAGTTCCGTAACGCTTCCGTCAACTGTGAAGCTACATTGACATCAATATCCGGATTCAATCGTTTTTCAACGTTGACTTGTTTCTCAATACGAATTATTTCTTCCTCCGTAAACTCATGGGTACGGTTGTGGTCGAGTTGTAAATTCTCAAATAAGCGAATAATATTCATCACGGCTGGTATTAGCGTAAAACAAAAATAGAATTTTATAGGATTTAACCCGCTTCATTTCGGCTAAAAAACAATAAAGTTGTACCTTGCTCTTCCTAAAAATTGCCAACAATGGAAGCCATAATCAATCAATTATTCGAAATCGAAAAAAAAGCATTAGAAAATCAAATTGACCTTTTTGAACGAAATTTTAATCGTATTCAACACGAAATCACCGAGATGGGTTATAAAGTAATCAACCCCATTGGACTGAATTATGATGAACGAGACAACTCTGTTGAAGCGAATTTAATGCATGCCAATGCGCAAAAAATTACCAAAGTTTTAAAACCTGTAATCTATCAAGATTCAGGAAATGGCTATGTTTTAATTCAAAAAGGAGTAGTAATTGTAGAATAAAAAGTTATGACTAATATAAATTTCGGCATTGACTTGGGCACAACCAACTCAGCCATTGCGAAATATGAAAATGGTAAAATTACCCTTTATAAAAATCCTGTCGGTTTTAAAGACACCCTTCCCTCTGTCGTTTCCTTTCGAAAAGGTCGGATTCAAATTGGTGACAAAGCCCGGGAATTAATGGTAACGCAATCCGAAAATGTTTTTTCTTCCTTCAAACGGAAAATGGGTTCCGATGCACACTATTTTGTAGAGGCTTTGGATTCAGAAATTTCACCGGTCGAACTTTCTTCTATGGTTTTAAAAGAACTGATCAATTTTACCCAACCGGAATTACCCAAGTCAACGGTGATTACCATTCCGGCTTCCTTTGATACCATTCAAACCAATGCCACCAAAAAAGCGGGATACCAAGCCGGTTTCGATGAAGTTGTTTTGTTGCAAGAACCGATTGCAGCTTGTTTGGCGTATTCAAACACTTTAAACATTTCTATTGATCAAGAACAAAAATGGTTGGTCTACGACTTTGGCGGCGGTACTTTTGATGTGGCTTTGGTGCGAATCGATTCCCGAGAATTGAAAGTTTTAGACCATAAAGGAAATAACTTTTTGGGCGGTGTAGATTTGGATAATTTATTTGTCGAAAAGATTATTTGCCCAAAAATTGAAGCGCTATCCGGTCAAACGAACCTTTGGAAACGAATGATTTCTGGGGAAGATGCCGTGTGTAAAAAACTGTATTTCGAACTCTTATTCAAGGCAGAAGAAGCAAAAAAAGAATTGTCTATTAAAACAACTGCGCAGTTTGAACTGGATTTCGAACCTTGGGATGTTTTTACGGATATTGAAGTGAGTCGCGTCGAATTTGAATCCATCTTGTATGCAAAATTTGATGAATCCTATCATTTAACAGAACGTTTACTGGTTGAAAACGGATTGAAATTCAGCCATATTGACCGAATTATTTTAGTGGGAGGCACAACTTACATTCCTTACATTCGAGAACAATTAGCACAGCGCAGTGGTAGTAAAGTGGATACGGGAATTGACCCTACAACAGCCGTCGTGGTAGGAGCTGCTTATTATGCGGGCTCTAAACCTTCTGAACGTGTTGAGGAAATCACCGAAGTAAATACTCCAACTGAAAGTGTATCCGTGGAAGTGGTCTTTGAACCCAATTCCAAAGATGCGGAAGAACTCATTGCAGTTGTTTTCAAAACGCCGTTTCAAGGATTTTATCGAATTACCCGTTCGGATGGTGGTTTTGATACCGGTGTTTTAAAAATCAATCAAAAAATAACTGAATTTGTCCCATTACTCGAAAAAGCAACCAACGCTTTTACGCTCGTTATCATGGATGAAAATCAAAAAGTTGTCTACCAAAATAGCAGCATACATATCACCAACGGTCTTTATAATATCATGGGACAGCCTTTGCCCAATGACATTTGTTTGGAGGTGGATGAAGAGGCAGGTAAAACATTTATGGAGCGAATTTTCAAGAAAAATGACATCCTGCCCTTGAAAAAAACACTTTATAAAACCACTTCAAAAAACATCCTTAAAAACACCGATGACAAATTAATCATCAATATTGTGGAAGGGAATGCCGGTGGAATGATTGGAAGTAATTTAACCATTGGCTACATCGAAATTACGGGTAAAACATTGCCAATGGATTTGATTAAAGGAATGGATATCGAACTTAATTTCAAGATTTCGGAATCCCGTGATTTAAATGTAAGCATCTATATTGGCGCCTTAGATTTGGAAATCAATGAGGTATTCAACCCGCACCAACGCCAAGTGGTTCTGGATAAATTAGGGGCTGAAATCAAATCCGTTATGGAGAATATCCAAGACGAAATGGACGGACATGAAGCCGAGGAAAATTATGAATATTTGGCGAAATTAAAACGGATTCATGATCATCTTACCGTTTTATACAATGAATCATTAGAAGCCGCTGAAGACCGATCTACTGACCGTAAATTTCAATTGGATGAAATGAAAAGGATTACGATCCAAGAATATGATGATTTAGTTCGCCACAAACATATCTTACAAGAATTGGAAGAATACCAAAACACGAAAGACTTGGTTAGTGAATATTCCGAAAAAATGTCGCCCAAACAGCAAGAGGAATTGGAACGTATTTTACGCAATGAAAAAGAAATTTTACAATCGAACAACAAGTATTTAATTCGTAAAAAGACCAAAGAACTGGACGAATTACTTGATAATATTTATTTCAAACAAGAAGATCGTTACATCGATTATTACTACCATTATCGATTTATCAGTCCCGAAAAATACAAAGACCCCAGACGTTTTAACGAATTGGTTGAGTTGGGAGCACAAGCGTTAGAACGCCAAAACTTACCCGAACTGAAAGCCATTTGTCATCAACTTTACAATTTGTTGATTGTTAAACCGCGCACTAGGGAAGATCTCAATAATTTTGATGGTGAATTAGGTTTAAAATAATTAAATGGCTTCAAAAAGTTTCCCCGGAAGCGGACGAACTACGCCCTTTAATTCCATATTCAACAACAACGTTGACACTTTAAAAACAGGCATTTGGCACTCTAAGGATATATGATCCAAGAGTGCCTTTCCATTTTGAAATAGAAAATCATACAGTTGTTGTTCTTCTTCTTCCAGTTGGACGAACAATTGTTTTTGCACGCCTTTTGGCGAACCTTCAGTCGCTGTTGTGGACCAATTTAAATGATACAATATATCCGCTGCTGATGTAAGTAAATGTGCCCGCTGGGTTTTGATTAAAGCGGTACACCCTTGGCTGTATTTGTCAGTAATTCGTCCAGGGACAGCAAAGACTTCTCTATTGTATTCATTGGCCATGTTTGCGGTAATTAATGAGCCTCCTTTTTCGGCACTTTCAATAACAACAGTGGCCTCAGTCATGCCAGCCACAATTCGATTTCGACGCACAAAATTCTCTTTATCCGGATTGGAATCACTTCGGAACTCGGTAAGAAAACCACCATTTTCCAACATTTTACCCACATACTTTTTATGCATTTTGGGATAAATTTGATTTAAACCATGCGCAAGTACACCAATGGTTTGTAGCCCGAGTTCCATCGCAATTTTATGTGCTAAAATATCCACGCCATAAGCAAAACCGCTAACAATAACAGGGTTTAAAGGTGCTAAATCTTCCAATATTCTTCGTGTTACATCACTTCCGTACGGAGTAATTTCGCGCGTTCCAACTAAACTTATCATGTGCCGGTTGTTCCAATCCATGGTGCCTGAACCGTATAATAAAATCGGACCATCGTAACAATGTTTTAACCGCTCGGGATAATTGGCATCTTGAAAATAAAAAACCTGAATCTGATGATCGGCTATAAATTGACATTCTGCTTCTGCTTTTGCAAACAAGGTGGTGTCTTTGAAATTTTTTAAAGTGAGTGGTCCCAAGCCGTCTACAGCAGCGAGATGCCGAGGCTTGAGTTGGAACACTTCGGAAGCAGAACCAAATTGATGAATGAGTTTTTTGGCTAAAATATCCCCAACTCCCTCTACTTGAAGTAGCGCTAGGGTAGCAATTAATTCGGAATGGCGCATAATAAAATATTGAATGTCAAAAATATAAAATTGATTTGAAAAATGTTAACAAAGTTTGTTGATAAAATTTTGCCATCCCCATGAAATCTTTAAATTTGCTCTCATGAAGATTGAATCTTACATAGCGCAATTACTGTATCGTTACCAATGTGTAACTGTGCCTGGATTTGGTGCCTTTTTGACGGAAACACAATCCGCTCATTGGAATAGTTCAGCCCATACTTTTTATCCCCCTAAGAAAGTAATTTCATTCAATGCCTATCTCAAAAACAATGATGGTTTATTAGCCAATCATATTGCGGTAGCAGAAAAAATACCTTATGAAGTAGCGGTTACAGTTATAGAACATGCGGTTCATGATTGGAAACAAAAACTTCAAGATTTTGGGAGCATTGCCCTCCGTCAAATCGGTGAAATTTCGCTGAATAGCGATAAAAATTTAGTTTTTGTACCGCAAGATCAGGTGAATTACTTAACGGAGTCTTTCGGACTTTCAGCGGTAGTTTCTCCTTATGTTCAACGGGAAATTTTAAATCAAATCACTGAGGAAACACCTGTAGAAGTTCAAGTAACAGAACAAGAAGTTGATGTGCTACCATTAGCTACGCAAGCACGTTCCTCTAACTTTTTAAAATACGCTGCAATCTTTGTTGTTAGCGCAGGTTTATTAGGAGCTGGTGGCTATTTCGGTAATCAGTATTATACCCAAAAAATTGAAGCTGAAACCTTAGCTGTTCAGACAAAAGTGCAAAAGAAAATTGAAGAAAAAATTCAACAAGCTACTTTTGTATTAGACAATCCAACCACGCCAGTATTACCGGCTGTAACGTTAACCATTAAATCGGATAAGTTACCTTATCACGTGGTAGCGGGCGCTTTTCGCTTAGAAGAAAATGCTGACCGTGTATTGTATGAATTGAAAAAGTTAGGCTATCCTGCCCGCAAACTAAAACCGAACAAGCACGGTTTATACCCTGTTTTGTATGCGAGCTATTCCAGTTACACTGTAGCCCAACAAAAAATGCAGGAAATTCAAAAATCTCATAACCCCGAAGCTTGGGTTTTAATCGAAGAACAATAATAGAAATCCCAATGCACTTTGGGATTTTTTTATGCTTTGTCGGTTCGTAAACCTTAGCCGAATTAGTAACTTTGCAAAAAAAACAATGACACCAAAACATCCTGCAGATTCCTATACTATTTTAACCGATTTAGTTTTACCCAGTGAAACCAATCCCTTAAATAATCTTTTTGGAGGAGAATTGTTAGCGCGTATGGATCGTGCGGCTAGTATTGCAGCACGTCGTCATTCCCGCCGTATTGTTGTCACAGCATCGGTAAACCACGTAGCCTTTAACCGTTCTATTCCATTGGGAAGTGTGGTGACTATTGAAGCAAAAGTTTCAAGAGCGTTTACCTCATCCATGGAAATCTATTTGGATGTTTGGATTGAAGACCGTGAATCGGGTATTCGAACCAAAGCAAATGAGGCAATCTATACCTTTGTTGCTGTAGATGATATGGGTAATCCTGTTCCTGTACCCGCTTTGGAACCACAAACTGAAGAAGAACAAGCACGTTTTGCTGCAGCATTGCGTCGTAAGCAATTGAGTTTGGTTTTAGCAGGCAAAATGAAAGCGAATGACGCGACTGAGTTAAAGGCTTTATTCATTGAAAATTAATTTTTTAGGATTCGATAGAAATTAGTATTTTTCCGAAAAAGAAACTCCGTGAAAAAGCTTATTCTGTCACTATGCGCCTGTGTCTCACTTTCTGCCCTTGCTCAGAAAAATATTGACCCGACCCCAGAAGATATTTCTAAAGCAAAATCCTTACGCGAACAATACAGTAAGGATGATGTGGCTATTCTTGAAAGCACTGATGCTATTGGCTTTGACTACAATTCAAGTGCCGACAAAATTACCGTTTCGATAAAAACCAACGAGCATTTAATGAATATCAACCACCGTGCGGATATCCATAAATATGAGTTTTATGACAGTGAATCGTCAATTGAGAACTTTATCGTTCGGTTTCGAAATGAAAAAAACACTTCTTTTTACGTAAGAGATGAACCCTATAAAGATGATGATTTATTTTACAATGATGCCCGCGTAAAATACACATCTATCGACTTTCCAGTTCAAGGGTATACTTATTTTTACGAACTCAATAAGAAGTACAACGACATTAAATACTGCACTACTTTTTATTTTCAAGATGAATTTCCAGTATTAAAAAAGAAAATTGTTTTCTCTGTACCCAAATGGCTTGATATCGAATTAAAAGAATTCAACTTTAATGGTTTTGATATCAAAAAAACGGTTACAGATTCTGATTCTGAGACAATATACACCTTCACTCTTGACAACGCTCCCGCCTATTTTAAAGAAAAAGACAGTCCGGGACGCACCTACTTGTATCCGCACATCATGATTTTGACAAAGAGTTATGCCAAAGGATCCAAATCAGGAACGTTATTCAAAACGCATGAAGACCTTTACAAATGGTACATTTCGCTCGTGAAAATGATGCATAACGAACCGGAAAAGCTGCGTGAAAAAGTAACCGAACTAACCGCTAAAGCGAAAACGGACGAAGAGAAAATCAAAAACATTTACTATTGGGTACAAGATAATATCCGCTATATCGCTTTTGAAGATGGTTTGGCCGGATTCAAACCGGATGAAGCGCAAAATGTATTTGAAAAACGATACGGCGATTGTAAAGGAATGGCCAATTTGATCAAACAAATGTTAGTCCTTGCCGGCTTCGATGCTAGACTCACATGGATTGGAACCAAACATATTGCCTACGATTACAAAACACCTTCTTTAGCCGTAGATAATCACATGATCTGTACCTTATTATTCAAAGGGAAACGTTACTTTTTAGATGGAACCGAAAAATTTTGTGCTTTTGGCGAATATGCCGAACGTATTCAAAATAAAGAAGTAATGATTGAAGATGGTGAAAAGTGTATTTTGGATAAAATTCCTGCAGGAACAGCAGCAATGAACAAAGAAGTCTTTACTGCCAATTTATCTTTGGAAAACGAGCAATTAAAAGGAACTTGTCAACGCAGTTTTACTGGAGAAAGTCGTGAATATTTTCAAAATATTTACAACCATTTTGAATCCAATAAAAAGAAAGAAATGTTGGATGGCTATCTCGCCCATCAAAACAAAAGTATCAAAGTGGATCAAGTAAAAACGAGTGATATCAACAATCGGGAGCAAAAATTAACTATTGATTACGCGATTGATATTGCCAACAAAGTCTCTTCTTTTGACAATGAAATTTATGTGGATTTGGACTTTATGAATGAGTACAAAGAGTTTCAATTAAAGGACCGCAAAACCGATTATGAATTTGATTATAAAACAGTATACGAATCCGATATCACCTTGCAACTTCCCGCTGGTTATAAAGTGACCAAACTTCCTGAAGCGATTTCAGTTAAAGAAAACAATTACGAAGTGAGTCTAACCTATACCGTTGAAAACAACAAAATCCATTATAAAAAATCATTTTTATTTAAAAATGCTGTTTTAAAGACAGCTGATTTTGAACAGTGGCGTGCTGTAAACAAGCGTGTTGCTGAAGCGTACAATACACAAATTATCTTAACCAAATAACGCATGAAAAGCAAACTACTTTGGGCCGCATTACTCTGTAATGTATTCTTTGCCCTTGGACAATCCGCCACTGAAATTCGCAACGAAATTTGGAATTCCAGTGACCCTTATAAAAAAGCAACTACTGCTCCTGAAAAATGGAAAAACGAATCGGCAGTTATTATTTACAAACATGAAAATTACGATTACCATAAATTTGGAATCAACGTTACCTATACCAGTTCGATCCGTAAACGTATTCTTCTTTTAGACCAAGCAGCTGTCAAAGAATTCTCGGAGTTTTCTTATCGCGATAAATTTTATTCCAATAAAGCATTGGGCTCTTTTTGGCGCCGCGGAACCAATTTTATTGGCGTTAAAATCGTAAAACCTGACGGTAAAGAAGTGCTTATTGACACAGATAAAGAAGCCAAAGAAGTTGATGGTGAAAAAAAACTAGCCATCCCAAATCTTGAAATTGGCGACATTATCGATTATTATTTCTATTCCGTTGAGCCTTTTAAATCGGTCTACGATTATACATTTGAAGCTGTAGAAACGCCGCTTGGTGACGTATATCCTACCATGAATTTAAAAATCACTTTGCATACTGAAAACGACTTTTTCTTAAACTTCAACACATACAATGGTGCGCCACCTTTAAATCAAATTGATACTGGAAAAAGTAGTGACCGTCTGTTCGAACTGAAGGCTGAAAACATTGATAAAAATGAATTTCCACGCTGGTTTTATCCTTTAGCAGAAATGCCGTGTTATAAATTTCAAGTCATTTTTGCGCGTTCAGGAAAATTTGAAAAACTAGCCGATGGTTTCTTGCCTGAAAGTGAAAAAGTAGTGAAGAAAACCATTTCTAAAGAAGATATTTTCGAATACTATAATAAAAAATTCTATCCCGATGGTGACTTAGGTGTGGTCAACCGCTTTTTAAAAGAAAAGAGTTTTTCTACTGAGGAAGAGAAAGTACGCGAAATCTACTATTTCTGCCGCCACGAATTCTTTACCCGCTATTTCGAAGCTTTTGTGGTTAATGAAGCGAAAATAATGTATCCCTTTAGTTATTACGGCACCAACCCCATCTTCTTCCGTGACGAAGTTCCCTTTGTAAATTACTTCATGCAATTCTTGAAAAAACAAGAAATCAGTTATGATGTAATCATTGCTACGCCGCGATTTAATGGTTCGATTGATGATTTATTAATCCAACAAAACGTACGTAAATTAATTCGAGTAAATACGCCAAAACCAATTTATATCGAATATTTCAACGCCTTTTCAGGTACCGATCAAGTCAATTATTCGATTGAAAATTCTAAGGCTTATGTGTTAGAAATTTCCAAAGGCAAACGCGTAACCGATGTTTCTAATGTTACCTTACCGAGCAGCACCTACAAAGACAACGTTTCTCGAATCAAAACTAAAGTAGATTTGGTTGATTTTACAGGATACAAAGTACAACGCGATGCAGCCTATTTAGGCCATTTAAAAGAATCTGAACAAGATGATAAATTGCAGTTTTATGACTTTGTTTATGAAGATTACAATCGCTATGGCACCATGAAATTGATGGATTATGTGCGTAAAGAAAAAGACCGCAAACAATACACCAATGAATTAGACGCCTTAATCAAAAAGCAAAAAGATAAACAAACCGAATCGTATAAATCCAATGTAGAGGGCGAATATGAAGTAAAGGTTGAGGATTACACGTTTGAAATCAAAAATACAGGGCGCTATGGGAAAGATAATGCGCTTGAAATCCATGATGGTTTTACCATTGCCAATAATTATGTGAAAAAAGCAGGCGACAAATACCTTTTGGAAATTGGACGTTTTCTAACTTCTCAAATCGAAATTGATAAAAAAGAAATCGACCGAAAAAACAATATTTATATGAGTTTTCCGCGTTCTTTTGAAAATGAAATTACCTTCAACATTCCTGATGGTTATAGCGTTTCTGGTTTAGAAAAACTAAATAAAACTGTAGAAAATGAAACCGGCGGATTTGTTTCTTCTGCTGAAGTTAAAGGCAATCAATTGGTGATTAAAACCTTGAAATACTACAAAAACTATTACGAGCCTAATGCCAACTGGAACAAAATGATTCAGTTCTTGGACGCTGCTTATCAGTTTACTCAAGAAAAAATATTATTGAAAAAGAATTAAGTAAAGGCACTCTTCGGGGTGCTTTTTTTATGATGCAGCTCGCGCTTTGTGCTTTCATCCACGCCTAGTCCCGTTATCCGTTGCAATCTGCTCCGCTTCGCTCCACAGGATTTCCACTACTACCGGGGCTGTATCGACGTTTTTGTTGTTAAATCGAGTAAGTGAACCTGTGTTAGCGATTCAACCATTGTGAAGGATTCACATAGGTTGCATTTTGGGAAATCATAAAACGCAACACTGCTTTACCATCTGAATCGGTTTTTACCTTTCCAATAGTCTGCTTCGCACTAACATCTTCGCCTTCGCTTACCGATACCGAAACCAAGTTATGGTAAATGGTAAAATAATCACCGTGCTTCACCAAAACCGCAAATTTATTTCCAATTTTCTGGATTTGGGCTACTTCACCTTTGAATACTACACGCACATTCGCGTTTGCATCTGTGGTAATATCAATACCGCTATTGTGAACTATTAATGATTTGTATACAGGATGCGGTTGGTCGCCAAATCCTAATGAAATCGCACCACGCTCTACAGGCCAAGGCAAACGACCTTTATTTGCTTTAAAATTATCGGAAATGATTTTCCCTTCTGGAGTTAAAACTACTTTAGTCGAAGTTTCAATTTTCTTTGTCTCTGCCGCCGTTGTTGTCTTCGGATTGGCTTTTGCTTTCGCCGCTGCCGCTTTACGGTTGGCATCAGCGATGGCTTCACGAATTAACTTCTGAATTTGCGCATCAATTTTACGGGATTCTTGTTGCTTCTTTTTAATTTCAGCGGCAATTTGTTTTTTGTCTTTTTTCAAACTGTTCGCCAATTTCTCTTGCTCTTGGCGTTCTTTTTCAAGATCTTCTCGCTGTTTTTGCTGCTCTGCAAGCAGTTTTGTCTTTTCCTCTTTTTGTTTATTTAATTCGATATAATGATTCGCCAATTTATTGGTTTTATCCTTTATTTCTTGGCCTTGCATTTTACGATAACTGGAATATTGCTTCATGTATTGCAAACGTTTGTAGGCTTGCGTAAAATCTTCTGAAGACAATAAAAACATCGCGCGACTATGCTGTGAACGACTCTTGTAGGATTTCAAAATCATTTCTGCGTAGTCTTTTTTCAAGATTTCTAAGTCCTTTTTCAACTTATTGATCTCCAACTGATTCAAATACAAGTTGTCATTAATAATGCGGGCTTGTTTGTTGGTGGTGCTGATCAATTTTTCCTTCAATCCAATTTTCTCTTTTTGGATATCCAATAACTTCGTTACCGATTTTTCTTTGGAACGAACTTCTTGAAGCATGCGTTCTTTATCCAGAATTTCTTGTTGGATTTTCGCTTTGCGCTGTTCCAATTCCTCTTGCGTCAATTGGGCCATACCAAGAGAAGTGGTCATTACCGCTAAAAAAGTAAAAAGTGCTTGCTTCATGTTTAATTCTTTTCGAGTTCTATACGATCAAATCCTTCGGGAACAGAATAGGGAAACGACAATTCTTCATTAAAATTGACATTTTTATATTCTACATCAATGGAAGTTTTCGCGGATTCCAATTGGGCTTCCAAAAGCAACTGCAAAGGAAGAAATTTTTCATCAGTTTTACGGTATTCTGGATAGGTAACTTGTAACGACCTTTGTAAATTGGGCTGGTTGATTTCTTGTTTTTTAACCAAATAATTTTCGCCTTCAAAATAAAAAGACTTATCCATTCCTGAATTTTCTTTATCATGTAGTCGGTACCACTGATCAGCAATAGATACGGTATATTTTCCTTTTTGCAAATCATCTATCGTTTTACCTAAAAATATACTTTGTACTTTTTGGTAATCCAAATCCGTTCCTAACCAACGACTTAACGCTGAATAATCGCCTTCAAAATATTTATTCCCTATTTTGTCATAATACTTTACTTCCGTAGGAGTAATGAGTGCTTTTGCCATCGTAATTCCCAAAACACGAATAATCACCATGATTTTCTCATCCTTCTTCATCCGGATTTCAGCGGTAACATGTTGCGACTGATTTTCGTCTTCATATTTAGCCGACGCTTTGATGTTTAAAGTCGAAAAATTCAGCGCATTTACATTGTACTTATCAATAATCTGAATCGCGGGAATTTCATTATTGGTCGCTGCAGTTTCTGCTACAACAACCGCCTTTGGACGACAAGATTGAAGCGCAAAAACAAATCCAATTACTAGGATTCGAAAGCTATATTTTAGGATAATTTGCATTATTTTTTCTTCGATTTTTCTAAAAGTTGGTTGGCTTTTTCAAAATACTCATTCTTCTTTTTGGCATCACCCAAACCGGCATACGCTTCACCCAATTGTAAATTAAAATTGATTTCCAAAACCAAATCATCCACAATAAAATCCAAACCTGCCTCTAATGTATTTTTGGCTAATTTGTACTGACGAAGTTGGTTGAGTGCCAATCCATTGTAGTAATACAATTGTGGCTGTGTGGGAAACAATTCGATCAACTCGGTAGAAAATCGACCTAATTTTTCAAATTGCAAACTTTCAGTATAGGCTTGAAGCAGTAATAAAATGCCTTCCATATCATCTCCATGCGACTTTTGGTGCATTTCATAATATTTCACTGCTTTTGTCCAGTCTTTTTTAGCTTGATAAAACTTACCAATTTCTTTGGCTACATTGACTTCTTTGTCTTCATCAAAATACGAAATGGCTTGGTCCAAATCCTTTTCAAATTGGGGATTGGTTTTGGTAAAAATCAGGAACTCATTCAACATGCGGTGCTTGATTTTTTTATCAACTTTATCGGAAGCCAACACGATATTCATTGATTTTACTGCTTGTTCGCCATTATTCCCATTCAAATGGTATTTAAACAAACTCACTTGCGCCCATTCCGAATTAGGGATTTCTTTCTCCAACTGACGTGCAACTTCCAACGCTTTTTCTTCTTGATTACTTTGGGAATACAAGTAAATTAAAGCAATATAATTGGACTCATCTTTGGGGAATTTCTTGATTTTTTCAACCAAATCGTTCTTTTCCGGACCTTGGTATTTGGCATCTTGAAGAATCTGCGCTTTATACAATTCCCGTTTATCCGATTTCCCAACAGTAGCATTGAGGTCATTGATTAAATCCAGTGCTTTGTCATACTGTTTGGTCAACATGTAGAGCGAACACAAATCCTCTTTATAATCCGGTTTGAACTCGATTAACTTTTGTACGATGCCAATGGCGCGGTTGTAGTCTTTGGTGTCGTAACACACATCATACATTCCTGCCCAAGCCCATCGGTTTTTGGGATCCATTTCGGTCACCTTTTTGTATTGATCAAATGCCTCGTTGTAGCGTTTCATGAAATAGTAATTCTTCCCTTTTTCAAAATACACTATGGCATTATTGGGCTGAATTTTCTCACATTGATCCAATTCTAGAAGCGCTTTATCGTAATTCTCAATTCCTTTTTGCGTAAGCGATTCATAGTAATGGTTTTGGAAATCATCGGGTGCCAACGCGGTATCCTCAGGTTCTTGTGCCCAAAGAATACTGGATGCCATTAGTCCAAATAAACCACTAAATAGAATTCGCTTATTCATTTCTATTCTAATACGGAATAATCTCCGATACTTATGCTTGTGAAATTACCATCAAACGACGCGTGATTTCCGATCATCGCATTGTCTAATTGTGCGTTTTTGATGTGCGCATGGGTTTGTACCAAGCTGTTCTTGATTGTGCTATTGGATACATGCGTTCCTTTTCCTAAAGAAACATTTGGCCCTACAGTAGCATTCACCAGAATAACATCTTCACCAATGTGACAGGGTGGAATAATGGTACTGTTTTCCAATTTAACATTAGCAGCAACTAACGATTCCACACCGTCTTGGTGCAGGAAATTCAACATTCTTGAATTGGTTTCTACAGTTACATTTTTGTTCCCACAGTCCATCCATTCGTCAACTTTACCGGGCACAAATTTCATGCCTTTCTGTTTCATATTTTCTAAAGCATCCGTCAATTGGTACTCTCCGCCTTTTACAACGTTATTATCGAGTAGGTATTGTAACTCGGTGCGTAAGGTTTCCCCAGATTGGAAATAATAAATTCCAATGATCGCTAAATCCGATACGAATTCTTTTGGCTTTTCAACAAAATCGACAATTTGATTTTGATCATTCAATTGTACCACACCAAATGCACTTGGATCGTCGACTTGTTTTACCCAAATCACGGCATCTGCAGAAGTATCCAACGAAAAATCAGCACGGAACAACGTGTCAGCATAAGCCACCACGATAGGTCCCGACATACTTTCTTTGGCACACAAAATTGCATGTGCTGTTCCTAAGGCTTCATTTTGGTAACAAATAGTACCGCGAGCACCTAATTTTTCAGCAATTGCAATCAAATCTTCCTCTACTTTTTTACCAAAATCTTTATGGATGATGAAGGCAATTTCATCGATTTTTTGGTTAATCACTTGCGCGATATCTTCCACTAGTCGATGTACAATTGGTTTTCCTGCAATTGGGATTAACGGTTTCGGTACCGTTAGGGTATGGGGTCGAAGGCGTGATCCGCGTCCGGCCATTGGTACGATAATTTTCATTTTGGTTTTGGTTTTATTACTCTAATGTATGCGATTGCTTACTTAGAGGTGTGTTATTCATTTCTTATTTATTTTACTCCGGTACTACCAAATCCGCCAGCGCCACGGGAAGTTTCTGATAATTCGTTCACTTCAATCCATTCGGCGCGTTCGTGTTTGGCGATGACCAATTGAGCAATTCGTTCGCCATTTTCAACCACAAAAGGTTCTTGGGATAAATTTACTAAAATGACCCCAATTTCACCACGGTAATCGGCATCGACTGTGCCGGGTGAATTCAAAACGGTAATACCTTTTTTGGCTGCCAATCCACTACGAGGACGCACTTGGGCTTCGTACCCAATGGGTAATTCAATAAACAATCCGGTTTTGATAATGGCGCGTCCTAAAGGTTGTAACGTTACGGGTTCGCTCAATTGCGCACGCAAGTCCATTCCTGCTGAAGCAAGGGTTTCATAAGCGGGTAATTCGTGTTCTGACGAATTGATAATCTTAATTTGCATAGCTTGTTATTTACGGCGAAGAATACGCAGCAGCGTTTCTTTTTCACTTTTATAAATAAACGACAAAAATACTAGTAATAAAAGTACTTTGATGGGATAATTATCACGAATATAATCCACATAAAAAGAGAGAATGGAAAACCCAATCGAAAGTCCGAGGTAACTAAATATTCGATTAAAATCATACGGAATGGGGTATTTCTTTTTGCCCAAATGGTAGGAAATAATCATCATGCTTCCGTAGGCGGCTATGGTAGCAATGGCCGATCCATAGTAACTGTATTTTGGAATCAGTAAATAGTTTAACACTAAGGTAACAAAAGCGCCTACAAATGAGATATAGGCTCCAATTAACGTTTTATCAATCAACTTATACCAAACCGAAAGATTGGTGTAAATCCCCAAAAAGAAGTTGGCAAACACAATCAACGGCACCACTTTAATGGCGTCCCAATAGGCTTCGTTGGGTACTAAGGGTTGCTTCAATAAATCGATAAAAACCACAACAAACAGCGAAATAAACGAACCGAAAATCACAAAATATTTAGTGATGGTGGCATAGGTTTGCGGGGCATTTTCATTTCCAGCATGGGAGAAAAAGAAGGGTTCGATACCTAATGTGTAAGCCGTACGGAATAACACCATAAACATTCCGATTTTATAACAGGCTGAGTAGGCTCCGATATCGGCTAAAGGCACATGAAACCAATCCAGGAGAATTTTATCAAAATGTTCGTTGATGGCAAACGCGATTCCTGCCAATAAAACGGGATAGCCATAACGCATCATTTGTTTCCAAAGTGTATAATCAAATTGCCAACGGATTTTGGTATAGTTAGGCAGTAATACTAAAAATGTGGCTAAACTTGCAATTAAATTGGCTATAAAAATGTACCCTATTTGAAAACTTGGATAATAAATGGTACTAAAAAAACCGTCGGGATTACTTTTAGCAAGACTTGGCAAAAACGCCAAAAAGAATACACTAAAAATAATTTGTAAACAAACATTACCGACTTTTATAACCGCATATTGCATGGGTTTTCGTTCGGCACGAAGTTTTGAAAAAGGGATAATGGCTAAAGCATCCAACGCAATAATCCATATCGCGTACGTAAGATATTCT
>JBDKGM010000077.1:0-3775 GCA_039798185.1 Bacteroidota bacterium
GGAATGCAGTCACCTTTCCAACACCTGTAACATAGATTTTTGGTAAATTCTGTGCCATAGCACTCTGGGCAATAAGGCAGATCGCCATCAAACAATACAATATCTTTTTCATAGGCTTTTCCTTATAACGCCATGAATATCATTTTATTGCTAAGGGCGTTAATTGAGAATCGCAACGCAAAAAATCGACAAGGAGTTCATCAAAGGAACCTTATCGAAGTAATTGATTAGATGGATTATAATTTCAAACAACGCCAAACCGGTGTAAAAAAAATGAAATTACACTAACTTAAAATCCACTACGATACGCATTAATTCGGATATACTTTTGATATCAAATTTGCGAAAAACATTTTTCTTGTGCGTCTCTAGGGTAAGAATACTAATGTGCAGCATTTCAGCACATTTTTTAGAAGACATTCCGGTCGAAATCACTTGAATTATCTCAAGTTCTCGTTTTGTAAGCAAGGATATTGCATTATACACATTCTCGAATTGCGCGGTAACTGCATCATCGAAATGGGGAAACGTAATGAAATTATCAGAGGGATTTATCACCGCATTGATGATAAAATCGGCTGAAACCTCATTGCTTATGCAACCAGAGAAACCATTGATTCTTGACTTATACACTAAATACTTGTCTACAATGGACGAGAGTAAAAACCAACGTACCCTCTTACTTCCTTCAAACAATTTTGGCACATCCAATCCGCTTTGCCCCAATTGAGCATCAATGACAACCACTTGTGGCTCGATGCCATGATTGGTATTCAGAAATGCCTCCATTGCCGCAACATCCTGAAAAATCCCAACTACATTGATATCTTCACATTCGGAGAAGATCAAATTCAACCCGGCAAGTACTACTTGGTGATCATCACAAATGACAACATTTACCTTGGGTTTCAATTTTTTATTTAATTTTCTATGGCTGTTAGCAATCTTTAACTAAAGAATAAATCAAGGAAAAAACACAATCACATATCAATTTAAAACAAACCCTTTAACCGCCGGAGATTTAAATAATGTATAATTTTAGATTTTAGATTTCCTGCTAGGCAAATATTGGCTATGTCTTGGAATGAACATGAACATTGTCGTCAAAATGCCATACCAAACCTTAAGTAACCTGTAGAGTTGTATCCCAATTCTGCAAAAAATATAGACACCCTTCCACCGATGGCTCCTCCGCCATAAAAAATGCTCTTACCCCCGTCCAAATATGAATTGTATTGATCATCGATAACATCAACATACCCATAGCCAAACACTCCCTGAAAATAAGCTTCCGCATCTTTTTTATGTACAAAAGTATATCGAATTGGCACCCCTATCCCTACATGTAAACTACTCACAGTTCCTATACTTTCAACAACAGAACCACTAAAATTGTCGTAATATGTATAATCAATGTCTTTCGTATGATACCCTAAACCCATTTCAATTCCTGTCGTCAAATTTTGTGTCTTGGTTTTACCTAAAAATCCAAGTATACAATTAGTACCACGCGTTTTACTTTCCTTTTGTTCGATAATATTACCCGAAATCCAATTAATTGGGTATTGATAAACGGCTGATTTTACCAACGACGATGAGTATCCACCAAGACCCAATCCCAGGTAAACCTTGGTTCCTTCCGAATTATTTGATTTTACAACTGATGTGTTTACGTTTGATGAACCAGCGGGACTTGAAGAACCGGCCCATTGCGCATCCAAATTATTGATAGAAAGTAAAAGTACTACAAACAAGGCGTATTTGGTGAGATTATATATATAGCGAGGCATATGGATGGTTTAATGTGAATTTCGTAGGTAGTAATAACTCTAATTGGATTGATTTCTGAATACTGAAGAACAAAATTCAATTCAAGAATTGTTCTACACTCATGCGCCAAACGTTGTATTTGTTTGTAGCGCTTCCCCGAGTACTAATAAAGTAAATTTCTTTCCCTGACGGCGCCCAAACCGCCGAAGCGTCAGTTCCTGGGTGAAATGTCAATTGCGTTTCACCTGTACCATCCGTTCTGAATAAATACAAATCTAAATTCATAGGTCGGGCATTGCTTTTGGGTGTGGCGCCAGTAACCAACAAATACTTTCCATTTGGACTTACCTTCGGACTAGAAAAAGAACGGCGATTGTCTGTAATAACCTGAGTTTCTGCGCCACCGTCCAAATCAATTTTCCAAATTTCTGTTCTTTGAGAATTTTTTGCACTGCGTGTAACAAATAACTCCTTAGAAGTTTTACCCGGCACAAAACAAGGATTGAAGCCTTCAGAGTACTGTGTATGCAAACCCGATTCCAAGTCAATACTCCATAACGAATATCCACTTCCGCTTGAACGTGAATAATAAAGCGTTTTTGCATCGTTTGAATATACTGGATTCAGTTCACTTGCGTCAGTAGCTACAATTTGTCGGACCGCGTTTCCTTTAGATACCTCAATTTGATAAATATTGTAATTCTCCGATGTCCCCACACCTACTCTATCAGAAAAAGTTAAAAATTTCCCATCCGGTGAGTATGCAAAATCAAAAACATAGTTTCTAAATGTTCTTTGAACTGCTGATGCACCTCCTTCAGTTGATCTAATATACAAGTTGTTCGAGTTGTTATTATTCCCTAGAAAGGTAAAATTCCTACCGTCTGGAGATATCGAAAGAAAAGTTGCTGTGTTCCACATTAGAACCTCGGTACGAATAATTTCACTTCCGTTTTGAACAGATTCAGTCGTTAGCTGATAGGCAGGGCCCTGAACGATATCACTTTCCTTTGTTAATTGTGTAAAATTTACGCCCCCTTCTTCAGGTGCCGTTAAATTGGTGAAAATATCTTGTGAATAAGAAACTCCCTGATTCAACAAAGAACAAGAATCAAAACTTAGGGTTGCGCCCAAGGCAATTAATCTGAAGATAACTAATTTAATCGATTTTTTTGACGCATTCATCATGCTGTCAAAATTAGAAACCCCATAGGTGGTAGACGTACCCAAATTTGGGTAAATTTGGGCTGCTTTCTTTGTTTCTTTTTTTGAGAAAAGAACACGCCAAATTTATTGAGTAATAATTAAACAATTATATTTATTCAAAATGCACTTTAAGGTTAAAATAACAACTGGCAATTCCTGGCTTCAAAAAATCAATACCAACTCAAAACCTATTATTTCAAATTGCGACCATTATGAAACAATAAAATTTTTTACGTAGTAGATTTCTCGAAGTTTTCGAGTTGACATGAGTAATGGACTGTTGCCAGCGAACAAAAACAATTTTTATTCACCACAGATACGCAACATCAACCCATCTTCGGAAACAACCACCCCTTGGCAGAAGCAATCAATTCTTGCATCGGCTGGGTTTGATGATCCAAGTCATAAGCCTGCATGAAAGCATCCACCCCTTGCTGCAAAGCAGGTGCCGTTGACGAATCGCGCTGTTTCAAGGCCGCTACACCACACAACCACTCCACCGCCAAAATATGCTCTACGTTTTCAATCACACGCAGCAATTTGGTCGCTGCATTGGCGCCCATGCTCACATGGTCTTCCTGTCCGTTCGAACTCATAATGCTATCCACCGATGCCGGCGTACACAACTGCTTATTCTGTGAAGCCAACGCCGCCGCACTGTATTGCGCAATCATATATCCACTGTCTAAACCTGCGCCATCAGCCAGGTAGGGCGATAAGCCACGCTGTCCGCTCACCAACAGATACGTCCTTCTTTCGCTGATGCTGCCCAATTCAGACAAGGCCATCGCCGCATAAT
>JBDKGM010000078.1:0-11586 GCA_039798185.1 Bacteroidota bacterium
TCCCAAGGATTTTCCAACGGTTGATTGAGGCCTTCATTGGGGCGTTTAGTGGCTCCTTTCGGACCGGAATGTCCCAATTGAATTCCGATTTTTGAAGCGGTATTTTGATGGATGAAATCGGAAATTCGTTTCCAGCTATCAATATGATTTTGAGTATACAAACCGGCACAACCTAAAGTGATGCGACCTGTAGCTGAAATAGCCGTCATTTCGGTGATAATGAGTCCGACACCACCTAAAGCACGTGACGTATAATGTTGAAAATGCCAATCGTTCACAGCTCCCTCTTCCGCACGATATTGTCCCATAGGCGCCATTACAATGCGGTTGGGTAATGAAGAACTTCGAAGTTGGAAGGAGTGAAATGCGGCGGGTTTAGCTTCTTCATTACCCTTAAATTCGGCTACAACTTTATCTGTAAACGATTTGTCTCGAATCATTAAGTTTTCATAAGTCACTTTCTTTGAACGGGTCATGCAACCAAAAGCGAATTGATAAAAGGGATGTTGGCTATGACGGTCCATATGTTCGAACCAATCCAAGGATACGGTTGCGGCATACTGAATCATTTCCACCGTATTTCGGCGTGTTTGTTCGTATTGTTGGAAAGCCGCTTGCACGTTATTCGGATTGGCAATAACCGCATCCGAGAGTCCGATGGCGCAATCCATTGCTAATTTTGTTCCAGAACCGATGGAGTAGTGAGCGGTAGCTTTGGCATCACCCAATAGTACGATGTTGTTATGAAACCATTTTTTATTGGTCACATGGGGAAATTGACGCCAATGGGATTTATTTGAAATAAGTCCGTGACCGTCGAGTTCTTCTTTGAAAATCGCTTCAATTTTGGCAATGGTATCGGCTTCGTTGGTCACTTCAAAACCGTGTTTTTCCCAGGTATCATTGGCACATTCAAAAATCCAGGTACTCATACCCGGTTCGTATTGATAGGAATGGGCAACAATCATTCCATGAGGCGTTGATCGAAAGAAATAGGTAAATGCATCCAAAGGTTTTGTAGAACCTAGCCACACAAAACGGTTGCTTTTGAGTTCGATATGTGTACCAAATTCCGCAGCATATTGCGAGCGAATTGCACTACCAATACCGTCGGAAGCCAAGATAATATCGGAATCGGCAAATTGAGATAGATCGGCTACATTTTGTTCAAAATGTAAGCGAATGCCTTCTTCGGTGCAACGTTGGTGTAACAATTTCAACAAGGTTTTACGCGAACAACCACAAAATCCGTTGCCTGCGATACTCACTTCTTGTCCGTCACGAGCAATGATAATATCATCCCAATAGGCAAAATTGGAGCGAATCAATTCATAAGATTCCATGTCCCGTTTCAGGAATTCACCTAAAGTTTCATCGGAGAATACGACTCCAAATCCGAAACTATCATCAGGACGGTTGCGTTCGTAAATATCAATTTCACAGTGGGGTAATGCTTTTTTGGTAAGAATCGAAAAATAGAGTCCGCCAGGCCCCCCACCGATAACTGTAATCTTCATATTAGGTATTTCGTTTTATGGCAAATTGTTCGCCTAATTTAGCATAGTTGGCACCTGCCAAACGGGCTACAGGACGGTAATTTTCCAAATTAATTTTATAGTTATCCAAAAGTACTTCATCCGCATAATGCATCATCACGACACGACCAATAAGCACGCAAGCGCCACCTTGTTGGTGACCTTCCAAAAAGTAATGATGTACGAGTTCACATTCGAGGTGAATCGGACTCTCTTTTACCCGCATGGGTTTAATTTTAGTTGAAGGAATAGGAGTGAGGCCTGCATGAACAAACTCATCGACTTCTGGAGGTAATTTGTCCGAAGTGGCATTCATTTGTTCGACAACTGCTTCTGTAACCATATTGACTACAAATTGTTTTGTAGTCAAGACATTGTTCAGGGTGTCTTTGTTGGAGTCATTATCCCGACGGGTAGAAAACATGACGTGTGGTGGATCATCACCGAGAAGATTGAAATACGAAAATGGAGCTAAGTTATTTACTCCATGTTCGTCAATCGTAGAAATCCAACCAATGGGACGGGGAATGATAGTGCCGGTTAACAGCTTATAAATTGCGGATTGTTCCAGATTTTCAGGATCAAATTGCATTGTGTTTAATTTTCACACAATATAGATAAAATATTCTTAAAAACTGAATAGATAAGGAGTCAATTTATTCACTATAAATCAACCCAACAAACCGCTTTATTTAATTCATTCACTAGGAAGGATTTAATTGGATGGTTTTAAAAAATGATGCGCGGTAACCATCACTTATTGGTAAACGTTTGTCACTAATTTGTAAACGATTGCGCTGTATTGATTTGATACTTTTTAAATTTACGATATAGGACCTATGTATCCTACAAAAGTTTTTGGAAGCTAAATTACTTTCCAGTTTTGACATACTCAACAAGGAAAGTACAGAGGTATGGTTGGATAATACAATTTTGACATAGTCTTTTAAACCCTCGATATAAAGAATATCCGCATAATCAATTTTCAAGGTTTCATATCCCACTTTAACAAACATAAATTGATTTTCATCTTCATAGGAACTAATAAAAGTCTGGGGTTCTAATTTTGGTGTAACAGGAATACTTTGTAGCAAAACGAAATGTTGTTTTGCACGCAATACTGATTTAAGAAAACGATGAAATGGAATAGGTTTAAGTAAATAATCTAATGCCCCTTTATCAAAGCCATCTACTGCATATTCAGAGTAGGCTGTCGTAAAAATTATCATAGGTTTATTTTCCAGAGTATTGATAAAATCCATTCCTGTAAACTGAGGCATTTCAATATCTAAAAATAGTAGATCTACTTTGTTTTGATTGACAAACGTTATAGCATCGATTGCATTATTGAATGTTCTTAGAATTTCAAGTCCTTCAATTTTTGCACAAAATTCAACAAGTAGCTCTACTGCCAAGGGTTCGTCATCTACTATAATACATTTCAAAATCATAATAAAGGATTATTTTCTTCTAAATTTAGGGTTAGATGCACTTTATATAGTCCATTTTCTTCACTAATATCCAAATTGTGGGATTTTGGATATAAGATAGCTAATCGAGATTGTATGTTTTTTACACCAATACCTGAATTTATTGGGTCTTCTGTTTTTCGGCTTATTGTATTTTCACAATAAAAATCTAGGTTGGAATCCATGATTTGTATTTTTAGTCGGACATAGGTTTTTCCCTTGTAATCGGTTCCATATTTGAAGGCATTTTCAATAAATGAAATCAATAATAGTGGTTCAATCATATGATTGCGAATATCACCTATTATATTGATACGAATGTTTTCAGCGTCTTGAATACGCAATTTTTGCAATTCAACGTAATTTACAATGTAGTTAATTTCTTTTTCCAAGGGGACCACACGTTGATTGGTTTCATAAAGCATATAACGCATTAACTCGGATAAGGTGACAATTGCATCTGGAACTAAGTCGGATTTCTTTACTGCTAATGAATAAATGCTGTTCAGACTATTGAATAAAAAATGTGGATTTGTTTGTTTACGCAAATAGTTCAATTCGGCAGTTTTACGCTCTGTTTCTGCCAATATTTTAGTTTGAAAATTTTGATTGAATTCATAAAGTGTCTTGATAATCGTACTGATTAGGACAATAAACACATAGCTAAAGGAGAATGCAATACCTAAAAAAGGTGAATCATGTGGTGGTTTTAATGCTATTTTAATAGGTTGACCATTCACAATAACATCGTGTTTTGGGAAAGGTAATTTAAAAGGATCTAGCATAAAATGAATCCGGATAAAAGTCAATACTACAATACCAAACAAGATGATTGTAAAATATTTAAGGTATTGATTTTTCAATAAATACGTTGGAACTAAAAACAGATAGTTGCAATAAAACAGAAAAACATAAGATAGCCATTCTAAACCAAACCAAAAAAAAGAGAATTGCTGTTTGAGGTAAATGGGCAAACCTATGAGTAAACTTATCACTACCCACAACAAACTATGTAGTATGATTTGTTTTGTAAGAGAGGGTTTAGTGATGGGATACATTTTTATATTTGATCTGCAGCGAATCTATTTCATATTTTGTTATCGTAGGGTTACCAAAACGTTTAAGTTTTCTTAAAACTAATTGAGCCGTTTTCAAAGCATCTTGTTTTGAAACAAAGGATTGGTTTCCATCAATAACGGGGATTATGGTTTGTTTTATCGTGATTTTTTGATCGATTGATACCGTATAACCCCAACCATTTTGAGTCGGAAAAGCAGCTGTCGAAAGAACTGGCTCTTTACGACAACTACTGATTCCTAAACAAAAACAAACAAGAAAAAAAACTTTAATCTTCATAGAGTTTAATCATTATCCACTTGTGTAGCACCGGGTAAAAATTCCAATACATCATCATAATAGGAGGTTCCGTTGCGACCTAATAATACAAACCCTCTATTATTTATAGATAAGCCTACGGCATCATTTCTACTTGATGATTCAAGTGCGGTCACTTCCGCCCATAAGTCGGTTTCTGGCGTATATTCCCAGGTGGAAGTACCTAAGCCACCACAGGATATATAGCCTTTTCCATTAATTGAAAAACTACTAGCATTCCCGCGAATAATGGAATACCCTTCATTATATTCTCCTTCATCACCAGCATTGATATTTCGCTTTTGAGACCATGTTTCTGTGGTACCATCAAATTCCCAAAAATCAATTTGAGAAACACTGTTATTAATTCCTGTTCCTAAGTAGGCTTTATCTCCAATGGTAAAAACTGTTGCATTCCGTCTTTTATTTCCTCCAAAACCATTGGAAACAATCCATGTATCGGTACTCGTATTGTATTTATAAAAATCTTTCAAATAATTACCATCATAACCTGTTCCGAAATAGCCATTACCAGCCACTTGAAAACCAACTGCACCATAACGGGCAGAACCTATAAAATCTGCTTTTTGTGTCCATAGATTGCTATCGGGATTGTATTCATAAAAATCTTTTAATTTATTAGTTCCGTCATAACCCAAACCGACATATCCTTTTCCGTTGGCACTAAATGCGGAAGCGGAAGTTCGCTTAACACCCGTAAAATCGGCACGCTGTTCCCAATAATCATTTTCTGCGTCGTAAATCCACCAATCATTTAAATATTCATCACCATTATAGCCTGTACCAACAAAGGCATAATTTCCGATAACTAAACCCACAGCACCCGTTCGTGCCACACCGTCAAAAGCTGAACGATTCATCCAATTTCCAAGTAATTCTGTTGTTTCATCATCCTTGTTACAACTGGTGTTAAGAATTCCAACTACCAAAAGGATTAAAATTTGTTTTGTATTCATGATTTTCATTTATATAATTATTTGATATGTAATTGAATTCCGGTAATGAAACTCCCTTTCGGTTTCCAAGAAAGCATGGCTCCATCTTCTTGAAGGAATTGATATTGTAAATCCAATGCATAACCACCTTTGATTACTATGGAAAAAAGGGAATCAAACCGATGATTTAATTGAAAAGTAACTTGTGTGGATGTAATTGAGAACTCTTGTGCTTTTTGCGTAGCATTCCAGAGTTCTTTATCCGTTTTAAAAAAATCACCTTTGCGTTCGATCTGTAAGGAATAGGTTGAATAAGGTCGATAAAACTCTAATTTGGTTTCTGGAAAACCTGCTTTAAGTCCCCAGTATGCATTTTTATATTGAAAATAAAGATCTGGAAATAGTTGTTTTTCACCCCACAAATTGGCATACGCAACACCCAATTGAAACCGTTTCTTTTTATTTATTTCATAGCTAAATTTGAAATGACCCAACCACTGATTCCATTGCAGAAAATTTTGACGGTTAGGGGCTATTTCTGGCTGTATTCCAAGATTAAAAGAAACTTTATTAGGTTGGTAAACCAATTGAAATGCTGCGGACCATTTGTTTAAACTAGCACTATTACTGTTTGTTGTATTTGTTTGAGTGAATTGAAAATGTTGCATTGACAAATCGGACCTCAATTCTAAACCTTTTGTAAGTACAGTTTGGGTTTGAAATTGAGTCGAATAAAATAGAGTATGCATTGAGTTACCGCCAAGATAATCGCTACTACCTTTGAAACCGGTATGGGTTTGAGCATTCATATTTTGCAATCCTACTATTACCATTAAAACTCGATAGAATATTTTCACCATATTGATTTGAATGCTTCAAAAGTAGGAGTGATCAAAAACCAAAAAAAATAAGATATATCAAGCGAAATAATGAATAGACAATTACCTCAATTCTATCGACAGATTCAATTTTTATTATGAAAAAAACAATCGTAGTCAATTTTTACCTATTGGTCGATTAAAAGTTGATTTCGGTATAACTTATTTATTCAAAAAGACATCGACGCCTACATTTGGAAAAAAAAAGGAATGAATAAAATTCTTATTGCACTTATCGCTATTGGTTTAATTGCCTGCGATACCGATTATCTTGACGAAACAGCTACAGTTGGTTCGAGTCTCTTGAATGTAAATGGAAACATCATTTTGGTAGATACGATGAGTTTACGGATTTCAACTATTAATTTCGATTCTTTACAAACATCATCTTCAAGTCGCTTTTTAATTGGGGGATATTCGGATCCATTAATAGGTGAAATTCAATCGGAATCTTATTTTGAATTTTCACCTTCTAGTTTAAAGTTAGGCACCAGTGATTCCGATACCTACACTCCAAATTATGTATTTGATTCCCTGGTGATGATTTTAAAAAATGACCGCTACTATTATGGTGATACTACACAAATACTAGACTATTCCGTTCATAAATTAACGCAAAAAGTAAAATCATTATCCGAATCTTCAACGGCTTTATACAACAACACACAAATTGCCTTTGATTCTCAATCTATTGGCACAAAAGCATTTTACCCACGACCTAAAGAACGTGATTCCATTTCTATACGTATAACAGATACCTATGGAAATGATTTGTTTCAAAAATTGAAAAACTTTGAATTCAGTGACATCAATCAATTCCATGATTATTTCAAAGGACTTGTTATTCGGTCAGGAGCGAATTCCAAAAGTATCTTGGGATATAAATCGACCTCTGTTTTGCGGATGTATTATTCGATTAATGATGATTCTGATGAAAATGACGGTTTGTATAAAGACTTTTCAATTTCTGATATTGCTAAACAATACAACCGAATCACTTCGAACAAAACGGGTACAAGTTTGGCTAATTTACCAGGGGGAACTTCATTCATGGATAGTGCTTTTAGTAACCATATTTCATACATACAATCGGGAACTGGACTGGCTTGCCGTATTGATTTTCCAAATTTAAAAACTTTAAATTCGGTAGATCACAAAGGGATTATCGTTGATGCGCGATTAGTTTTAAAACCCGTCAAAAACTCCCATAACAAACGTTTTCCTCTTCGGGATTCCTTGCGAATTTATCAAGCAGATAATTTGAATCGAATTAGCAAAAAATTAGTTGATGCATCAGGTGAAGATGTTTTGGGACGATTAATCGGCGAAGACAATGAATTTGGAGATAATATCTATTATCAATTTTCGATTGGTTCGTTTTTAAATAAAGAATTACAAAAGGAAAGTGTTACCTCTTCATTAATCATCACACTTCCTGACTATCAAAAAACCGTTAATAGAATTGCATTAGGTGGCCAACATAATACCGAAGAAAAAGTTGAATTAAAAATCTATTATTTGCCTTATAAATGAAAAAAGTTGTATTGATTTTAATAGGGTTGTCTCAAAGCATATCCGGTCAAAGTGTATCGAATTCCGTTTATTCTCAATTTGGATTAGGTAGTTTTTACGATGCCGATTTTGGAGATATACCTTCACTTGGTGGATCGGGAAATGCTTTACCTGTAAATAGAAATTTGAATAATTTAAATCCAGCTTCATTAGGTGAAATTGGCAAAAATGACTTCTATTTTGAGATAGGTGGCAATGGGTATCGAACAGCAATACGGGATAATTCCAATTTAAATATTCGCAATAACAGTCAGTTTTCTCATATCGGTATCGGTTTTCCAGTGGGGAAGAAGTCGGGGCTAAGCTTTGCTTTAACACCCTACACGAGTAGTCGTTTTCAAATTAATAATTACTCCGTTAATTTAGGAAATAGTAGTGAGACCTTTACTTATGGCTATACCAGTACAGGTGGTTTATCAAAAGCTACCGTTAATTTTGGAATAAAACAGAAAAAATACTGGAATTGGGGCATCGCATTATCTGCATTATTTGGAAAAATTGAAACAGTAGAGAACTTTCTTATAGCCAACTCTTTAACAACATTTACATCAACATCTTTTTACAAGGGATATCAATTTCAATTGGGCTCACAATGGAAGTTACGTCCGAATTTTACTTTTGGTGCAACCCTTCAATTCCCATCGCTGGTTTCAGCCTCAAAAACGAGAAGTATCACTACAGTTGATTCAAACGAAACTAGTGCAATAGTTACCGATGCAAAGCAACCTGTCAATACTTTTAATTTACCCTTTCAATGGGGTAATGGAATTCGATGGGTCTTCAAAAAGAATTGGCAATTTACAATGGATTATAATCGTTCATTTTGGAAATCAATCGCAAGTAATTCTTCGTATGGAACATTTAAAAATCAAGATGTATTTGCTGCTGGTTTATTTTATCAAAAACAAGAAGAAAACAAAAGGATAATGCATTTTAGTTATAGTGCCGGAATACGTTATGATACAGGCTATTTAAGTGTGAATACAACACCCGTTAAAAATTATTCAGTATCAATTGGAGTGGGTGTACCACTAGATCGTACGAAAACACAATTGAACATCAACTATTCCTATGGAATCCATGGAACGCTTCAAAATGAACTTATTCGAGAGAATTACCATAAAATTGGTTTGATATTGAGTTATAATGGTCATTGGTTTGAAAAAAGAAAATTTGATTAAATCAGAGAATAAAGAGATACTATGAAATAAACTTCTTTTTTTTTGAGTAGGGTTTTCCTTTTCAAAATGTTTTATAAAAAAATATTGCCATTGATTATTTTAAATTTTAAATAATTAATCTTTAAGATATTAAGATGCAATAAAAATTAATTATTACATTTAACAAACCCAAACACTCAACCATGGAAGTTCGCTCTGGTATTCTTAAACTACTAGACGAGTCGTATGGCTCTCGTATTAACAATTTGGATCAAAGCATTCAATTGGCCAGTGAGGCATTACAACTCGCACAATTTCATAATCGCAAAGATTTAATTGCAAAATCGTATTCCCATTTGTCGTTGTTTCATATGATCAAAGGCGATAATGATTTATGTACCGAATACGGCAATATCAGTATTGAATTGTACCAAGAATTAGAGGATGATCGCGGCATAGCGGATGCAAAATATGCTATTTCTGGGGTGATGTACAAGACTAACAACTATCATTTGGGTTTGGTTTACTTGGTAGATGCCTTAGGTATTTATAAAAAATATGATGATTTTCACAATATATCACGGTGTGAAAAAACATTAGGAACCATTTACGAATACTTCGAAGACACTGAAAAGGCCATTGAATCATATGAAAATGCAATTGCCGCTGCAAAAGCAATCCATGATATCAAATTAGAGTCCAATGCATTGACCAATTTGTCTAGCATTTGTATCAAACAAAATAATTTAGAAAAAGCCGAGCAGTATATTGAAGCTTCTATCATCATGAAAAACCAAGCGGATGATATACGAGGTTTGGCATTTGCTTTATATGGAAAAGCGAAGGTTTTAGCTGCAAAAAAAGAATTTGAGAGCGCAGAGAAATTGTACCATAAATCCATTGAAATTCATTCTCGAATGGGTGAGAAATTAGGGCTTTCCATGGCGTACCATAAATTGTCGAAGCTATATTATGCTACAAAAAATATGGAAATGGCCAAGCGAACTTTGGATTTGGCATTTTCAATAATTGATAAACACAACATTACCCTTGTTCGTTTCAAATGTTATTATTTGTACTATAAAATACACAAGGCTGAAGGTAATATTGCACAAGCGCTCAATTACCTAGAGCATTTTATGCGCGAAAAAGAAGCGGTATTAAATACAGAAACACTGAAAGTCATTGACAAATATGACATTTTGGTGAAAATGAAAACCATGGAACGCGAAGCAGCGTTGCAACGTGAACGTGCCGAAATGATTGAACGGAATAATCGGGTAGAGGAAGCTGCACGCGTTCGACAAGAATTTTTATCGACGATGAGTCATGAAATTCGAACGCCATTAAATGCCATCACTACGATTATTAATATGCTTAGTGAGGAACATGAATTGAGTAGCAATCCCATGTTGGAACCACTTAAATTTTCAGCGAATCATTTGATGATGGTTATTAATGATATTCTCGACTTTACTAAATTGGACATGGGTAAAGTCGAATTGGATTTACATGATTGTGATATTCGGGAGTTGTTGCATAAATTACACCAGACGTACTATCCTATGGCCGAAGACAAAAACATTAATTTTGTTTTGGATTTGGATGAAAATATTACTGCTTCGTATGAATTAGATGATACAAAATTGACCCAAATCGTTGGGAATTTAGTCAATAATGCTATAAAATTTACAGAAAAGGGAACGGTTAAATTAAAGGTCGAATTAGTTGAAATTGACGATACAACAGATTCATTTTATTTTGAAGTTAGTGATACTGGAGAAGGCATTGAATCCCATAAATTACATCAAGTTTTTGAGAGTTTTACCCAAGTAAAAAATACGCGAACACGAAAAGCGGGTGGAACAGGCTTAGGACTTGCAATTGTTAAAAATTTGGTCGAACTGTATGGCGGTTCAATTCAAGTTGATAGTGTATTTGGGAAGGGAAGTACTTTTTATTTCACTATTCCTCTACTTAAATCGTTGCGATCTTGCGAAGTGAATTTCAAACCACAATCAGTAGATTTCAATGGAAAATCCATCTTACTCGTAGAAGACAATTCAATTAATGCAATGATTGCAGAAAAGTTATTGGTCAAATGGGGTTTTTCCGTGAAGCATGTTATTAATGGCAAGGATGCCGTAATGGAATCAAGCAAAGTAAATTATAATTATATTTTAATGGATATTCACATGCCTGAAATGGATGGGTTTGAAGCAGCAAAATACATTCGAAAAACGCCTAATTTAAATCAAGAGACACCTATTTTCGGACTCACCGCTGATGTTTCTGCAAAAGATAATCATGAATACCACGAATTATTTACAGGATTTTTATACAAACCTCTTGAAGTAGACCGTCTGAAACAAGTTTTAAATAAAGCACTATAATTATTTATCGTTAAGATTTTACTCCACAAATACAGTCGTTATTTTATTTATAGATTTTTAAATTTAGCATTGATCAACTTTCAAAATGACTCAATCTACATTATCATTTAATAGTTTAAATTCTTTAAATACAAGATTTCAATTTCAATGCATCTGAAGTCTATTAATAATTCAACAATTAGGTTAATCAAGCAAAGGATTTATTTCTAAAGAATTCGGAAATGCAATAATTTTACATATTTCACATTC
>JBDKGM010000079.1:0-11513 GCA_039798185.1 Bacteroidota bacterium
TTATACTAAAGGTGGATATTACAAGCCTGTTAATTCAATTTTGACTTTTAACGCGATTACTGGCAAATTAAACTTTGAGTTTTTATTTCCAAAACAAGACAAATATTCTCATAAAGTTGTCAATTCATACATTAACAATGAAGAGTTGACTTTGTTAGGAAATTACTCAAAAAAATCAGATTATGGATTCATAAATGACGAAGAGAATTTGGGTCTTTTCAAAATAATACTGAACCTCAAAACCGGAAAGATATTAGAAGAAAAATATTTAAATTGGACAGAGTTGTCTTCTAAAATTGAAATAGATAAATATGGTGAGATAAAAAAAGAAGGTTTTGTTTTTGTTCATGAACTTCTTCAATTAAGCAATGGTAAAACAATCGCTGTTTGTGAGGCGTTTAAAGGGAATCCAGTAACAACAAACAATATTTATTTCTTAGAAATTTCCGAAAAATTTTCCTTTAATAAGATTTTGGTTGCTGAAAAATTCAGAAATAAGTTTCCCGGTACTGCAGCACATTCAAGAAGAATTAAAGAGTTTGGGGCATTTGATTATATGGATTTTCAAGATTTAGATGATGATGAGTTTTTATTTTATTTCAGTGACAATGAAAAAAAATCGAAAAACAGAAACCAAAATACTAAATTTGGAATAGTTTCCTATAGTAATCAAGAGTTTGGTAAAAAACAGTTAAATTTAAAAACAGATGTCAGTACTATATTTGCATATCCTGCCAAAAAGGGATATATAATGTTAATTGAATTTTTTGATGCTAAAAATAAACCTTCTCAAATCAGACTAGAAAAAGTTAATATATAGCTCATACGAGACAAAAAACAGGTACTCGTTGCTTTGGCGCAGGGAACTTTAAAGCCTTGTTTGAATCCATTGAACGTGAACAAGCTTTGAGAGGAACACTGTAATATTTGGGTTTTTATTACATTATCTCCAAAATACAACGTTGTAGGATAGTGTTTTTTGATAATTATTTGTTAAAGTCAAAACTTTAGTAGTAATAATTCAAAATACCGCCTTACATTTGCCACAGAAAAAAACTAGAAGGACAGGGATGTCTTTTGAAAGTAATAAGTTTTTCATAATTTATAGTTTTTTGGTTGGTTAATAGCATAAAAACCCAGTCCTTTTTGGCTGGGTTTTTTTGTTTTTTTACTTTTGGAACAATAATTGTAAGCCGTAAAAGACAAATAAGTTTATGATGAAAAAGATATTGCTTCTCGGATTATTGTTTTTTACTGTAGCCTTTGATGCTCAAAAATCTTCTGCTTTTGATGTAGGCGAATGGTTTAAGTTTCGGATACATTATGGTTTAGTTACCGCTGGATATGCAACTTTAGAGGTAAAAGAAGCCGTTCGAAACAACCGTAAAGTGTACCATGCCATAGGAAAAGGATATACCACAGGGATGTCGCGTTGGTTTTTCAAAGTGGAGGATAATTACGAATCCTATTTTGATAAAGCCACTGGAAAACCCTATCAATTTGTACGAAAAATTGACGAAGGTGGGTATACCAAAAATCAAGAAGGTTTTTTTAATCAAGATAAAAACACCATCTTAGTGAAGGATTATAAAAACAATACTAATAACACCTTTACAACACCCGAAAACGTTCAAGACATTGTGTCTACTTTTTATTACCTACGCAATCATCCCAATGTGGATAAATTGAAAGTTGGGGAATCGATAAATGTAGATATGTTTTTTGACGATGAAACCACTAAATTTAAGCTCAAATTTATTGGGCGCGAAGATTTAGATACTAAATTTGGAACCGTGCCGTGTATGATCTTTCGACCCTTGGTTCAAAAAGGAAGGGTTTTTAAAGAAGAAGAAAGTTTAACGGTATGGATATCCAATGATGATAACAAATTACCGCTTCGTATCAAGGCCAGCCTTATGGTAGGGTCGATCAAAGCGGATTTGGATGCCTTTAAAGGATTGGCAAATCCTTTTGAAATTAAAGTAAAAAAATGATTACGCAAACAACAAACGAACTAATCAATGCTTTGGAAGAAAAATTTCAAGGCATGAATCAAAATACAGACACCCATTTGGAAGGCTTACTTTGGGCCAAACCCATTACCTATTGGGATTATATTCAAACGGATGCCTTGTTAAATTTACAAACGCAACGCACGCTTTTACCCGACGAAATGGTGTTTATCATGTACCATCAAGTCAATGAATTATTGTTTAAAATGATTCTTTGGGAAATCAATCAAGTGTGTCATGCCACCACGTTAACCACCGATTTCTTTACGGAGAAATTACGTCGCATCAGTCGCTATTTCGATATGTTAACCACATCTTTCGATATCATGCGCGACGGAATGGAAGTAGATCAATACATGAAATTCCGCAATACATTAACACCAGCAAGTGGTTTTCAAAGTGCACAATACCGTAAAATTGAGTTTGCTTCAACAGATTTAATTAATCTAATAGATTACCGATTTAGAGCGACCATTGATCGCAATACACCCTACCGCCATGCCCTTGAACATTTGTATTGGCAAGCCGCTGGGAAAGATCATAAAACAGGACAAAAGAACTATTTAATTCAAGCGTTTGAAGAAAAATACGATGCAGAATTCCTCCGTTTTATGGAAGAATACAACACCATCAACATTTGGCAAAAATTCAAACAATTACCTGAAGAAGATCAGCAAAATCAAGAGTTGGTTGCCGCTATGCGCCACTACGATCGCACGGTCAATATTACTTGGGTAATGGGCCACTACAATGCCGCTCGTAAGTATATTGAAAGCGGACAAGGCTCTGGTGAAGCAACCGGCGGTAGTGATTGGAAAAAATACATGCATCCCAAGTACCAACGCCGCATTTTCTTCCCCGAATTATGGTCAGAAGACGAACTAAAACATTGGGGAGAGGATTGCTAATATGATACAACGACTGCTAAAAATAATGGGTTGCCTAGGCTTATTCTTGGTGCTTTTTTCTTGTAAAGACGCACAAGAAGACTATGTCATTGAACCCATGGAACCACGCAAGCCCATTGTCGATTTTGGATTCAATTTCGACGACTTCAACGTGCAATTCGATACCATTCGCAGTCAAGATACTTTCGAGCGAATTTTAAAAAAACAGAATCTAGGCAATTATAAAGCCGCCGAGATTATCGCAAAAATTAAGGATTCCATGCCCACATCAGTGCGGTTTATGCGTCCCTACATTTGCCTTCGCTCCAAAGATAAATTTCATAAACTTCAATATTTAATTTACCAACCCAACCGCATCGATTACTATCTGGTTGACCTGACCGATTCGATTGTAGGTCATAAAAAATCTCGTCCGCTCACTTTTAAAACCAAAACCATCGCCGGTGAATTAGACGGTTCGTTATCGTCAACACTGCGCAGTATGAAAGTGGACCCATCACTTTCCAATAAACTCTTGAAAGTGTATGCTTGGTCGATTGACTTCTTTAAATTGAAAAAAGGCGACAAGTTTGCCGTGAGTTTTACAGAACGCTATATCAATGACACTATTTTTGACGGAGTCGATAGTTTGCGTTGTGCATTTTTTGAATACAAAGGCAGCAAAATTTACGCCTTCCCATTCCAACAAGACCGCAAAGGTAGAATCGATTATTACGATGAGAACGGGAAAGCCTTGAAGAATTTTTTCCTAAAAGCGCCTTTAAAATACATTCACATTACCTCGCGTTTCTCACGCAGTCGTTTCCATCCCGTGCAATTGCGATGGAAAGCCCATAACGGAACGGATTATGCTGCGCCTACAGGCACGCCTATCATGACTACTGCAACAGGAGTGGTGGAACAAGCGGGATACACCGCGGGGAATGGCAACTTTGTCAAAGTTAAACACGATCGAACGTATTCCACCCAATACCTTCACATGTCGCGTATTTTGGTGCGTCGTGGCCAACATGTAAAACAAGGCGATGTGATTGGTAAAGTGGGAAGTACCGGTTTAGCTACAGGTCCACACGTATGTTACCGCTTTTGGAAAAATGGAGTGCAGGTCGATCCTCTACGCATCTCTTTGCCTAATGCGCAGCCAATGGAAGGTCGAAATCTTCCGCGATTCAAGGAACAGATGCGTCCGTTGAAACGCGAATTGGATAGCGTTGCCGAACTAAAGTTTAAAAGATAAGCAAGAAGTTTTCCAACTACATCGTTTTCATGGAGTAACGCTCCCTTTTTTGGTGGGTTTTACCTTCCCTTTCAATTCCTTTTTTGTATACTTTTGTCCCGCAAAAATTTTTATTATGGCCTTACAAGCAATTAATCCTACACAAACGCAAGCCTGGAAACAACTTCAAAGTCATTTTGAAGTCATGCAAAAGCAATCTATTAAAGCTTTATTTGCTGAAAATCCGAACCGCGCCCAAGAGTTTCATATTCTATGGGAAGATTTTTTAGTGGATTATTCTAAAAATGCGATTACCCAAGAAACCTTGCACCATTTGTTAGCGTTAGCAAATGAAGCCCAATTAAAACAAGCTATTGAAGCGTATTTTGGAGGCGCATTAATCAATCAAACTGAAAATCGTGCGGTGTTGCATACCGCTTTGCGAAATCCTGCAACCGCTACTGTTTTGGTCGATGGAAATAATGTAATGCCAGAAATTGTTGCCGTAAAAAATAAAATCAAAGACTTTACCACTGAAGTTATTTCAGGAGCTCGAAAAGGGTTCACCGGTAAAGCGTTTACAGATATAGTGAATATTGGTATTGGCGGTTCTGATTTAGGTCCGGCCATGGTTGTGGAAGCCTTACAGTTTTACAAAAACCACTTAAATGTTCATTTTGTTTCTAATGTGGATGGCGACCATGTTCAGGAAGTGATTAAAAAAATCAATCCCGAAACCACCTTGTTTGTGATTGTTTCCAAAACCTTCACAACACAAGAAACCTTATCCAATTCAGAAACGATTCGCTCTTGGTTCTTGCAAGCAGCGCAGCCCGAAGAGGTAGCGAAACACTTTGTAGCCGTTTCTACCAATATCCAAAAGGTAACCGAATTTGGAATTCATGCAGATAATATTTTCCCGATGTGGGATTGGGTGGGTGGCCGTTTTTCGTTGTGGAGTGCAGTAGGTTTATCCATTGCTTTGGCGGTAGGATTTGATCATTTTGACCAGCTATTGTCCGGTGCTCATGCCATGGACGAGCATTTTAGAACGACATCCTTCGAACACAATATTCCGGTAGTTCTTGCTTTGCTAAGCATTTGGTATAATAATTTTTATGGTGCTGAAAGCGAGGCATTGATTCCTTACACACAGTATTTACAAAAATTGGCTCCCTACTTGCAACAAGGCATAATGGAAAGTAATGGGAAAAGTATTGGCCGCGATGGAAAACCTGTGAACTACCAAACAGGAACCATTATTTGGGGCGAACCCGGAACGAATTCTCAGCATGCTTTTTTCCAATTGATTCACCAAGGCACCAAATTAATTCCAACCGATTTTATTGGCTATGTGCAGTCGTTGCATGGGGATCAAAATCATCATGATAAATTAATGTCTAATTTCTTTGCGCAAACCGAAGCGTTGTTAAACGGAAAGTCGGAAGCCCAAGTACAAGCTGAGTTTGATGCTCAAGGCATGGAGGCTTCCAAAGCAGCCTATTTATTGCCTTTTAAAGTGTTTTCAGGCGATCGCCCGACGAATACCCTGCTGGTTCAAAAATTAACGCCGGAATCGCTCGGAAAATTGATTGCCTTATATGAACACAAAATTTTCGTACAAGGCGTAATCTGGAACATCTTCAGTTATGACCAATGGGGTGTTGAGCTTGGCAAACAATTGGCCAATTCCATCTTGGACGAAATCAACGAGGCCACAGTGAAAACGCACGACAGTTCGACCTCCTTTTTGCTTTCGTATTTCTTGAAAAACCGCTAATATCTTATTTAGAATCGATAGTATTAACCGCAATCTTCATTTAGGTTGCGGTTTTTTTATGCTTTTTACCTATTTTTGTTTTCCACTAAAAATAAAAATCATGTATCATTTTATACAAAAATTTCACTCGGGTTGGGCCTATTTAGCTTTAGCTTTATTGTTGTTTGCGGTTATTAATGCCTTGATGGGAAAATCATCAGGACGCGAATTTACTGCTAGAGACCGTAAAATAGGTTTGTTTGCTTTAATCGCGACACACATTCAATTGGTTGTGGGTTTGATCTTGTATTTTGTATCGGATTTAGGATTCAAATCATTAGGTCAAATGAGTGAGCCAACGTTACGTTTGACCTCATTAGAACACCCACTTGTCAATTTAATTGCCATCGTGTTGATCACCGTTGGATGGTCTAAACACAAAAAAACCGAAGCTTCGGATGCTAAATTTAAATCGTTTGTGATTTTCTATACCTTAGGATTACTATTGATTTTGTCGCGTATTCCTTGGCATTTGTGGTTTTAATTTCCGGTTATGGAATACTAATTTTATGAAATAAAGGTTATCTATTAGGATAATTTTATTCGAAACAAAATAAAGCCAAATGAAATCATCAAAAACCATAACTTATGGCTTGTCGGTGCTGTTGGCGCTTTTTTTAAGTTATACGTTTACTGCGCAAACTACAGTAAATGCCGAACTTAAAAAGCAAAAAACAGATACGATAAAAAAAGAAAAACTTGTTGTGGATGAAGCGATTGAAGACACTACGGTGGTCATCAATGGCAAATTCAAAACCTACAAGAAAAAAGCGCATGCTTCCTATTATGCCGATCGTTTTCATGGGAAACGTACCGCTAGTGGAAAACGCTATGATCGTAATAAATTAACGGCAGCTCACAAAAAATTACCCTTGGGCACCATCGTACGTGTGACCAATGAAGCGACTGGAAAATCAGTGATTGTAGAAATTACAGATCGCGGACCTTTCGCCCGCGGACGTGAAATCGATCTATCAAAACGCGCTTTTGTTTTGATTTCGGGTTCTAAAAATTCAGGTTCCGCCATTGTGACACTCGAAGTGGTAGAGGTCGAAAAGAAATTACCATAAAGTAAACGGATGGTGGGACAAGTAGGCGTTGTAATAGCGCTCGTCTTGCGTCACTTCTTCGCCCAACCAATTCGGTTTTACATAGGCTTCGTTTTCGTCTTGTAATTCGATTTCAGCTAAAATTAAACCCGAATTCTCTCCTTCAAAAACATCTATTTCAACAATATGATCGCCCGATACGACCTCGTATCGGGTTTTTTGTATCACTCCTTTTTCACATAAGGGTAATAAGATTTTTGCTTCTTCTACCGCAATTTCCTTTTCCCATTCCAACCGACTAGCTCCTGAGGCACTGCTTTTCCCTTTAATGGTAAGGTATCCTTTTTCCCCTTTAATACGCACCCGAACCGTGCGTTCAGGGACCGAACTTAAATAGCCTTGGGCAATCGATGTAGCGCTGCGACTCTCCGCCATAAAATCAGTGTTTTTAACCAAAAATTTTCGTTCGATTTCAATCATTTCAGTTGAATTTAGGACTAAGTTATGAAAATTTAGAATAGCAAATAGTATCTTTACGAAAGTGACCTCCATTCAAAACCCATGCAAAAGAAACAAAAATTTTCCACGTATCAGGATTGGTATACATTTCATTTTTCAAGTCATACCTCGAAGGATTCCATTCATTTTTTGGTAGAATTGGTTCACATGATTCGGCCGAGCAATCCCAAATCTTTTGAAAGTTTATCGATTCTTTCGTTTTTAAATTTTTTAAAAGAGGATGCATCGCGTTGTATTGCAATTAGCAATCGGGTGAAAAACGTTCTCCACAATCGAAAGTTTGCCCGAATTTTGTCTGATACAGGCATTTTACAAGATTCTGATTTTTGGTTTGAAATCAAACAACGAGCATGGGCCAAACTTTTGCCCTTTCAACCGGATGCCGATACTTTAGAATTTGTTATTAATCAAGTGTTTTACAAATCAACCGATCCTGTTTGGTTAGCAAAAATTCCACTTGATGAATTGCATCAGTTATTTGATGCCTTGGAATTTTCAGATTCGTATACATCCATTGCCGATTCATCACCGCTTACCGAATTATTGACTGCCATTACCATGTTGTCCCAGCGTATGAGCGGACGTGCTCTTGAAAGTGATGTCATCAAAATGGTGCCGGAATATGCTGATTTAGCAAGTCCTTTTTTAGCTTTTGAAAATGAATTTGAGTTGATTTATCAGCAAATTAGTCAACGTTCTTTGCATGCATTAACGGCTACCGATCTTAATTATAAACAAGCACTTATTTTGCACAAACAATGTGAAGAATATGTCGATAAAGCGTTTCAAAATAGTGCCAAGTTTGGTATTTCTTTAAAAGTAAATCAGAGTCTACTGCGAATTCGCCAGCAACTCAAACGGGTTAAAGTGCTTTTAGCTTATTTGGTAGTCGAAAAGCCAATGGATCGCAAGAACCATATGATTTTGTTGGCTTTGCGATTAATTCGTTACAATTGTCAGAAAAACAATGTACGGCAATTGTTTAATGAAAGTACCCAACTCATTGCCTACGAAATAACCCAGCACACCGCTCGAACAGGGGAACATTATATTACAGAATCTCGTTCGGCCTATTTTTCTATGCTAAAAACTGCACTGGGTGGCGGATTCATTGTTGGTTTATTGTGTGTTATTAAGTTGCTGTTTTCTAAAACCGAAGGAAGTGCTTTTGCCCATGCCGCACTGTACAGTTTGAATTATGCCTCAGGATTTATTTTGATATATCTGATGGGGTTTACCTTAGCGACAAAACAACCTGCTATGACAGCAGCTACCATTGTAAAGTCTATTGAAGACGGAATGCGCAAGTCGGCTTCCAAAGAAGGAAATAAGCACCGTGCTTTTGCTCAATTGTTTGCCCGTTTATTCCGTTCCCAATTCATAGCTTTTTTTGGGAATGTAGTAATGGCATTTCCCGTAGCCTTAGTATTAATTTGGGGAATTGACCAACTTTGGGAACTCAACATTGCCGAAGCGAAAGCCTATACGTTACTCACCGATTTATCACCGGTGGATTCGTTGGCTATTTTTCATGCGGCCATTGCCGGTTTTTTCTTGTTCTTGTCAGGAATTATATCTGGAAATATTTCGAATGCCAATAAACATAATCGGGTCTATTACCGCATCAAAGAACATCCTATTTTAAAACAATCTTTAGGGATTTCAAAAACAGAACGCATTGCTAGCTGGTTTGCACACTATTGGCCCGGTGTGGCTTCTAACGGTTGGTTTGGGGTGTTTATGGGAAGTACAGCTTCTTTGGGTATTTTCTTCGGACTTCCATTGGATATACGTCACATTACTTTTTCTGCGGGTAACTTTGCCATGGGCTTGTATGGCGCTGATTTTCGTGTTGCCGTTCCTATGTTGATTTGGGCAATTATCGGAATTGGTGTCATCGGTTTTATTAACTTTATAGTCAGTTTTTCTTTGTCGCTTGGGTTGGCATTACGCTCCCGTAACATCCCGTTTTCTGAGTTGGGATTGTTGTTTCGAGCGACTTGGAATTATTTTAAAAAACATCCTTTGGCCTTTTTTATCCCTGTAAACGATTGATATGGAACCCGAGTTTCGCCAACGCAAAATCATACACATCGACATGGATGCTTTTTATGCGTCTGTGGAGCAGATGGACAACCCGGATTTAAAGGGGAAGCCCCTTGCTGTGGGTGGGAGTGAAGTGCGCGGCGTTGTGTCGGCAGCGAGTTATGAAGCCCGAAAATTTGGGGTGCGTAGTGCCATGAGCGGCTTACAGGCCAAACGACTATGTCCGGACCTGATTTTTGTGCGTCCGCGTTTTGATCGCTATACCGAAATTTCCAAGCGCATACGGGCGATTTTTCGGGAGTATACCGATTTGGTCGAACCCTTATCGCTTGACGAGGCGTATTTGGATGTGACGGTGAATAAAAAAGGAAATCCGAGTGCATCGATGCTGGCTCAAGAAATTCGGGCACGGATCTTCAATGAGATTGGATTAACCGCCTCGGCTGGGATTTCCAATTCCAAGTTTGTCGCTAAAGTCGCCAGTGATTACAACAAGCCCAACGGTCAAAAAACGGTACCGCCCGATGAGGTGGAAGCCTTTTTGGAAGGTTTAGACATCAAGAAGTTTTATGGCATTGGTAAAGTGACGACCGAGAAAATGTACCATCACGGGATTTTTACGGGTGCTGATTTAAAAGCGCGTACGCGGGAGTATTTGGAGGAGCATTTTGGCAAGAGCGGTGGCTTTTATTACAACATCGTTCGGGGAATACATTACAGTGAAGTCAAACCCAACCGCGTATCCAAGTCGGTTGCTGCGGAGCATACCTTTCGCGAGAACTTGACCTCGGAATTGTTTATGGAAGAAAAGTTGCAACGCATCGGGGAGGAGTTGGAACGCCGTTTGAAAAAGCACAGCATTTCTGGCAAAACGGTCACTTTAAAAATCAAGTATAGCGACTTCACCACCCAAACGCGCAGCAAGACCTTACCCTATTTTATTGCCGATAAAGGGTTGTTGTTTGAAACCGCCAAGGAGCTGTTGTACCAAGAACGCCTAAAAGACTCGGTGCGGTTATTGGGTATTTCATTGAGTAATTTAAATACCGAAGTCAAGAAAACCGTGGTGGTGCAATTGAAGTTTGCGTTTTGAGATTGACTATAATTTTGGCAATCATTAAAATGTTATTTATTTTTAAGCGTTATGTATAATGATACTATAAATTAAAAGCCATGATAAGACTGCATTCACTTCATTCCCTATTCTTTTTTGCTTTTTTACTTTCGAATACTAGCAAAGGTTTTGCACAGGTTAAGGACCAGCTCCGCAAATGTCTCCTGACTTTGCGGAATTTTTTATTAAAAAAATAATTACAAGAAAATTTACTAAATTAGATAAAATTTAAACGCCATGAAAGAAGGATATGTTATTAGAGATCAAAGCTTGCCACATTTTTTAACTTGTACGATTGTTGATTGGATTGATGTGTTTTCAAGAAAAACTTATAGAGAATGTGTTATTGATTGTTTTGAGTATTGCATCAAAAACAAAGGAATGATTTTATATAGTTATGTTATAATGAGCAATCATATTCACATGATTATTCAGTCAAATGAAGGGAAATTATCGGACTTAATTCGGGATTTTAAAAAATTCACAGCTAAAACAATTTTAGAAAAAATTCAATCGGAACCAGAAAGCAGAAGAGAATGGATGTTAGAACGATTTAAATTAGCAATCGAGAGTCACTCACGAAACAAAAAATTTCAATTTTGGCAATTGGGTAATCATGCAGAAGAAATCTATTCTGAAAAATTCATGTGGTCAAAAATTGATTATATACATTTTAATCCAGTTCGCGCAGGAATAGTTTTAAATCCGCAAGATTACATCTATTCAAGTGCTTCAAATTATGTTAATTGTAAAGGAATTATTAATGTTGAAACAGTTCAAATTCCAGTTGTAAATGTTTTAAATCCTAATTCATTTATAAAATATATTAG
>JBDKGM010000080.1:0-29774 GCA_039798185.1 Bacteroidota bacterium
CCTTTTCACGAAAGGGACGGAAGAAATATTCTTTAATCAAAGGTACAATCTCATCGGTCAAGCTATAGGTTGAATCCGATAAGAACATGTTTTCGTTACGACTTTTATTCCCAACGCGATGGATGGAAAGGGAATCTATGTGGGTATTGAATAAATTTAACATTGGAAATTGTTTTTTATTGGTAGATGGAAGTTTAAATTAATGTTGTTTAGCCAATGGATATTTTCAAATTGACAAATTTTCAAATTGACACATTGGCCTATTAATTCCAATTTTCCTCAAACCCATAATCCTCAAAATGATCATCACCGCCGAACATATCCATATCTTCTTCGTCCAATTCGTCTTCAAATTCATTATAGGATTCATAGTCACCATCGGCTTCGAATTGTTTTTCCATAGCTTCAGCAGGCATTTCACCGTGTGAGAATAACAAATCAGGATAGGTCGCTCCGGGAACTGGTTCTTCAACCGCTGCTAATTCTACCAAAAACGTCCACATGTTGATGAAATCGTACACATAGATAATTTTGGTTTGTTCTTCATGTAGAATTTCGTGCAATTGGAAATCGGCCATGGTACGCATTTCACCTGGTGCATCACCGGTATCAAACATCGGAATTTCATCTTCTTGATTCCAGGTGTCATCACAGGTGTAAAACGAAGCGACTTCCATACCGTCAAAGCCAAAAGCATTGACTAAGGCATTGTGCAAATCTTCTAAGGTGTCATTATCATCGATAGCAATATCTCTGAAAATATCTTCTTCGGCGTCCAGAATGGCTCTGAATTTATAGATCATAATGCGGTTGTTTTTTGAGGTTCCAAAGATAAATTTTATTTTAGAATCTGACTTTCAAAAATTCCAATTGTTGATAAGATTTTCGATGGGTTGACCTTCAGAATTTTGGGTAAACGATGGAATCTTTCTATTTTTGAAAGCATAAAATTGCACCCTATGAAAATCGTCATTTCTCCCGCCAAGTCCTTAGACTTTGAGCGTCCCGTACCTACGACACAGTTTACCGATTTTACCTTTTCTAAAAAGTCGGCAACCATCGATCGTGTCCTTAAAAAGAAAAAGCCAAAACAATTGATGGAATTGATGGAGATTTCGGAGAAGTTGGCCGAACTCAATTGGCAGCGCAATCAAGAGCGGGATGTCACCACCATAACTCCTGAAAATGGACGTCAAGCCGTTTTTGCATTTGATGGGGAAGTCTATGTTGGGTTGGACGCCTACAGTTTAACCGAAGCTCAATTGGCCGAAGCCCAAGATAAATTGCGTATTCTTTCGGGATTGTATGGTATCTTGAAACCCTTAGACTTAATGCAGCCCTATCGATTAGAGATGGGAACGAATATGCCGGTGGGAACGTCCAAAAACTTATATGCTTTTTGGAAAGATACGCTGACTAAAGCGATGAATGCGGAGCTGCAAAAAGGGGAGTTGTTTGTGAATTTAGCGAGTACCGAATACTTCAGTGCTTTGGATGCAAAAAAATTAAAAGTCCCAGTAATTACTCCTGAATTTAAAGACTACAAAGACGGGAAATTAAAGATGATCAGTTTTTTTGCAAAAAAGGCGAGGGGACTGATGGTGCGCTACATTTTGGATACGGGTGCGACTACTCTCGAAGATTTAAAAGGATTCAATTATGAGGGCTACGCCTTTGACGCGAATTTGAGTTCGCCCACAAAATTAGTTTTTACCCGATAAAAAAAATAGGCCTCCACTATGACTCGTGCGGAGGCCGTTTTGTTTTAGAGTGCTTCAATTCGTAACGATGACTCGTTTCGTTTGAAATTGTTGGTTGTTATCATGAATTTCAAAAAGATAGATACCTGCACTCAAGGTTTCTTTTTTGAATTCAATCACTATGCCGTTGAGATTTAAAACCTCCCTTATCTTTTTCCCAAAAACATCATAAACACATAGCGTTCCATTGGATAAGGGAGTATTTAAACGGATCAAAGTTTCATTATTAAATGGATTCGGACTGATGGATGCGTTCGCGATTTGATTTGAATCAACACCCAAAGCTGCGGTTACATAAGTTCGAAAAACCATATCAAATCCAGAATCATAAACACCACTTGGGTCAATGATGTAAAAAGTACCGTTGGCATACGTCCCGGGCATTTGTACTTGCACACCATAAGGATCGGGCATTCCCGTTCCCGGCGTGAATTGGAAGGTGTACGTTTGATTCGCTTGTACCGCTACATTAGTCGTAAAGGAGATAAAGCAGTCGCCAGCACCACAAGTAGCAGTTACAGCTAAGGTTTGTAAAACGGTTCCTGAAATACCATTGCCAGCATAAATCTTCAAAGTGCCTTGTCCGTTCATGGTACTGAAGAATCCTACATCAATTTTGGATAACGTACCGGTAATTCCACATTTGAAAGATTGTGCAATACTATAACCCGGTAAAGTGCGTGCACTGGTTCCTGCATTGGAATTCAACTGACTTTGATCTAAAGTTTGTGCTGGGGCAAAAAGGGTAAATAAAAGTAGGGTTGAAAGGATTAATCGATGCATGGTTTTTGGTTTGATTTTAACTATAAAAGTTGAAGTCCAATAAACCCTACGTGCAAAATCGTTTCTTAAGCGAATCTTAATTAAGCAAAAAAAACTCCCATGAAATTGGGAGCTTTTCGGTGTTGTTTATTTATTGGTAGAGAAATTCATCATAATCACGGCGATTTTCTTGCACTGCCTTTTTGTGGTCTCTTGCTAATTGTTTCATCGCATCGACCCCTTTTCGGGCACAACGTTTCACTTGTTTTAAATGGAGCGAGAGTTGCTGCAATCGCGATAACTCGTGTGGGTCAAGTTTGGTAGCCAATTCACTCAACAACTGTTCGAGTTCATGATCTACTTTTTGATTTTCTTCGTATTCTGATTTTAACTCATCCAATAATTCGTCAATTTCTTGTGAAATATCCTGATGAATGGCTTCACTTTTTTGCTGAAGTGACGAAATCAATTGGCGTTGCTGGTTGTGTCCAAAAAGTCCCATTGTGATTTAGTTTTGTTAAACGTTTGGCTAATAGTATATTAAAGTTAAGAACATTTGTGTCGGCTGTGAAATTTTGTTGATAACTTTCTGATTTTGAAATAAAAAAACTCCGAAGTGGGGACTCCGGAGTTTTTCAACCAACATGTAATAATCCTATTAATGCATCGCATCTGCCGGATTAATTTTATTTTTACTTCGTTTGACAAAAAACATAATGGGGATACAGCAGAGGAACACAATTCCGAGATACCAGAATATATCCATGTAGGCCAATACTGTACTTTGTTTCAATACACTTAATTCCATCATATTTTGCGCTTTCTGTAAGGCTTCATTCGCAGAAAATCCTTTCGACATAAAATTGGCTTGCATGCCTTGTAGACGTTGTTGCACTTCGGGGCGACTTGGGTCTACATAAGGAATGAGGTCCATACGATGGGTTTGACTTAAGCGGGTGATGAATGTAGTGATAATCGCCACTCCAAACGATCCACCCAATTGGCGAAACATCCCCGTAAAGGCAGCACCTTCTCCAATTTCTTTTCCGCGAAGGGTAGATAGCGATAGGGTAGTTATGGGTACAAACAATAATCCCAATCCAATCCCTCGCATGATTAAGGGCCAATAGAAGTGTTCGACGCCTGTATCTGGTGTCATCACATTGTGCATCCAGGTGGTAAATAGAAAGAAAATGGCAAATCCGGCCGAAACCATATAGGCTTGGGGAACTCCTTTTTGAATCATTCGTCCCACAAAAGGCATCATGAACGCGGTGGTGATCGATCCAGGAATCAATAACAGTCCGGCATCTGTGGCCGTCCATCCTAAAATCGATTGGGTGTAAATAGGGATTACTAGGGTCGAGCCATAGAGTCCGAACCCCAATATAAATCCGAGTAGCGAACCAATACGTAAATTGCCGTCTTTTAAGACATTCAAATTAACAATGGGGTGCTTGTATACTAATTCCCGCCAAATGAAAGCGAGTAAGCCTAAAAATGATACAATGGAGAGCAATACAATCATTTCATCATTGAACCAATCGTCTTGTTGTCCGTGTTCGAGTACAAATTGCAAGGACCCAATAAAGGCAGCAAGAAAAAGAATTCCCCACCAATCGACTTGATTGGCTTTGAGTTTTTCACTGTATTTCGGACTACGAACGAAGGTTAGTGTTAGAATCGTAGCGGCAATCCCGATAGGAATATTGATGTAAAAAATCAGGGGCCAAGAGGAATTGTCTACGATGTAACCTCCCAAAGGCGGACCTAAGGTTGGACCAACGATTACTCCCATTCCATAAATAGCTTGCGCCATACCTCGTTTTTCTAAGGGGTAACTTTCGGTGATAATGGTTTGTGCGGTAACTAACAAAGCGCCGCCACCTAAACCTTGTATAAAACGAAAGAAAACGAGTTCCCAGATATTCGTGGCATTTCCACACAAGAAGGAGGCAATTGTAAACACGACAATAGAAACAGCAAAGTAATTGCGACGACCAAACTGTTGGGATAGCCAACTGGTCATGGGAATCACAATCACATTGGCAATGGCATAGGCTGTAATTACCCATGCGATGTCATTTAAGGTTGCTCCTAAACTCCCACGCATATTGGTCAGCGCCACATTGACAATCGTAGTGTCGACAATTTCGAGTAAGGCACAGAGTACAGCAGTTATCGTAATGATAACCCTGCGGTAGCCGTATTCTACTAAACTGTCTGCTTGATTTTGCATGGAAAATTATTTTAAATGAACATCCACTAAGGCATTCATACCCGGACGTAAAACTTTAATTTTTGCAGGGTCATTGGATGCATCCAAAGTGATCTTTACAGGTAATCGTTGAATGGTTTTTACAAAGTTTCCCGTAGCATTATCTGGAGGCAATAAAGAAAATTTAGCACCAGTTGCAGGGGAAAAACTCACGATAGTTCCAGTGAACTCATCATCAGGGAAGGCATCTACTTTTATAGTTACTTTTTGACCTTCCACCATTTTATTCAATTGGGTTTCTTTGAAGTTGGCAACCACCCAGGGTTCGTTGTTGTTAACGATATAAAAAAGCGACTGACCGGGTTGTACAAACTGTCCCACTTGTAAAGCGATTTTAGAGACTTGACCGTCAATTGCGGCGGTAACAACGGTATAACTTAAATTCAATTCAGCGGCTTCAAGGGCTGCTTTTGCTCGGTTGATATTAGCTTGCGCTACGGCAGTTTGTTTACCAGAAACAACGGTACGTGAGGCAGCTACTGATTTTTGATAGGCCGATGCTTTTTGTTGTTCAACAATCACTTTCAATTGGTTTTCAGCTTCTAATTTAGCCGCTTCAGCTTGTTCAAATTGTTGTTTAGTGATCGTACGGTTTTTATATAAATTGGCGTAACGTTCGTAATCGTTAGTGGCGCGGGTTAGGCGTACTTTAGCTGTTTCAATGGTTCCTTTGGTGGATTGTAAATTAGCATCCGAAACGGAAACATTGGCAGCTGCCGAACCCACATCGGCTTTGGAAACTTCAAACGAACTTTCTGCTGCGGCAAGTGCAGCTTTAGCATCTTCAAGGCGTACGCGGTAGTCACGATCATCGATGATGAAAAGCGTATCTCCTTTTTTAACCTCTTGATTATCTTTTACCAATACTTGGGTAACATACCCACTTACACGTGGAATAATCGGGTTCATGTTTTTCTCAATTTGTGCATCATCAGTGATTTCGTGCGCTTGGGCATGTTGGTATTTATAGAAACCATAACCGCCACCCACGAGGATAAGTGCAGCGAAAATGAATATAAACTTTTTATTGGTCTGACGTTTTTCCATGATTATTTTGAATTGGGAGTTAACGATTGAATTAATTTTCCAGTAGTGTATTGTAATTGATAGTATTTTAAAGCCACATCGGCTTGCGATAAAGCGAAATTGATTTTACTTTGAAGTTGTTGCACATCGGCTTCAAGCAAGTCATTGGTATTGGCTAAACTATTGTCGTATTTGTCTTTCACAATACGGTAGTTTTCATTGGCTTGTTCAACACCCAAGGCATACACTTGATTTTGTTTTCGCGAAAGCGAATAGTTTTCTTGTGCTTCAAGAGTTTCAGTTTCTATTTTTTCATTTAAAATCTTTACCGCTTTTTGAGCTGTTTCGGCTTTACTACGCGCCAGTTGTACTTCTTTTTTATTTTTAAAAATAGAGGCCACATCATAACTAATTCCGACACCAAAATTCATGGCGTTGGTAACTGTCATTACATCTTTTAAGTCCAATGCGATATACCCTCCAATAAGCGTTAGAGAAGGGTAGTAGTTGGCTTGTGCTATTTTTATACCTTTTTGAGCAGCTTGCTCTTTAGCTTGTAAGGCGCTTAAGTCATTTCGGGAACCTTCGAATTGATGTAATTCACTCTCGGCCATTTCTTTTTTAATGGTTGCAATATCAATGCTGATTTTAGTGCCCTTTGGGTAGTTCAATAATTCATTTAAACGAAAGGTAATAATGTTCACATTTTTAATTGCATTGTCTAAAGATAATTGCACATTAGATTCTTGCAATTGGGCTTTCAAAAGATCGTTGCGCGCCATCAAACCATTGTCTACCATGGCTGTAAAATCCATACTGCGTTGATGGGCACTTTTCAGATTTTCTTGAAAAACAGCCACCATTTCATTGGCTTTGTACAAGTCAGCAAACAATTCGACAACTTCAAGCGCTAATTCCTCTTTGGCATGTTGGGTATCAAATTTTTGCGCTTCATAAAGACTTTTTGAAGCGGCTATATTGTTTTTAAGTTTGAAGCCATTGAATACCGGCATGTTTGCACTGGCTTGTCCAATCATCAAACTGGAAACTTTGACGCCACTCCCAATATTCAGGGGTGAAGAGATGTTAGCATTGGTTAATTGCATGTACTGTCCCGATATTTTAAGTCCGGGATATTGATTGTTTTTCATGCTTTCCCACTCCAATTTGGCAGTGGTTTCTTTTTGCGCAGCTAGTAAAGCTTCGTCGCTTTGCAGGGTTACGATTTCAACCGCTTGTTTTAGCGATAGGGTTTTGGTCTCTTGTGCATAGTTTAAAGCAGGGAAGATTGCCAAAACCAAAACATACTTAAGCTTCATAGATTAAGAGGGCTTTGATTGTTGATTTAATGTGTAGCTTTAATGGTCCGTTGATGTAGTCTTCAAAAGCTTCATCCGTGGTTAAGCCATATAATTTTTCATAAAAATGACGGTTCATACTAAAGTTCATGAGCGTTCCTATAACTAAAGTCGGAATGAGTCCGATATTCACCGATTTACTAAAATCCCCTTTTTGCTGTCCTTCGTGAATCACATTTTCCAACATTTTGAGATTATTGATTTTGACTTCCGTAAAATGATGTGTATCGATTGCTCTTTTTTTGGTCATGATTTCAAAATGAAGAATTTGATACATATTGCGGTTGCAGTTGATGGTATCAAAATAGAGATCAATCATTTTTTCTACTTTTTCAATCGGACTTAATTCCGTTTGAAATAAGTTTTCCATTTTCAATCTTAAAGCGGCGGCTCGCTTCAAGATTAAAGCTTCTAATAGTTTTTCTTTGGATCCAAAATAATAAGAGATCATCGCGATGTTAATATTTGCGGCTTTGGCAATATCACGCACTGAGGTGCCGTCAAATCCTTCTTCAGCGAAGAGAGTTTCGGCCACTTTTAGAATCTCAATTTGTTTGTCATTAAATTCCATGTGTATTGTCCTTAAATTTGACAAGACAAAATTAAACAATTGTTTAAATTAAACGTTTGTTTAAATTGTTTTTAACATAAAATTAATGGAGGTTGCTAGTATAAGTAAAATCTATATTAGTTATTTAAAAAATTAAAAACCAATATTCTAACTACTATTTTATAAAGTTATTGTTTAAAGTAAAATTCGTTCAACCAATTTTCAAGAATTGTTTTTCCAGAAGGAGTTAGGATGCTTTCGGGATGGTATTGCACGCCATAAACGGGATACTCTTGATGGCGGATTGACATAATTTCTCCGGTTGAGGTTTGTGCTGTGGTTATGATTTCCTGGGGTAAATTTTCGCGATCAAGAATCCAAGAATGGTAACGTCCTACTTCGATGGTTTGGGGTAGATTTTTATAAAGAACATCGTTTGGTTCGGTAATTGTAATTGGGCAAGCCACACCATGATGAACGGTGTTAAGATTGGTTAATTTGCCTCCAAACACTTCTCCTATAGCTTGCATGCCAAGGCAAATACCAAGGATGTTTTTGGTAGCGGCATAGGTTTGAATGGTGGGGAGAAGAATTCCGGCATCTTTCGGAAGTCCGGGGCCTGGTGAAAGCACTATACAATCAAAGTCAGCCACTTCCTCTAGTTCGATTTCATCATTTCGATACACCACTACAGGAGCGCCTAGCGCTTCGATATAATGGACTAGATTGTAGGTAAAGCTATCGTAATTGTCGAGGACTAAAATAGGTTTCATGGGGTCAAAGATAGGTAGAAAAATAAAAAAAGCCCCGGTAAGTTCCGAGGCTTTGTATAGCAATTATTCCCTTGAATTAGAATTGTAACGATACTGTTAAATCAAATTCGTCGTTGATTGTTTTGTCACCTAAGTTATCAAAAAAGCTACCTGAACCGTATTTGATTCCGTATTTAGTACGGTCAACTTTGAAAGAAGTAGTAGCTGTATTGTCTTTAACTGTAATTTCGAACTGTACTGGAGCCGTAACGTCTTTGATAGTCAGGTCTGCAGACACACCAAAAACTCCATTTCCTTTGTCTACAATTTTTTTGAAAACCAATTTTGCAGTAGGGAATTTGTCTGTTCCAAAGAAATCATCCGCTTTTAAGTGACCGTTTAATTTCCCTTGGTATTCCCCTTGTAAATCGGTTGCAGTTAGCGTAGTCATGTCTACTACAAATGAACCTCCTGTTAATTTTTTTCCTTTGAATACAAGTGTACCTCCTTTGAAGTTTACGGTACCGTTGTGTTGACCAGTTACTTTTTTACCTACCCATTCAATTTTGCTTTTCGCAACATCGATTTTTTTGTTTTGAGCAGTTACAATGGTTGAAGCGGCAACGAATAATGCCAAGGCAATTGATTTGAAATTTTTCATTTTTTCTTGTTTTTGAATTAGTGTTATAGAGTTACAAATAAGTCTTTTTCTGCTTTACGCACTTTAGCATAATGTTGGGTGTCGTCTTCTGCATGACGGTAACCGATGGCACAAACTAAAGCGGCATTTAAGTTTTTATCAGTCAAACCTAAAATTTCGTTGTATTGTTGTGGGTCAAACCCTTCCATTGGAGTGGCATCAATTTTTAATTCAGCGGCAGCATTTAATAAGTTTCCAAGTGCGATATACGTTTGTTTTGCTGTCCACACATTGCGAATATCCATTGGGATATTGTTGATGGCACCTTTCATAAAATCCACATACCCTTGCACATTTTCTAATGAGATGCCGCGCGTTTGCGTAAGGTTTTCGAAGTAGGCATCAATTTGTTCGTTACCTAAATTGATTTCGTTTGCAAAAACGATTAAATGTGAAGCGTCTACAATTTGAGATTGTCCCCAAGATGCTGGCTGTAATTTTGCACGTAATTCAGGGTTTTCTACAAAAATTACTTTGTAAGGTTGCAAGCCATATGAAGAAGCAGAAAGGGTGATCGCTTCTTTAAGAGTTGCTAAATCGGCAGCACTAATTGTACGTGTTGCATCATATTTTTTGGTCGCATAACGCCATTTGGCATTTTCATTAAATTGACTCATGATATAATTAATTATTAATGGTTCTAAATTTTTCTAGTAATTCAATTAATTGTTTTTGTTCTTCAACGGAAAGATTTTGCACAAATAGTTGTTCGTGTGCCGTAACAATTGGGTCTAATGTTTCCAAAAGTGCTAATCCTTTATCGGTGATAAAAATCTCCATTTTGCGACGGTTTTCTGGACAAACATTTCGGGTAACCAAATCTTTTGCCAATAACTTGTCAATTAAGCGCGTGGTATTACTGTTTTTGGTAATCATGCGTTCTTGTATGACACACATGTTTGCCGCATTCCCTTTTTGTCCACGTAAAATGCGTAAAACATTATATTGTTCCCCTGACAAATCAAAAGGCTTGAGGGTTTCATAAAATTTTTCTGAAATTACATTTTGTGTGTACATCAAATTAAGGATCACACGCTTCGCATCGTCCAAGGCAACATTCGATTTAATAATTTCCTCAATCTTCATAGTTGTAATTACAAAATTTGTAGGTACAAATGTATAACAATATTTTATTTGTATATACAAATGTGTGTTATTTTTTTGTTAATCTTTTTTTAGAAGGCTAGGAGCAAGATGTTAAAAAGTAGTATTTTTGAAGGAAATAAATGAGCACTATGCAACACTTATCACAAGAAGAATGGGCAACACAATTGGCATCAGATCAAAATGCTGTAATACTGGATGTTCGCACCGAAGAAGAATGTGCAGAAGGGATTATTCCGGGAGCCATTCTAAATGATATTTACAAAGGACAAGGTTTTATCTACCGATTGGAAGAATTGGATACTACTAAAAACTATTATGTTTACTGCAAGGCAGGAGGGCGAAGTGCCCAAGCCTGCCAGATTATGAAGCAAATGGGGTTTGAAAACACCTACAATTTAGAAGGTGGTTTTATGAATTGGCAAGGAGAGGTTACTCTGCCATAACTTTTTTAGTGCGTTTTGCTTTAACGATTTTGTAATGGATAGTTGCGTAAAATTCCTTAATGCATTTGCGGTGAAATTGCGTAGCTTGTACTTCATGGACAATTTTATTTTTTTCCAAAATCACCAAGCGATAGGTGTGGAACTTTTGAACCAATGAATACAATACCATACTGCTTCCAATGGCTAAGGTTGACCAAAATAGTAATAAGTCTTTTATCACAAATGAAAAATAGGCAACCACAAGGAATAATCCGCCGGCTAAAAACAGAAGCATGTTAATTGAAAAAATCCGTTTTTTAAACAAATTAACCGTGTAAATTGAATCTAAATCAATTTTTTCTTGGCGGGATCCATTCATTAAAATTACTTGACTTGGGGTAATCAAACCAAACTTTTTGCTAAAATGGACTAACTGATTGTCGTTTTTTAATGTAGTCATGGCTGTCGTATTTCTCACATATACGAAAGCATTTAGAATCCGGTTTTCAAAAAAAAGTATTTTTTTTAAATTGTAGTAATTTGTTTGGTGTTTGCGCAGTAGGAATTGTGTAATTCAATTTTTTAGGGATAAAATGCTAAACTGCAAAAATGAATACAGGAACCCGAGCTGAAATATCAGATTGAAAAGCAATAACATTTCAATTAAAAAAAGCCTGCATGGATTAGCAGGCTTTTTTTGTGGAGACGCCGAGAATCGAACTCGGGTCCAAACAAGCAATCGAATAGCTTTCTACACGCTTAGTTCTCGATTGGATTTTCGTCAAAAAGCAAGGCCAAGAACAGCCACTCTTTGCTTAGCTTGATCAGTGTCAGAAAGGGTTTAAAGCATTACCTTTCCTAGGTTTACTTTTACGGTTCACCTGTACCAACCGCCATAAACCAAGGCTTTTGAGGTGAATCTAGCTTCTCGTCCTTGACAAGACTAGGCAAATCGTACTAAACTTCGGATTAAGCAGCTAAAGCGTAATTATTTTCGCCGTTTATAAGTTTGTACCTTTGGATTAGCGAGCAAAAAGTACAATGCTCGACGTGCTTACTATTTAATTCCACTCGCTGTCAAAACCAGTCGTCCCCTGGATTTTTTTTTGTAATGGAGGGCAAAGATAATAAATAAAGAATGCTAAAAAAATTATTCGCCATTACTTACCGTGTCGCCCAATGCAAAGGGATAATCTCCAAACAAGGCGGAAAGATTTTTTAATTGATATGTTTTCTTGGTATATTTATTGGAAAGCGCAATGATTACTGTGTTTTCATGGCGTAAGGTAATATAACTAGACGTATTTCCATGCCACCAACCGTTATGGTAATACAGTTTTTTGCCATTTTTCCATTCGCGCAAGCGTATGCCTAAACCATAATTTTTCTCTCCTCGGGCTTCATAGCTATAGCCTTTATACACTTGCTCTAGCAACTCTTTGCTGAGAAAGTCGGGTGAGTTACGGGCCAAATCAAACTTTAACAAATCACGCGGCGTAGAATAAATGTTTTTGTCTCCATAGACCGCATCTAAAAAGTCAAATCCGTATTTCACATAATTGTATTTGTATGATGGAGTTGCTTTTTCTTTGGGTGTATCTTCATCAAAAACATACGTATTGGTCATACCTAGAGGATCAAAAATGATCTCTTTCATGGCATCGCGGTATTTTTTCCCAGTCACTTTTTCAATCACAAGGGCCAAAATCGCATAATTGGTGTTGTTATAACTAAAGTGGGTGTCCGTTTTGGTTTCCAACGGAATTTTTTTAGTCATAATTACATTCAATAAATCCTGATTGGTCAAGGTTTTTTTACGTCCCCAGATTTTGGCATCATCACAAAAATAATTGTACTTCTTCATTCCGCTTCGGTGATTCAAAAGCGTTCGAACCGTTACCTCAGTATAAGGAAAACCAGGGAAAAGCGTGGTTAGTTTTTGATCCAATTCTAATTTCTTCGCATCAATCAATTTTAATATGGCAGAAGCCGTTAGAACTTTTGAAACAGAAGCAATGTGAAGCGGTGTGTTTTCTGAATTGAGAAGATTATGCTCTTTATCCGCATAGCCTTCGTAGCGCTCATAAATGATTTCACCATTTTTAGCTACCAAAAAACATATGTTTTCAAAATTGTTATTGAAGAATTTCTTAATGTACTTTTCAATTTCATTTTTCTTCGCATTCTTGTATGATTCCTCTAATTTAGGTAGCGAATCTTGAGGCGGAAGCATGGCGTATTCAGGGCCATTGTATTCCTTTTTTTGTCCACCAGATTTATGGCAACCCACAAACATGAGAGCGGTGATTAGAGTGATGTAGAAGTAATTATTTCGGGTCATGGGTTCGTCGTAAAAAAACAAATATAGAAAGTCAGCTCCCTATTTTTTAACCCTAAAAAACGAAAAAATAACAAAATTATTAACAGCAGTACGCAAGCGCTTGAGCCTGAGTAAACAACTGATTGTTGAATTTCGATTAAAAGTTTTGAAATCGTTTTCGTTCCCCGTACTTTTGGACGCATTTTAAAAAATAAAATCAATATAAAATGATTTTTGGAGTAATTAAAGAACGAAAAAATCCGCCCGATCGTCGTGTGGTTTTTACCCCTGAAGAATTGGTACGTTTACAAAACGAACATCCTGAAGCAAAAGTAAAAGTGGAATCCTCTGACATTCGCGTGTTTCCAGATGAAGCTTATGCCGCATTAGGTCTGGAAGTTACAACTCAAATGGACGAGTGTGATGTGCTTTTTGGTGTAAAAGAAATACCGGTGGATGCTTTAATTCCCAATAAAAAGTACTTTTTCTTTTCACATACTATAAAAAAACAACCGTACAACCGGAAATTACTCCAAGCTATTTTGGCGAACAATATCGAACTCTTTGATCATGAAACCATAGTGGATGCCAACAACAAACGCTTAATTGGCTTTGGTCGTTATGCTGGTTTGGTAGGAGCCTACAATGGTTTTCGAGGGTTCGGAATTAAATATGAACTGTTTACGTTGCCCAAAGCGGAAACGTTACATTCAAAAGAAGATTTGATAGCCCGTTTAAAACGGCAAACCTTACCCAATATCAAAGTGGTTTTAACAGGCCATGGAAAAGTGGGTATGGGTGCAAAAGAAATCTTGGATGGTATGAAAATGAAAGAAGTTTCCATCGAAGATTATCTTACCAAATCCTACACACAACCCGTATATACGCAAATTGATGTATTGGATTATAACAAGCGTAAAGATGGATTAGTAAAAGATAAAAAAGATTTTTATGCCAATCCAGGAGAGTATACTTCTGATTTTGAGCGATTCACAAAAGTGACGGACATGTTTATTGCCGGTCATTTTCACGGAAATGGTGCCCCTGACATTTTAACGCAAGACATGTTAAAAGCGCCCGATTGTAAAATCAAAGTAGTGGCGGATATCTCTTGTGATGTGGACGGACCTGTAGCTTGCACGGTTCGCGCCACAACGATTGCAGAACCTTTTATGGGGTATTTGGCCAATGAACATAAAGAAGTTCCGTATACTCATCCCGCTTCGATAATGGTAATGTCTGTCGATAATTTGCCGTGCGAATTACCCAAAGATGCCAGCGAGGGATTTGGAGAAATGTTTATGCAGCATGTCATTCCTGCGTTTTTCAATGGGGATAAAGACGGTATCTTACAACGAGCGAAGATGACTGAAAACGGGAAACTCACACCGCGTTTTGCTTACTTACAAGACTATGTTGATGGTTTATAAAAAATGAAATCCCGATGTATGTCGGGATTTTTTATTTTAAATAGGTAAATAGTATCTTTAGCCAAAATTTAGTTCAAATGAAAAATCGTATAACTACTGCCTTGCTCATTTTCATCACAACCTTGCAAGCGCAAATTACTACATCGCCCAACAAAGAAATTCAAGTAGATTTCCAATTAACGGCACAAGGCCAACCGTCTTATACTGTAAAATACAAAAATCAAGACGTAATTTTGACCTCTACATTGGGCATCGAGTTGAAAGATATTCCCGCCCTAGAGAAAGGATTTACCCTTTTGAATGCCACCGAAAAAGCCATGGATGAACCTTGGACTCCTGTTATGGGTGAGTACGCGGTGATTCAAAACAAATACAACCAGCGTACTTTCAACTTGCAACAAAAAGAAACGGGACGTTTACTCAATATCATCTTCAAAGTGTATGACGAAGGTGTCGCTTTTCGCTATGAATTTCCGAAACAACCCAACTTGAATTACTTTATTATCAAAGAAGAAAATACCCAATTCAATTTGGCAGGTAATCACAAAACTTTTTGGATTCCCGGGGATTATGATAGCCAAGAATATGTGTACAATGAAACCCAATTTTCAGACATCGACGTGTCCAAACTGGATATGAATAACGGGATCGGACTCAAAACGATTCGCGATAACCACCGTATTCAATCTCCATTGATGATGAAAACAGCCAATGGCTTATACCTCAATATTTTTGAAGCGGCTGTTGTAAATTATCCGGTAATGCACTTGAATTCAGTGCCTTCAAAATACCAATTAACTTCGCATTTAGTGCCGAATGCAATCGGTGACAAAGCCTACCTTCAAACGCCTGCTGTTTCGCCTTGGCGTACGATTTTTGTAAGTGACGACGCCCGCAAAATTGTCGCTTCAAAAATGATTTTCAACTTAAACGAACCCTGTAAAATCAAAGACGTTTCCTATATCAAACCGATGAAATATGTAGGCGTTTGGTGGGAAATGCATGTTGGGAAATCAACTTGGGATTTTGCCGGTTCGCAAAATGCACAAAACGCCGCCGACGGTTCGCTTAAACCTTCAGGAAAACATGGTGCGACCACCGAAAACGTAAAACGATATATCGACTTTGCAGCCAAACACGGCTTTGACGGTGTCTTGGTAGAAGGTTGGAACGTAGGTTGGGAAGACTGGTTCGGGAACTGGAAAGAATATGTCTTTGATTTCGTAACGCCTTATCCCGATTTCGACTTAAAAGCGGTTAACGATTATGCCAAATCCAAAGGGGTGAAAATGATCATGCACCATGAAACCTCAGGGTCGGTCGCTAATTACGAACGCCACCTCGATCGAGCCTTTAATCTAATGAAAGAATACGGTTATCCTGCCGTAAAATCAGGTTATGTGGGTCGCATTATTCCTCGCGGTGAATTCCACGACGGACAAACGATGGTGAACCACTTCAATTTTGTAGCACGCCGTGCAGCCGACTTTAATTTGATGGTCAACTCACACGAAAGTTCGCGCCCAACGGGTTACAGTCGTACCTATCCCAACTATATCGCTGCCGAAGCTGCGCGCGGTAACGAGTTCAACGGTTGGAGCAATGGAAATCCTCCCGCACACGAAACCATTTTGCCCTTCACCCGTTTGATGGGTGGTCCAATGGACTATACGCCGGGTATTTTTGAAACAAAAATGAGTTTCTATGACAAAAGCAAAACCGAACAAGTTCATACGACCTTGACCAAGCAATTGGCATTGTACGTAACCTTATATTCGCCGTTGCAAATGGCTGCCGACTTGCCCGAAAACTACGAACGCTATCTTGACGCGTTCCAGTTCATCAAAGATGTAGCGGTAGATTGGCAAGATTCCAAATATTTGGAGGCAGAACCGGGCGATTATTTAACTGTAGCCCGCAAAGAGAAAAATGGGGAGCGCTGGTTCTTAGGTGCCATCACTGATGAGAACGCACGTAAAAGCGAAATCAAATTGGACTTCTTAACGCCCGGCCAAAAATACAAAGCCATCATCTACCAAGACGGTAAAGGCGCTGATTGGAAAGACAATCCCAAAGCCTACGAAATCAAAACCATCACGGTAACGTCCAAAACCAAGTTACCCTTGAATTTGGCAAAAGGTGGGGGAACTGCGATAAGTTTCGAACCCATAAAATAAAAATATTAAAAAATAATGAGCTATTTCCTGCTATCCACTGCAAGCCGCGCTCGTTCCGGCCCTTTGACAACCACCGCCCGTGAGCTCCTAAAGTCGCTACGGCCGTTGGGTCAAAATAAGGCCGTCACCGCACGCGGGCTTTCCGTTGCTATCAGGGCTAGTTTAAACGTAGCTGCTTTTGGTAACTTCAGGTCACTTTCTCGAGTCGATTTGTAGTCAATACAGCGTTATTAAAACGATATTCTTAATAATTTAATGGGGTTTATTCCATGAAAAGATTAGAAACAGTATCTTTAAAACAATTAACCTTAAACCAATCAAACTTATGAGTACAACGCAAACGAAAACCAATTGGGGCCAATTTATCCCGTTGGCGAGTGTGTTCTTCTTTTGGGGATTTGTCGCAGCGAGTAACGACATTTTAATTCCTGTTTTCAAAAAAGCATTTACGTTGGAACAATGGCAAAGTCAGCTCGTTTCAGTAGCTTTTTACATTGCCTATACTGTAGGCTCTATTTTGTATATTATTTTATCGAAAGTCACAGGAGGCGATATAATTAACCGTATTGGATATAAAAATTCGTTGGCACTCGGACTTGGAATTTCTGCGGTTGGGACCTTATTGTTTTATCCAGCGGCTAATGGAGGAGGATCATTCCCCTTAATGTTATCTGCCTTATTTATTGTAGCACTTGGTTTTTCCTTACAGCAAACGGTTGCGAATCCATTGGCAATTGCATTAGGGCCTGTGAATACGGGATCACAACGTTTAACCATGGCGGGAGGGATTAATAATTTAGGTACGACTATCGGACCGTTAATTGTGAGTTTTGCCATTTTTGGGGCAGCTTCTTCAGGAAATACAGCAATGAGTATTGAGAGTGTAAAAATTCCCTATTTGGTTCTTGGTGTTGCCTTTTTAGCAGTAGCTGTATTATTAAAAATGTCATCACTACCAGACAAGCCCGCTGCTGTTGTGGAAGATGAAGTTACAGCTGGAACGGTTGTACGTAAATCAGCTTTGAACTATCCACAATTGGTGTTGGGTATGATTGGAATTTTTGTGTACGTGGGTGTCGAAGTTTCCACCGCAAGTAATTTACCAGCCTACATGGAAAAAGATTTGGGATTTGCTACCAAAGATATAGCTCCATTTATTTCCTTGTATTGGGCGAGTTTAATGATTGGTCGTTGGACCGGAGCCGTTGAAGCTTTTACAGAAGACATGACATTGCGTCAAATATTACGCTTTATTGCACCGTATTTGGCCTTTGGAGTTTTCTTGGGTGTAAATAAATTTATGAATCACGATTTAACACCGTTCTATGTTTATGCAGCAGTGATTTTTGTTCTCATCTTAGCGGATATCGCGAGTAAAGGGAATCCGGCACGAATGTTATTGATTTTTTCCTTTTTAGGAATTGCCGCTTTAGCTCTTGGAATGGCTACTAAAGGAATGGTTTCAGTATATGCCTTTACATCCGTTGGATTATTCTGTAGTACCTTATGGCCTTGTATTTTCACCTTAGCGATTAGTGGTTTAGGTAAGCATACATCACAAGGTAGTAGTTATCTAATCATGATGATTATGGGTGGTGGATTAGTGAGTTTATTACAAGGTTATTTAGCCGATGTAACCTCAATCCATGCGAGTTATATCGTAGGTGTAGCTTGTTTTGCCTATTTAGCTTTCTATGCTTGGAAAGTAAGCGGTATTTTGAAATCTCAAGGAATTAATTTTGACCAAAAAGTAAGTGGCGGTCATTAATAAAGTCTTTTTACAATACATTAAAACTCCGAAGCATTTACACTTCGGAGTTTTTTTATGGATTGGCACGTGATAATTAGCCCTGATGGGAGCTAGCTACCCCGCCGGACGCAGGGAGGCGTGTAGCGCGGACAGCAGGAAGGCACGTCTTAGAACCCTAAACTATCTGCTCCAATCAATCTTTCTAGAAAAATACATGACGGCCGCTAAGATCACAAATAACCCGATACTGCCCACCAGCAATGCATAATCTTCAAGCTGAATGATTACAAAGAGGAACGCGTAAATAAGTGATAATGCACCACCGATGAGCATCGGGAATTTTCGGTTTTTGAGGATGGAAATGGAATACGTGGTTATCATGGCGACGATAGCCGTTCCCGCAATTCCATAGGCAACTGCGAAACTACTGTGTTCGGTGATCGAAATGAGTAAGGTGTAAAACAGCACTAAGGCAATTCCGATCATCGTATATTGAAAAATGTGGATATTGATTTTGCTGATACTTTGGATCAAAAAGAACACCAAGAATGTGAGTCCGATTACCAAAAAACCATATTTTGACGCCCGCTCATTCTGTTGGTATTCATCAACCGGAGTGATTAAATCGACTTTGTAGGCGTATTTGCTTAGATCCGGTAGTTGACCAAATTGCTGTTGGTTAAACGGGCGGTTAAAATGCAAGATGTTCCATTGTGCATCAAACCCGTTTGGCGTAATTTGTTGGGTGCCGGGAAGGAAATTCCCTGAGAAACTAGGTGAATTCCAATCGCCTGTCATTGTTGCTTGGGTGGTTTTTCCAACGGGGACAAAACTAATGGCATGGCTACCGTTGTAGCTTAACTTCATTTTGAATTTTTGTCCGCCAAGCGCAGTGATGGGAAAACGGGCACTTTCAAGCGTTGCTATGGAATCACTTGGCTTTTCACTGGAAACAGGTTCGAAAGTAAGGTTTTGACCGTTTATATTGATTTTAACTTCACTATTGATACTTCCCAAATTGGTTGTGCGCAAAACGATTTGGGTTTCGTTCCAATGGATGTTTTCGGCAGGAATGGAAAGACCGTTAAAATCCGGATTTGAAAATTGACCTTCAAATGTTATCCCTGCAGTAAATACATTGGCTTTGTAGATACTGCGTTTGAGCTCACGCGCCATTTTCACATCGGTTGTGGTGTTCAATTGGTCGGGAAAAAAGTAGGCCGTTTCCAGAGATTTGGTGGCATTGTCATAATACGGGACTTTCAAAACAGGGCCATAACAGAAAACTTCGCCACCCCATTTGGAGGTAGTTTCGTCGACGACTTCTTTTTGGCGCTGGCTGCGTTCCGTGATTAAATTTTGGACAAAAACGAGCGGAATTAATAAGAGTAGGGTGAGGAAGCCTACCATCATAATTTTGGCGGTGTTGGACTGCATAAAAATTTGCATTTCTTGATCTTGATGTTCCATAATTGTAAGTGTTATAATTAATTAAAAAGAATCTTGAGGTACACGAAAGTGATGGGTATATTGGCCATCACCAGTAAAAGTTTGATGAGATAATATTCACGGTGGTTGTGATACACGCATATTTTGTAGATTAAATTGCAGAGTACAATTAAATTGACAAACGTTGCAGTAAGTACAAACAGCAATCCGACGTACAAAAGGTTTATTGTAGGAAAATTGATTTGTAGCAGCAAGAGTATGGTTCCCATCAGAAACGAACCGAGGGCAATGCGCGTGGATTGGATTCCGGTAGCACTTTGGTAGTGTTGACGTGTCATAATCGGATATTTTGAGAATAGAGATAAATGAATAAATAAAGAATTGCGATAGGGAAATTCACCCATAGAATAAGTCCTTCACGAACGATTGATTTGCGTTGCATCGGATGCCTTAGGAAGGAGAAAAACAAGAGGAGTAAACAAATGCCATGGACTAATCCACAAATCAATGTGTAAAGAATACAAATCGGAATAAAGAGTTCTTCTTTAGTGATGAGTGCGCTATAGAGGAGAAGGGTTCCGCCTGAAAAGGTGACCAAAGCGATACGTTGGTAAAGCGATAATCGTTTCATGGTTTAATATTTAATGTTTGTTGTAAGTGACCAATAGGTTGGGGAAGGAGTTTTAGAAAATCCAGATCATAAAAACGGTGTGCTCGTTTGCCTTTCGCATAAGTTTTGTAAAAGCTTTTTAATTTAAAAGGATAAAAGACCAAACCGGTACCAATAACCAAAAAGAGAAACGGACTCCGTTTTCCATTCCCTAATAAATAAAATTGCATGGATACTTCGTCGTAGACGGTGATTCCAGTATGAGTTAGAACATGAAAAATATCGTGTTCTTCCAATGTTGCCTGAATTTCAAAATTGTGTTGGCATAAAAAACAACCCAAGTGAAAACCTAGGCTTTCTTCAGGCATTCGTAAAAAATCGTGTAGGGTAACTGGCCACGCTTCTTTTTTCTTAAATACCCATTGATACGGTACTTTCACCGTGCGGTACATCCATTCTATAAATAGCTCTCTCATAATTAAAAGTACTTTGAATTACAAAGTGTAAGGATAAAAAAATAGGGTTAACTTTTTTGGATCAATTTTTCAAGAGCGTCAATATGGTTTTTGAAGGCTGTTTTTCCGGCCATAGTCGCCAAATAACGCGTGTTTGGTTTTTTTCCGATAAATTGTTTTTCAACTTGAACATAGGCCTCGGCTTCTAACGCTTTGATGTGTGAGGCTAAATTGCCGTCTGTCACACCCAATAACTCTTTAAGCGTATTAAAGTCCACGCTATCATTGACCATCAGCACGGACATGATACCCAGTCGGATGCGATGGTCAAAGGCTTTGTTGATATTTTCTAAAAGTGATTTCACGAGTAGGGGTAAAATTACAATTAATTTCGGTCGTATTTAACATACATCATGGCACCATAGATAATGTGACAAACCCCAAAACCTAAAGCCCAAAATAGTAAATCCGAATCTTTGAAATAAGCCGCCATCAAACCCAAAATCACTTGTGTGATTCCTAAATAGCGAACATCTCGAAAGGTATACTTGGATGCATTTACACAGCCCATTCCATAAAAAAGCAACATCATGGGTGCGATCAATTCATAGTAACTTTTGCTTAGAAGAATCAACACCAAAATTCCGCCTGTCACCAATGGTATACTGAAATTAACGATCAATCGGCGAGCGGACGCATTCCATAAGGGTTCACCCATGTTCTTTGCTTTACGCGCACTCAAAACAATTCCTGTTAGTAGGGATGCAAAAACAATTACAGCGGCCAATCCTACCAATTGTAGTGTCAAATCATCAATAGGGAACGGTGTCTGCGTTCGGTAAACTGTATAATCGCTTACCTCAAATGTGGTGAGTAAATAATCCGCATACCATGCACCTGCCAACGCATACATTCCAGCCAATACTCCCGATAAACCACTCAATGAAAGTGTCTGTGAGGATTTGGACATCATTTCTTTGATGTCTTTTAAGTCTTTTAAATAATCATTTGCCTCCATAAAAGTACTTTGAGATACAAAGTAAGTAAATACTTTTTTGCCGCGCAAACTTTTTTTCGATTATTTTTGATAAAAATACATACTCATGAAATACGGACTCTCTTTTACAATACTTCTTGCAATTCAATCCCTAACTGCACAAACCGATGCTGAGCAATTGGATCGTATCCATAAAGCAGCGTTAACGCAAGGACATTGTTACCAATGGTTGGATGATTTGTCCAATAAAGTAGGCGCGCGTTTATCGGGTTCAGAAGGAGCTGCTAAAGGAGTATTGTATACCAAAGCACAATTGGAGCAATTAGGTCTCGATAAAGTCTATTTGCAAGAAGTCATGGTCCCAAAATGGGAGCGAGGCGAAAAAGAAATTGCCTACCTTAATCTTGGTAAAAAACGATTGGATCTTTCGATTTGTGCCTTGGGAATGTCGGTAGCAACACCGGTCAAAGGCATCGAAGCCCAAGTGATCGAAGTCAAATCTTTAGACGAATTAAAAGCGTTAGGTGCTGAAAAAGTAAGCGGTAAAATCATCTTTTTCAATCGCCCAATGGATCCTGAGCAAATTGAAACGTTTCGGGCCTATGGAGGTTGTGTTGATCAACGTTCGTCAGGAGCGCGAGAAGCGGGTAAATTAGGCGCTGTGGGTGTAATTGTTCGTTCGATGAATCTTCGCATAGACGATTTACCACATACGGGTATGACCAATTATGGAGATACACCCGAGAACCAACGCATTCCAGCGGCAGCTGTGAGTACGCTTGATGCCAATGCATTGAGTGAGGCTTTGAAAGCAAATCCGAAAGCGACATTGTATTTACGCCAAACATGTGCTTATAAAGGGGAAGTTCTTTCCTATAATGTCATTGGTGAAATTACCGGAAGCGAATTTCCCAACGAGATTATGGTTGTTGGCGGTCACTTAGATTCTTGGGATTTAGGGGACGGCTCGCATGACGATGGTGCTGGTTGTGTACAAAGTATGGAAGTACTCGAACTTTTTAAGAAGATTGGTTACAAACCCAAACATACCATTCGTGTGGTTTTGTTTATGAATGAAGAGAATGGGGTAAAGGGCGGACTACAATACGAAGCGGAGTCACAGAAAAAAGGGGAGAACCATATTTTTGCCTTAGAAAGTGATTCAGGCGGATTTGCCCCGCGCGGATTTTCCTTTGAAATTGATGATGCCAATTTTGGACAAGTTGGTTTATGGAAGCCGTTGTTCGAACCCTATCTCATCCATTTGTTTCGCAAAGGGCATTCGGGTGTCGATATCGGTCCGTTGAAATCTCCTAAAATTGTGAAGGCCGGACTACAACCGGATTCCCAGCGGTATTTTGATCACCATCACGCCGCTAACGATACGTTTGATGCCGTAAATAAGCGAGAACTTGAATTGGGTGCTGCCGCCATGGCATCATTGATGTATTTATTTGATAAATACGGCATTTTATAATGCATCCCGCACTTGTTTATACAGTCAATCAACCTGAACCTTACAAAGCGATGATGATGCATTGTATGGCAACTATCGAACGATGTGTCCCAGGGATCGAACTCCGGTTTAGTTATAAAATCCCGTTTTATTATTTAAACAATACGCCTTTTTGCTACTTAGCACCTAATCACAGAAAAAACTATTTAGATATCGGTTTTTCAAAAGGTTTTCAGCTCACCAATCAATTACAGTATTTAAATAGCGAAAATAGGAGCACGGTGAAGTCATTGCGCTATATGAATTTAGAGGCAATAAATCAAAAAGTACTTGAGGCAATTCTCACAGAAGCCATTACTCTATATTAGGTATTGGGCGTGTCCCCGTTAGTGAACATTACATCTCAATTTACTTGTGTTTTACGGGGTCGGGCTATCCGTTGCAAGTCCGTTACCTCGGTATCTGGGCTTTTCACTACTACCTGCCTGCCGGAAGGCAGGTTCCTCACGCAAATAAAGTGCATAAAAAAGGAGGCTCTTTCGAACCTCCTTTTTTTGTATTCATGAATTGTGATTATTTTATTTCACGGTTGATATAAACCCAACCTGATTTATCACTTACACCATCACGTTCAATAACGTAATAGTACGTTCCATCAGGAAGTTCATTATCATTATCCGATTGTCCATACCATTGATCGGTATAGGATGATTTTGAATACACTTTTGTACCATAACGGTTGTAAATGCTCAATTGACGAACATTCATACCGGTTAAGTCAAAGTTATCATTCAATCCATCTCCGTTAGGAGAAATACCTTTCGGAATAGAACAAGTCACGTCATTTGCGGTGAAACTTTGTGTATCGGTACAGAAGCCACTTCCATTAGGGATAGTAACCGTTACATTGTAAATACCCGCTCCTACCACATTTAAGGTAGCAGAAGTTCCTACTGTAGCACCTGTACTATTAGTCCAAACGTAAGTAGCATTGGTTGCAGTAAAATTAACAGGCATTACTTCTAATACATAAACGGAACCTATACATCCACCATCAATTGTAAACACAGGAGAAGGAGTGATGGTAATATCAAAACTTTCTTGATCAGTACAGTTAGGTGTAGTTCCACTTTGTGCATAAACATACAGAGTGGTAGTAGCAGAAATAACATCACCAGCATTCATTTGTGTTCCTGTTCCATTTTGACCAGTGTAATAGTTACCGACTGTTAAAGCAGGTAATGTATAGCTGTTACAAGCTTCAACATCTAAAATTGGTAATACATCTGGTGTTGGGTGAACAGTGATACTGATTGTAGTTCCTACAGCACATTGACCAGCATCGGGTGTAAACGTAGAACTGAAAGTTCCGGAATTAGTTGTACTAAATGAAGCAGGTGACCAAGTTCCAGTTACACCATTTGTAGATGTAGTTGGGATAGTTACCGTTGCACTTCCTTGACATACTGCTGCTAATGCATTGAATGAAGGTGTTGTCGGTGCATTGATTGTTACAGAAATTGAAGTAGCAACTGCACATTGTCCAGCATCCGGCGTAAAGTTGATTAGTTGAGTACCTACAGTAGTAGTATCAACGGTTCCAGACCATGTTCCTGTAATACCATTGTCTGATGTCGTAGGTAATGTTGGAGCAGTACCGTTTTGACAAATTGGTGCAATGGCTGTAAAGGTTGGTGTGATATTCGGTGCATAAATGGTAATGTCCATTGTAGCATTGTTAGCACACTGACCAGCATCAGGTGTAAATGTATATTGTGTTACACCAACAGTAGTGGTACTGATTACATTTGGCGACCAAGTTCCTGTGATACCTTCACTAGAAGTAGTTGGTAAAGCAGGAGCAGTTTGATCTTGACAAATAGGTGCTATTTGTGTAAATGTAGGGGTGTTTTGATTTGTTAGGGTAACAACGCCTGAAGTTGGTTGAGAAGGGCAACTTAAACTAGATATGGATATTGCATCTAATAAATTACCAATACTAGGATCTCCACCTGTACTAGAAATTGAGACAAATCGAAGGGAATAATTAGATCCTCCCGTTGAAGGAACAACATAGTTTAAGGTATGTAAATTCCAAGTAGTGTTATCGGTAAAGGTACCTAAACTTACATAAGGTCCCCCAACAGGTCCTATTTCAACTCCTAAAACATCATTTCCTTGTCTTCCTCTGTGGGCAAAAGATATCGTTAAAGCAGTACCAGGTAATACAGTAAAATCTTGATATAAAGTTCCAACAGTATTAGCATTTAACTCGATCAATTGATTTCCAGAATAAGCATTTACACCTTCAAATCCAGGAGGCCAAATTTCAATGATCCCATCAGCTGAGGTTGTATCCCAACATGGAACTAAATTTTCATTAACTAAATTTGGAAAAGCTCCCGTTGCAACTGGACTTTCAAAATCTGTATTACAAAAATTAGTTACCTGATTAATTACAACAGTATATGTTCCTGCTACAGAAGTAGTAAATGTTGAAACATTTCCTGGGTCAGTAAAACCTGCAGGTACTGTCCATGTGTAGGTGTAATTTCCTGGAATGGCAGGAGTTGCAGTAACAGTTGCAGAAGATCCAGCACAAATAGTAGGATTATTCACTGTTACCACCAAAGGAGGATTAACAATAATAGTTATTGTAGTAGCTACTGCACATTGTCCGTTATCAGGTGTAAATGTATAAGTAGTAGTAGAAGTATTATCTAATGCAGGTGACCAAGTTCCTGTAATTCCATTAATTGATGTAGATGGTAAAGCAGTTAATGAATCACCAATACAAATAGGTGCTACTGGTGAAAAAGTAGGTACTATTGTAGGAGGATTAATTACAACGGTCATTGTAACTTGACCGGCGCAAATACCTGCATCAGGAGTAAAGGTATAAGTCGTTGTTGCAGTATTATTCATAGCAGGCGACCAAGAACCTTGAACACCATTATTAGATGTAGTAGGTAAATCGGCTAACGGTGCTCCAGCACAAATTGGTTGTACTTGAGTAAATGTAGGTGTAGTTGATCCTACTCCAATTGTCATGGTAGCTGTAGTTGCACAAATTCCTGAAGCAGGAGTGAAAGTATACGTTGTTGTCGCTGTATTATTTAATGCAGGTGACCAAGTACCAATAATTCCATTATTGGAAGTTGTTGGTAGATCAGCCAACGTATCACCTGGACAAATAGGTGCTACTTGTGTGAAGGTTGGTATAGTTGCCGGATCAATAACAACTTGAGTTGTCGTTTGAAAAGCAGCACAACTTCCAATAGCTGGAATAGAATAAGTAATAGTGTACGATCCAGGTAAACTAGCTCCAGGTATGAAACTTCCTGTAATTGAATTAAGGTTCAATCCTGCTGGAGAAGCAGAAAATGTACCTCCAGTAGAACCTGTTATTGTGACTAATTGATTAGTGAAATCATTTTTACAATAAGATGGTTGTGCATAAGCAATTGTTGCATTTGCCGGAGCCGTTATAATTACGGTACGTGTTGTTGTAATAAAAGGAATCGTATTACATGTTCCTCCAATCGTCGTAGCTGTAGTTGCAGTGATTACATAGGCACCAGGTGCACTTGCAGATAAGTCAATTGTACCTGTTACAGAATCAATAACTAAACCTGCAGGAGTTGCAGTATACGTACCTGCTGTTGCTCCTGGAGCTAATACTGGAGTTGGATCCGTTCCGTCTTGACAATAATACGTTGAATCGTAGTTAAAGATATTAATTGGGAAACATGCTGTTGTTCCTCCAGTTGTATTTGTTTGTGTAAAAGTTACCGTACCCGCTTGATTCGAGAAGTTAGTAATCATAATTACATATACTTCACACAATTGTGCATTTGGAATACACATGATTTCTTGTGGAGCAGCAGAATAACTACACGCATGAAGCGTTCCATTACATCCTTGTGCAGGAGTTAGTGCAGGTAGTTGACCTGCCATTGGATTGGCTGGTACACCAATACAAGCAGTATTTAAATCTGTAAATGGACCCCAAGCTACGTAGTCCACATCTCGAGGAGTTCCATTATTGTCAACTTGAGAAATTAAATAACTTAAAGCTCCCGCTTGATTAACTTGTAAGAAGAAGAAAGCAGGGTTTGGTGAGGTAAATAAACATCCGATCTGACCCAAACTTGGTACATTCGTCGAGTTGGCATACGTAACTGTTTGACCTGTACAGAAAGCAGGTGCTTCCGTACAAGGTAAAGTTCCAATACACAAATTGAAATTTACATATTGCGTATTTGCCGAAGCAGAATAGATACGGATATAATAGGTTGTGCCAGGAATTAAATCATCTGCACTATTGCAGTTTAATTGCGTTAAACTACCACAGTTATTACCAGTGAAAATCGCATAATCTAAATCTGTATTGGCTGGTGTAACGTTATTGAATGAAACAATATGCGTTGGTGCAGTAGCTGTAAATGTATACCATACATCATCATTAGCAACACCTGGAGGACAGTTGACAACTGGGTTAGAAGCAGTAGCACCGATTAAAGTACCTGGTGTTGTTTGAACACAGTTAAGGTTTTGATTTACAATTGCAAACGAAGCATTACTACATTCATCATTAACAGGTAAAGTACCAAAAGTTAAAGGTTGTGACCAAGAACTTGTCTCACCCAAAGCATTACAAATTGCGCGAACATAAAAAGTATAAGCTGTTCCTGCTGGTAAATTTGTAAGTTGATAAGGCATTTGAGATGTAATAATACCTATTGATGCAGGCGTTGGAGGTAAACCACCTAGTGGTACAATAAAAATTTCCCATTGTGTTGCACTACCTTGTTCTGTCCAATACAATTGAGCCGTACTTTGAGTTACCTGTTGTACATTTAATGCAACAGGTTTTGGACATGGAGGTGCGGGATCACAGGTTACATTCGCTATCCAACCAGTTGAATTAATAATTCCATCACTAATGAATTGGAATGTTAAACATCCTCCTACAGAAGAAGCTGTGAAAGGGCCAGGTAAATTAGCACCTGTTAAATTACCCCAAAAAGACCCAGGTTGTGTTAATTGACCAAAACCAGCCCCATTTCCACTTGCTAACTGTGGTGAAGTTGTCGTACTTCCGTCATACACATACAAACCATCCCAGTTGGCTTCAGTGCTAAACTCCGTAAATGTTACTGTTACAACATCGGTAGGTAAATTAGGACAAATAGTGACAGTGTAGTTAGTACTATTCGCATAGTTTGCTGAAGCACCAGCAGGGTCAGTAAAAATTCCACCACAAGCTGGAGGAGCAATTTGTGTTGTAGCACTACGAGGTCCTATCCACCATCCTGTTGATCCATCAGGACAAACAGATTGAACATAGAAATCATAACAAGTGTCTGGAGACAAAGTAGTGAATGTATACGATGTCGTATTAGATGTAAAGAAACCTGTTGTGGTAGCTGTTGGTGCAGGTGAACCACATGTCAAAGCAATAACATTCCAAGAAGTTGGAGTGGTAGAAGCTGAAGTCCATGAAAATACAGCTGTATTGTGAGTTACACCTGTTACCGTTAATCCAGCAGCACTTGGACATGCTGGTGGTGCTTGACAAACTACATTTGCAGTCCAACCAGCGGCATTGATAATTCCGTCACTGATAAATTGGAATGTTAAACATCCACCTGGAGTTGAAGAAGTAAATGAAGGTAAAGCGGCTCCAGTCAAAGTTCCCCAATAGGATCCTGCTAAACCACCAGGTACATTACCTGGACCGTTTGTACTAGGAATTTGAGGAGCTGTAGTTGAATTTCCATCAAATACATACATACCGTCCCAGTTGGCTTCAGTTGCAAAACTTGTAAATGTTACAGTAACAACATTTGTTGGTGTATCTGGACAAATAGTAACAGTTTGATTAGTGTTGTTATTGTAGTTGGCAGTTAAACCTCCCTCATCTACATAAATTCCACCACAAGCTGGAGGTGCCACCTGAGTCGTTATGGATACAGGTCCTGTCCATGTACTTACATCTGGTGAAGTACAAATAGCACGTACATATACATCATAACACGTTAAACCGTTTAAGTTTTGAATCGTGTAAGTATTCGTATTTACTATCGTTCCTACTGTTGTAGCCGTTGGAGCTGCATTTCCACAAGGTTGTGCAATGATTTCCCACTGCGTTTCTGTTCCACCTGCAGTCCAGTTAAAAGTTGCTGATGTTCCTAAAACTACGGTTGGAGTCAACGAGAACGGCGCTGGACAAGGAGGAGGAGTGGCACACGTTACATTGGCTACCCATCCTGCAGCTGTTGTTGTTCCATTACTTCTGAAACGGAAGGTTAAACATCCATCAGGACTTGAAGAAGTAAACGAACCTGGATTCGTAGTTCCCCAATACGCTCCAGCTAATCCCCCAGGTACTGCACCTGCGCCATTAGCACTT
>JBDKGM010000081.1:0-16814 GCA_039798185.1 Bacteroidota bacterium
AACTAATAATGATAGACAAAAATGGTAATTCGATCATTTTGCGTAGAACAATAACAACTACTGCTGAAAGCCGTTAGTAATTTTGGGAGGGATTTGTTTATTTGCCGAATTATTGGCATGAAAGCCGTTTTATAAGTAGATATTTATCTGTTTCTCTTCGTCTGTTATGGTTCGCTGGTGTTGAGATGTAAGCCATTGTATTAAAATTTCAAAAAATGACTTAATGCGGAATTTTATAAAATCATTTTTAATAATTATCATGTTTATTGGGGTAATCAGTTGTAAAAATGAAGTTTCCCAAAAGACGATTAAAATTATAGCGCCATTAAAAAACTATACTGCTTTTCATACCCTAGATACCTTGCCAAAGGTAATTGCTCAAGCATTGGAAAATGAAGCAACAGTTAATGAGCTTAAATTAATTATTGAAAATAATAAAAACCCTTATGTAAAGGCTATTGCTATTGATGTATTAATCCATAAAGACAATGAATATGCATTTGAATTATTTGAAAAATATATCGACTCCAAGGATCGAATTATTTACAAATCAGAATGTTTGAGTGGAAGCACCTTATTACCAACGTATATTTTTAATTCTTTACTTTTTTCAGAAAAGCAAAAAGGGAAAATACAGAAAGAAAATTATAAGGATAAATTTTTTAAAATAGTATTTAATCAAGAAAACTTAAATGCTAATGTAGTAGATGAAATGTATCTGTGGTTACCAAAATCGGATGCCTATTATAAAATCATTCGAGCGAATATATTGAAAAATAAATCCACAAAATTATTACGAGCATTGAGTATATTTAAAAATAAAAAAGATATTGATTTAATTAAAAGTTTTGGTAAAGATGCTTTTATCGGTATTGCACAATTTAATGATGATGCTTTTTTAGAAATGTTTGAGAAATATATTAGCTACAATAACAATTGGGAATATAAATTTGCTTTAAACCAATACCCAAAAAGTAAAACTAAAATGATTTACTCGAAAATTGAGAATTATAATAATGCTAAAAAATAATGGCAACCAAAAGCGTTTCTCAACATAGTGAATTAGGTTGAAATAACGGTTTTAATAAATTTATCTTTTAACGGAAACTAAACCTTCCGAAGCACATTACTGTGTCGATTCAGAATGTTTCAAGTAACATTAAATGCTGTAAAGAAGTAATGATTTATGCTTTATGAGTAATATAAATTGTAGTTCAGAATGGTTTAGTTAGATTGTTGAAAAACAACACAAATCAACCCATTGTGTCGGAACCTATAATTCAAAATTTATAATTTATAATTCAAAATTTATTCTCCTACTCATTCACCCCAATTTTGTGTCTTTTCAGTATTGCATTGAACTGTTCCAGTTGATTGGCATCTTTCATGGCTTTATAAATCATACTGATGACTCGTTCGGCATCAGTGCGGTAAGCCGAGTTTTGTTCGGAATAAAGAATAAGGGCCTGACACATATTGTCTAGTGCTTTTTCTTGATCGTTTAAATTACTGTGGTAAATTAATCCGATGCCATAGAATACTTCAGGGTTGTTGGGGGTGATTTTCGCCAAACGTTCATAGGCTTTAATGGCTTTTTTGAATTCTCCTTTATATCCATAAGCGATAGCAATGTTTTGAAGAGGCATCGTACCGTTGGGGTCTACCTTCAATGATTTTTCATACGCTTCAATCGCTGCGTCATATTGGTTTAAACGACGGTAGCAAATCCCCATATTGTCGTAGGCAAATGCAAAATTAGAATCGTAAACAACAGCTTTTTTATAATTTAAAATAGCGGCTTCAAAATCTCCTTTTTGGGTTTCCTCTAATCCTTTTCGGTAGAACTTCATGGCTTCCTCATTTTTGGATAAGGAATAATCACTTGTGCGGTCATTTGTAGCCAATTTTGTTTTTAATGCCGGACAATTGTCCATTAAATACTCCTGTAATTCGTAAAAATACTTCTTGTACGTTTGGGATTCTTTGTTGGTGTTGATTTCAACATTGGTTGATTTTTCACCCGACGCTTCCGCTTCTTTTTGGGCTGCTGATAATCGAACGATCATTTGATAGGCCATTACTTTATCATCTATACAGGCTTTGATTTCGCTGTTGATGCTGTCTCTGGATTTACTTCCCGAATCAATACTATCAATGCATTTACATATTCCGTCAGCGGTACTTTTTTTAAAATCTATTTTTAGATCGGAAAGCTTGACTTCTTTGGTGGTTTCTTCTTGCGCTAAAGCGGCAATGGTAGTCAGTAACACTAAAGTTAGTGTATAAATAAGGCGTAACATAGGCGAATAATTTTTGTGAATATACGGTTTTTTTGGAAAAGAGGAAAAGTGTAGGAGTGTATTTGGTGTAGCGGTTTAAATAGTGTAAAAAGTGGAATTGAGTGAAAGCGAACGTTTCGAATTCTAATTACCCGTTATTTACAACCAATAACTCATAACTCATAACTCATAACTCATAACTCATAACTCATAACTATTCAATTACCATTCCCTTCAACGTCTGACGGTAGGTTTCTAATAAGTCACATTTATGAACGATGCCTAAGTATTTCCCGGATTGCAACACCAATAGCGTATTTTGATGGCTGGTATCCATTTTTTCCATAATTAATTCCATGCCGTCATCATGATTGACCACATGTTCTAGGGGTTGCATCCATTCTTCAATACTGCCAAACTTCACGCGGTAGGGATTGAATACCACCGTTTTTAAATGGTTGAGATCAAGTACACCGATGACGCGCTTCTTGTCGTCCAATACAGCGAATAGGGGTTGTGAGGAGGTTTGCAAGGCTTCGATAACGGACTCCACGGTATCGGTTAATTGAAAGGTTTTGGTATCGGTTTGTACATGGGATAAAAAGTCGATACTTAACAGTACGTTTTTGTCTTTATCGCCCGTAAATACTTCGCCTTTGTCGGCTAAAGCTTTGACGTCCATCGAATGCTTTTCAAATTTTCGGGATACAGCAAAACTGATCGATGACACCATCATCAAGGGAACCATTAAATCATAACCGCCTGTAATTTCGCCAATCAAAAAGATGGCTGTTAAGGGCGCATGAAAGAGTCCGCTCAAGATTCCTGCCATTCCCACCATGGTAAAGTTGGCAATCGGTAAATGGTGGTTGATGCCTGTAAGATCCATCGTTTTGGCTACCACAAAGCCGAGGTAAGATCCCACAAATAGCGAAGGCGCAAAGTTACCACCGTTCCCTCCAGAACCCAGTGTAAGTCCCGTTGCAGTTGACTTTAAAAAGACGATGAGTCCGACGAACCCGAGTACAATCCACTCGCTGGATTTGAATTGTTCCAATAAAGTGTTGTCCAGCAAAACTTCAGGATGGGCAGACGATAACGATTTGATGCTTTCATAACCTTCCCCAAACAACGTTGGGAAAAAGAAAATTAATACGGCTAAAAGAAAAGCGCCCACCAAGGCTCGTCGGTACGAATTGAGGTTATAGCGGTTGAAAAAATGTTCGACCCGTCTAAAATTCCGTGCGTGATACACCGATACAAATCCGGCCGCTAATCCGAGCAGAATATAATAGGGAATGTTATGGTAATCAAAAGGTTTGATGTCTTTAAAACTCAGCAAAATGTCCTGACTTAATAAGATATTGGACACCAAAGCCCCAGTAGCCGCTGAAATCATAATCGGGATAAAAGCTGAGATACTCACGTCGGTCAACACCACTTCGATGGCAAACAAGACCCCAGCAATCGGCGCGTTGAAGGCTGCACCTATTCCGGCCGCAACACCACAAGCCAACAAGAGGATGCGGTCTTTTTGGGACAAGCGGTATTTTTGCGCATAGTTGGAACCAAAAGCGGCTCCGGTAATCGTGATCGGACTCTCTAGTCCGGCCGAGCCTCCCAGGCCAACGGTGAGGGAACTTGTTACGATTTGCGCATACATTTGTTTTTTGGGGAGAATACCGCCTTTCTTGGCTACAGCATAGAGGATGCGCGAACTTCCTTTTTCAATCGACCCGTCCAAGAATTTACGAATCACAATCACGGTCAACAAGATTCCGATGATCGGGAAAATACTGTTGGCGTAGGGGAGTTTGAGGTATTGGTTGACGTAATTGGCAAACAAAAATACATTGTGGGCAAAGTTCTTCAACACAATTACCGCCAAAGCACAGGATACTGCCACCGCTACACTGGAAAGGTAGATGAAATTCCGTTCAGATAATACGGCTTTGGCCATAAAGAAAACCGTCTCAAGTCGACGCAGTCCTTTACGAATCCAAACCAATACCGTGGCTGTTTTGCGATTGCTCATAGTTCTTGCTGAATGGCAAAGGTATTCTTTTTCGTTGGGAACCAAAAGAAAGGGAACCGAAGCTCCCTAATTTTAACCTTTTCCTACTTTACTATTTCAATCGTAGTAAGGAATTTGAAAACAAAAATTTTGTGTTGGGTAGCTGCATTAGCTCCTGATATCGGATGATTTCGGTGTGGTAATGGTCGAAATCAAAAAAGCTTTTTAATTCTACAACCCCATCCTGTTCTGATAAAAATAGCGATTCATCCAAAGCAATGGATTCTTCTCGATCCGTGATTATATAGAACAGTTTGTTTTTTTCATACGGCTTGTTATTGATGTAGACGACTCCTTCATAACTACAAACCAGCGTTGGGAAACGAACACCTGTGATGAAGTGGTTTCTCCCGCTAAGGGTAATGGAATTGGTTTGTGGATTTGAGGTGCATTCTATTTTTTCAAAATAATTCCCACTTTTTTCAAACACATAGATTTTAATTTTATCGATGGGAAACTTCCAATCAAATTGGAAAGTTACTTTAATATCACTTGATCCAGAGGCTTGTCCAAAAGCTAAAGGGAAGCATAGCAAAAGCACGTAAAGCATACTATTTTTCATCGGCCAACTTATAAATTCAATAGTTTAATATCTCCAGCAGGAGTCACAATATAATAGCGGTTGTTTCGAATGATGGTGTTTTTCGGCAGTTGGTCTTCTTTTAATTTGATGCGAATGGTAAGGTCATAAAACGCTTGAATCGAAGGTTCGGCCACATCGCCATTGATGACAAAATTATGGTCTTTCATCAACGCCGGATTGTAGTATTCGGTGGTGTTTTTCTTGATATCATTCACCTGACTCTTGGGGTCAAAATTGGCAGAGGCTTGGGAATACGCGGTATAATTTCGGTAACTTTCCATGGGGTAGGTTACATTAAAACCTTCCTGAATCGTTTTCTCTTTTTTGGTTAAATCCATGTTCATCAATGAGGAATAATTGGCAGTCATGTCTTTAAAATGCTCCAACGCTTTTTTCTGCATAAGGGAACGAATCTGATCAAAGTTGGTCGTTACATAATCCACCTTTGCCAAATCATAGATTTCATTTTTTCCACAAATGGACATGATTTTATCCATATCTCTACTGGTGCGGAAACGAATAATCAAGTTCTTTTTTAATTCGAAGCCCGCGGGTTTTTCGTTATACGTCTTCGGATTAAAGATTTTCTTTTCCACGGCATACTCGTAGGTTGGAACAAAGGAAATCATGTCGGTCATTACCACGATGTCTTTGCTGTAGGCATCCAATTCTTTGATCACATTATTAATACGCTCGTCCATTAGGTTGGTCGCTTCCTCCGCCGTTTTTCCCAATTGCAATACACTAAAGGTGGCGACTTGGGTAGTGGCTTTTTCATTGTAAATTCCTTTAATGACAATCACCATTTCGTTTTCACTGCTGGAAGTGGTTTGAATGGTATTGATTCGATTGACATTGTAGGTGTTTCCAAGGTAATTGGCATTGCCTGAGGTTGCTTCATAATTCGCGTTTCCCGAATGTTGTGCGGAAAGTAAAACGGTTGAAAAAAGGGTTGCGGTTAAAAAAACTTTGGTGTTCATACGATTTGATTTTAAAATTTGATGACACAAAATTAGGAGCAGGGCTTTCCAACCTTTGGTAAATGAACTTTCTCTTTACTGTAAAGTTATTTGGTTATTTTTACAGTGGATTTACAGTGGATTTGCTACGATAAAAAGCCAACTCCTTCTTAATTTTGATCAACGGAATGAATGAAATGCAATTTTTTCAGGAATTGAAAACACGAGTGCTGGAGCGCTATCGTGAGCATTATCCGTATTTTCAAGGGAGTTGGAAAACCTTCTCTTCACAAGACATTTTGAATTTGATTGCTTTGTTGGAGTCGGAGTGCAAAGAAACAGTGAGTGAGAAATGGATTTATACCCATTTGAAACCCGAAGCTAATGAAAAGTTGCCACGAAAAAACATGCTCAATGTATTGTGTCGGTTTGTAGGGGTATCGAGTTGGGATGAATTCAGTTATGTACACCCGCTGCTGTCAAATGAACCTGCTGAAATACCCCAAACGGTCGTGCAGTCTAAGCGAAATCCACGCATATGGATTGGCTTAGTAGTACTCGTAGCGGTGGTGCTTGTCGTTGTTAATCGAGCATTCACGGAGAAGCAGAAAGCACCGGTGCGCCTACAGAATCAATACACGCAAGAGCCGGTGGATTCTTCAGAAGTACAGGTTTATGACATAGCGGATACGGTTTTTAAACAACCCATTTCTCCGCAGGAGTTACAAAACAAACGCACAAATCAACCGATACAAGTTCGGGTGAAGAGTCCGTTTTACAAGGATACGGTGGTGCAATTACCCCCGATAGCTGCGAGTCCCAAGGCTGCCATTGTGCAATTGCAACCCGATGATTATGCCATGATGGTGAAAGCCTTTTTGAAAGCGGATATTCAGGATTGGCAAAAACGCAAACAGCAATTGCAAAAGATTCTTTCCGAGGATTTGGAAGTTTTGGTGATGCTGAAAGGGGGATTAGGAACCGAATATTACAACAAATCGGAGTTTGTGCGCAAACTCACGATTCCGACTCCGGTTTTAAAACGCTGGGAGATTATTGAATTGGAAAAAGAAACCGACGGAACGATACGGTTACTTCGTATAAAACAAGAATAAAATGAATCGATTATTTCTTTTGGTTGTGTTTTTAAGCTGCGGTGCTGTATGGAGTCAATCCGCTACAGAATCGGTTGCTACTCGGTCGGAGCAAAGCCTCAAGCAGGTATTTGCGGCTCCGGTTTTGCAAGCCTATCAAGAGAATTCGACTATAAAAATGCAAGAATTGTTTTTTTATCTGCAGCAGTTGACGCAAGGCTCCTTAGAACCTTCCTTACGTACAGAATTGGAAACCGCATGTTTGGCTTTGTTTGTACATGAAAAAACGTTGGTCGTTGATGTGACAGCACCTACGCCCACACTGATTCCTATTGACCAATTGCTTCAAAAATTAGCACTAACTGCACCCTTACAAATCACACTTTCGGAAACCGTAAAATACAATGCGGTTACCCTAAATAGTTGGAAAAACGGTTTTACCATCCAGTGTTTTCAAAACGAAAGTTCGCGAAAGTTCGCCCTTGCACAAACCATCTATTTTCAATTACAACCCCAACAATTTGGGGCGCACCAACAGTATACGTACCAATACCGTTTGGGTGATATGGAACTACGGTAAATTGCGTAAAGCCTCGCGTTTGCTTAAGGGTTTTAAATCGGTGTTTTCCACAAATGTACGAACGCCTTCAGGATTGAATCGACTGTAGTCGCGTAATGCCCAACCGATGGCTTTTTGAATAAAAAATTCTTTGGAATCTTTGTGTTTATAACATTCGGCTTTGAGTACATCAAAATCGGTTTTTGCTTTGTAGCTCAATTGAAAGATGATAGCACTGCGGTTAAGCCAAAGATGATCTGCCGCAGAAAAACGTTCAATAACTGCTGATTTTTCTTCTGGAAAAGCAAGTAAGTAGCCCCCCAAGAGGTACTTCGCTACGGGGTCAACGGAATCCCACCAAGCATTCGTTACCAAGAAATATTCGATAAGTTCGATATCTTCTTTTTGGTAATTTTTTTTAAAACAGCCCAACAAGACTTCCATGCCGCAATACTGCAACTCCCGATAGGGTTGGTTGAAAAGCATTTTAGCTATCGCTCTAAAATCTGCACGAATGGCAGACTCATGCTGTTTGAACCAGGTGGTGAATAAGCTTCGACGAGAATCTGTTTTTAATCCTAAAAAGCGGAAATTATTTTTCATGTAATTTTCCATGGCTTCCACTTGTTCGGGCTTGCGGTGTTCGGTAAAAGTTTGGTAGAGTTGGTCAACTAGAGTCATTCGGGTGCTGCGTTGAGTTCGATTAATTTTTGATTACATCCTTGTTCTAATTCCGAGAAAAACTGAACGAATTCCTCTTCAAATTCGGTATAAAATGCTTTGAGTTCGACAATAGACTCGTGCATACTCACCCGTTGTTGGGTACGACGGTCCATTTGAAATAAGATGGTTTCCAATCCCTCGAGGCTAGCGTAACTGACCAACCAATTGCGTGCAATCATATAGGGAACCATGTGTTGGGCACGTTCGGTGAGCCAACTGTGCTTTTCTTTGAGTAGGGTATAAAAGGCTTCGGCATAGTCTTCTAGAGGAGTAGGATGGTAGTTGGACCAATTTTTGGCTAAAAAATGATCGTAAAAGATATCCATAATCACCCCTGAATAATGGCCGTATTTTTCGTGTAAGCGGTGTTTGCTTTGTCGGTAAATGGGATGGCTATCGGTAAAGCTGTCAATAAAACGGTGAAGTAAAATTCCTTTTTGAATGGCTTCAGGATAGGCTTTATAATGGGAACCACGCACACTATCTGCCATGAAATTGCCAATTTTCAGCAATTCCTGATCGCCGGAAAGATAAATATGTGCTAAGAAGTTCATAAAAAAAAGTTGCTGTCCTAGGGTAAAGATAGCAACTTTTTGAGAAGTGATTCCTATTCCTTGGGTAAGGAAAAAGGAAAGTAACGGTTAACCTATCGCCAAATTTGAATTGGTATTGGGTGTGGTTTCGCCGTTTTTATGTTGTAAAATAGTCGTTTTTCGTAATTTTTGAAGGTTGTCTGTCGCTTTATCTTGGTGCAAGTAGCCATCTAAAATTTCCATGGCTAAGGCGCCTAACTTTTTATCTTGGTGAAAACCTAAGAATTGAAGCGTACGTGAATCTACCGGTAAATGGTATTGTTTGGCTAAAAGCAAGCAGAACTTCACGAATTGCGGTTGTGATGCAATTAACCACGAGTTTAAATGGTTTTCCAATAACGCTGCTTTGTCCGCATACAATGCAACCAAATCCTGTAATTCAGTATCATTTAACTGGAAAGCTAAATTTTTCAAAACTGTAGGTTGGTAACCATTTAATTGGATACAAGCTGCAATCGCTTTACAGCGCAAAACGGTAGGTTGTTGGGCCACCTTTTCAAGAAAAGGAATTGCCGAACGGTTTTCAGAAAGAAAAGCCCATTGTATAGCTTTTTCTTGTTGTGAAGGTGTTCCCGTCACTATATCACGGTTGATAAACGCGTGGATTTCTAATTCTTGAACCAACACAGCCAATTGCTCTTGATTGTTGGCCAAAAGATAAGGCGAATGATTGAAGAAAAGTTTTTCTATAACTACACGTAAAGTTGCACTGTCATTTTGGATCACTTTTGATTTAAAGTATTCCAATTCGATACGTGTTTCAATCGCATCCCATTCACCTGAAAAGAACGCATGTAAAAACTGAGGGATTACTTCTTCTTGTGAAGGTGTATCCAATTCAATTTTCGGAGATTTTAATCGATTGAAAAAGTAATACGCAATATACAACACGGTTACACCCGCCAATACAGGCAATACAACACTGCCCACAGGTGTGGAAGTGATTTGTTGTATTCCGTTGTATATGAAAAGTGCTTGCATGTAGCGTGTAATCTTTAATAGATTAATGGTGGCAAATGTATTTGTAGTAGGCGTGAACCCAAAATTTAATCGGTATACGGGTAAAAAACTCGATATAACTACATTAAGTTAACGAATAGGATTATCCTGTTCTTATGTACTTACGTACAATCTTACGAACAGGTTTTTAACAATGTGTTTTTAACGCAAAGGGAAATAGGCAAAGGATTGGCTAATGGCGGTAAATAATTCAGGATTGACGATCAACCAACTTAAAGAAGCGATGCAACTTAGGGTTAAGAAGATCCATATTCCTTTATGAATAGGAGTGGTGGATTCTTGGGGTTGAAATAAAAAACGGGTGGTATATTTCGTTAACAATAAGATAGCAAGGGCTAAAATGAGTACTATGGCCACTAAACCGAATACACGATAATTGGCGTTCCAATGGTTTTGATACGCCCATTGATTGAGCCATTGTATCGGACCTATAGTCAGGGAGACAATGGCAATGGGAAACAACCAACACAATCCCACAAAAAGGTAGGTGTGGTAATTATTTCGATTAATAGTCATCATTTGTGTTTGCATACTTATACCGCTTCTAATAGAAATGCAGATTTAAGTTTATCTAAGATATCTTCGGGGTTGAATGGTTTTGAAAGCACATCATTAGCGCCTTGTTCAATAGCTTGCTCCACAGTTCCAGATTCGTTTCCTAATGTAGAAACAACAAAAACAGGACGATTTGGATTCAATTTTTTACTCAAGGATACAATCTCGATTCCTGAACGATACGGTAACATAACATCAGTAATTACAGCATCAGGATTAAACGAACGTAGTTTTTCCATTCCTTCTTTTCCTTCGATGGCGAAATCAGTTTCATACCCTTCACGATTTAACAAAAATTGTAATATCGTTTTGATCATTTTATCATCTTCGATAATTAATACTTTCTTCATAGAATTTAGTGTAAGACAACCGGAGTTGTGGTTAAAATTGGGGATTAACAAGTGCAAAGTTAATAGCCCATTACGGGGTAAAGAAATAAAATCGCTCTATGCACTAAAAACTCGATAAACGCTGTAAAATTGTAAAAACGGTGTAAATGAGCGGTGTATTTTGTTGTTAACCGATAGTTTTTTAGAATGTAGTTGGCTCGCTTTCAGTAGTTTTATAAGAAAAAAGCCAAGATCCGTGAGGAAATTGGCTTTCGAGGGTAATTATAGTTTGTTTTTGAGATTTCCAATTCAGGAGGACAGTAATTGTATCAATCATGCTGTCCGTAATTCGAAATCAAAAGTAGATGAACTTCAAACATTCACCTCAAAAAATCGGTATAAAGACGAAAAACTCGATGAATGAAAAATGGGCGTTTTTTGGTGTATTTTAACCGAAAAACCAGTCGATTTATCTATAAAAAAACCGGACAGCTACCCACTACTACGCTTAAAAGTAGTTGGCAGTGTCCGGTCCTCACAAAAACCTATCTTAAATATCGTTACGGTGTCATGTCTTTGGCATACAATTCACGAAAACGTTTTGCCGTAGAATTGTCAGTAAAAAAAGCATGAATCACCATGGGCTTTCTGTATGTTTTGATTGTTTTTATTTTTTGCAAAATTTCTTCATCACTCATTTTGCGATGTATCGGATGGTTCGCATAAAACTGATTGTATCGGTTCATTAATAATTTTTCTGTACCCAATATCTTGGCATCACCTTCTTCTTCTGGATTTAATAGCGAAACCACACTGTTTACTTTTCCATTAAGGATAAAAGCGAGCATTTCTTCATCCGTCGGACACGGGGTTAAATACACTTCATTTTCCAATTTATAAATTGTACCGCGTTCAAATTTTTGTTGTAATTCTAAACTGCGTTCTGAGTTAGCCACACCTTTTACCGTATGGCCTGTTTCTTTCCGAATGATATTCTTGAAAACATTCGCTCGGTCTTTTCCCAAATAACAATGCACATAATACTTGCCTTTGAGTTCGCGTGCCATTTTCCGTATGGCAACCACAGAGGAATCATTTTTGGAAATCCATGGAAGCATTGGGACGGAGATTAATTTAATTTCTGCTTTTGCAGCATTTGCTTTTTCCTTATCCATCAAAATGGGTTCGGCGGGAACAACCAAAGGATGCAATAACGAAATGACACCATCATAATTTTCTGCTTTTAACTGTTGTAATTTATCCGCATCGGGGTAAGGTCCAAAATGGTATTCTGCCGTATCACTTTTATCTACCGAATCGGTAACATTGATAGCGGTTAAAACTTCAGGTTGGAAACTGAAAATATATACCGATACTAATAATCCTACGCTTAATATTCCCCAGACGATGCGCTTTTGCTTACGGTTGTAATTGAATTTGTTGTCTAAGTATTGGGTCACTTTAATCGTAGCCCAAAGCACTAAAATCAAGAAAATAACGATCGCTACTTTTTGTAAACTACTTTGGGTAGTATCCGACCATTTATAGAGTTCTGACAATTGAGCTACCCAACGATTGGGCCCTACAGTTAAGCTCAACAATCCCATTGGGAAAACCAAACACAAGCCCACAAATAGAAAAGTGAGTGTGTTGCTGACCGTGATTTTGGTGAGTATAGTATCCATATTACGTTAATTGAAGGATGGTTTTTAATTTCGAAGTCAATTCGCCCGGATTAAACGGTTTGGCCAAAATGTCGTTGGCGCCGTGTTTAAAAGCGTCTTGTACCGTTGAATCTTCTTTGCCCAAGGCAGAGATAACGATGACTGGTACATCGGGATTCAATTGTTTTGAAGCTTGAATGATCTCAATACCTGATTTATAGGGAAGCATCACATCTGTGATTACAATATCGGGTGCAAAGGAGGATAACTTTTCAATTCCAGTTAAACCGTCAAATGCAAATTCGGTTACAAAACCTTCTTTTTTCAAAATGAATTCAATGATTCCTTTGATGATTTTGTCGTCTTCAATGATTAATACTTTTTTCATAAGGAGTGTTTTTTGTGAGTGTGTGATTTTTTTGTTTTTATAATTGGTACTGCACTTGCAGCGAAATATTTACTTCATTTTGGAATTTATCTTTAAAATATTCTTGACGGTTGAACGAACTATTCGCACTGACAATCCATTGATTGTAGAATACTTTACTGTAAGACAATCCTGCTTTATACGATTTTAAGGTAGCACGTTGGGCAAATTGAGGCAATACTTCGCGTTCATCCGGTGATGTTCCATACCCCATATTGGCTCCCCAAAAATTAAATCGGTTGTCACCATACAAACGATAGGTGAGATTAAACGAAGGGTAGGGCTTTTCGTTCCAGCGGAAGAAGGTTCGTAAATTCAAAAAACCATTGCCAAGATATTTGCTTGCTCCAAGTATTCCAGAATAACTTTCGTTATTGGTTGATTTATTATAGCGCAATCCAATTTCGCTTTCCCAACCTCCTTTATAGTTGATATAGCCTGAATAACTCAAACGAAGTTTTGGGAAGAAGTTTTCGTTACCCATCCCTGCATTGAAATACGAATAGCTAAACGGTAAAAGGCGAACATAAGCATCGAGTTCATATAAGGATCCCGAACTTTTGGATTGTCCATAGGACACGCGGTTGGCATAGTTGTAACGACCAATCAAACTGAATCCAGGTCGCTGACGAATAAAACTCATACTGGTGTAATTCCACGGACCCACACCGGCACGATTGAATCCCGTGTAGTTGTATGCTACGCTAATACGATCTGATTTTGAAACCAATTGAAACGCTAAAAGTTGTGCTTTTATGGGTTCGTCATTCGGATATTTTTTGTGCAATTGTTCCAAATACGTTAAGGTTTTGGAATCATCTTGTTGCTGTTGGATGTAACGCAATTTTAATAGTTCTAAATCCTTGTCGTTAGGATGAACTTCAAGTCCTTTGCGTAAAGTAGCACCTGCACATGCCGTATCTTTTTGCTCCAAACACATTTGAGCAGTATACAAAAAGGCTTCTTTGTAGCGTGGATTTTTAGCGGCTACATAATTGAAGTAATACGCAGCACTGTCCTTTTGTTTTAAAAAACGATGAATTCGTCCGATGGCAATGTGATAGTCCAAATACGTTGGGGATAATTTTTTTCCCAAATACGCCATGGTTAAGGCTTTTGTATAGTCTTTTTCTACATTGATAGTATGATTCGTAGCCGTTAATAAACTGTCTACATTGATTTTCTTTTGTGCCATTCCACTGAATGCACTAAGAAGAATTATGAGTGTGATCTGTTTTTTCATTTTGCAGTGCTTTCGTTAAATCCAGTTCGGGTCATTACACCCCATTTTTTCTCTTTTTTCATGATAAAGTGGTAATAGCCTTTTAAAGACGCATACGTTGTAATCGGATGGTACAAAAAGGGTTCGAAAAATACCATCAGTAAAAGCGTGAATATGTCTTTGATACTGGAATATTGTTTGTAAGTGAGTTGGTCTAAATAAATAGAAATCAGTGTGACAAAGGTGTAAAACAAATACACCGAAGAGGTAACAATCAAAAGGAATTGGGTATTCAATCCGAAGAAAAATAAATCCAAGAATACAAATACAATTCCGATTAATTCCAATACGGGAACCAAGAATTCACACAACACGAAATACGGTAAAGCCATTAATCCAGTTGTGCCGTACTTGGGTTGGAATAACATCTTACGGTGCATCCATAAATTTTGAGCTAAACCACGTGCCCAACGAACACGCTGACGAAGAAAAATCGTTTTATCTGAAGGTCCTTCGGTCCAGCACAATGACTCGGGAATATAGGTGATTTTGAATTTTTCTTTTTTCTCATGCATATGTTCGCGCATGCGGGTTACCAATTCCATATCTTCTCCTAAAGAATCTTCGCGGTAACCGCCAACCTCAATAACCGTTTTTTTATCAAACATACCGAGCGCACCCGATACAAGTAGTAAACCATTTAAGCGACTCCATGCCATACGGCCATAAAGGAACGAACGGATGTATTCCAATTCTTGAAAACGGGCGAAGAAATTTTTAGGATAATGGGACTTGTACAACATTCCTTCTTTAAATTCACAGGAATTGGAAATGCGTATCGCAGCACCCGAAGCCAATACTTTTGTTTCACTTTCAATGAAAGGTTTCACCAACATTGCCAGGGCATCTTTACGTAAGATACAATCGACATCGGTACAGACAAAAAGCGCATGTTTTGCAGAATTGACACCAACATTAACAGCATCCGCCTTGCTTTTTACATTCACTTTATCTACCACCAATAGTTTGTTGTAGATCGGATTAGTCGATTTATAATGCCCGCGAACAGGAGCTGCTTTGATGCGTTCTTGATAGAAGAAATCTACTTTTACCAATTCAAATTCAGCAATCAATTTTTCCATCGTATCGTCCGAACTTCCGTCGTTAACGATTACAACTTCGAACTTGGGGTATTCTTGTGACAATAATGATTTGACATTAGACACAATGGTTTTCCCTTCATTGAAAGCCGGTGCGATGATGGAAATTCCTGCGGTATTGTTTGACTTGATCAAAATATCTTTATTCAAAAACTTACTCGCTGCATAGTATTTCCGTATTTCTACGAAAGAAATGATGCCGAGCGTTAAATAAATAAGGATATAGAAGATCGAGTAAATCCCGAAGAAGCCTTCCATGCCTTGTACAATAGATTCAAGCGTTTTCAAAAGTTTGGTTTTTTGTGAGGTTAGTTTTTTCTAGTAATTGATATAAGGATTTGTGTGGTGTAAAATCATTTGCTGGAGTAAGCGTTTCTCCTGATCGTCTTCAACACGAATGTAATTCATAAAGTTGCGGTCCATTTTGCACAAGCAATTCACCCATTCAAATTTTAAATCGGTATCCGTTTCCAATTGTAGAATCTTAAGCGCATAATTCAAATTGGTCGTATTGGCAGTGTTTTGTAATGCCTTTACAATAGCGATTTTAATACGAATACGGGTTTCATTTTTATAACATTCCATCAACAAATCATTGGCTTCCACAATTTTCAATTTGCGAACCGCATTGATGATTTCTTTTTGAACTGTAGGATTACGGTGGGTGAACAAATGTTCCATTTCACTGTAGGTCGGACGGGTATTGTAGCGAACTAACATTTTGATGGCAATCATCACAATAGAATCATTGGAACTGCGTAACCATCGGTGAATGTTGGTAGGTAAGCTGTATCCTTTTTGATAAATAATGTCGAGAATTTTCAATTCATCGGCTCTAGAAATAGAATAGCAGTATTCATCCAACATGTCAAAGTTTTCATCGGACAAGGAAATCATGGCCAACAATGCATTGGCACGTAATTTTGGGTTGGGCGAATGCAAATACGGACGAATCAAATAACTTTTTTCTTTGTATTCTAAGATTTGGTAAAAGCTAAATCCTTCCGATTTGTTTTCAGGATTCGAACTGTTGATCAATTGATCGGTATATACGTCAAAACGAAAGGTTTTGAACATGAAAATAATTTTGTCTGTGTCTAAATATTGAATGTTTTGCTTGATGTGTACCAATTTTTTCAGTACAAATTGCAAAATACTATCATTGCCTTTTACCACATTTTGGCGAAACTGATCAATCTCAATACGCATTTCCGCTTCTGAGAAATCCGAGAAAACCATGGTGGTTAAAAAAGTATCAATGGCATCTTCCAGTTCACCTTTCTTACGGTCAATTCGGTCCAACGAAAAACGTCGGTAGACTATAACCGTTATTAATGTTGAGGTAAATAATACAATCACTGGAAGGAAAAAGAATTTAAGAAATAAATAGATATCATGTGCTCCAACGATATCAGTTAGAGTATTTGCACTTTGGTGAGTGCTTAAGCTTAAGGGAGTCGGAATCACCGCAGAAAAATCCACAAGGATTCCCTGAGCTAATGTATTCATGTCGTAGGTTAAAGATTTGGGTGTTTGATTTTTTGTTTTAGGGGGGGCGGGGGTAGCGTATTTT
>JBDKGM010000082.1:0-13720 GCA_039798185.1 Bacteroidota bacterium
GTATCATAAAATTCAATAATAAGTACCGATTTACAAACATAGTAGTATAATTAGTAGTAAAAAAATGATATAAAAGGGTAAACAAAGTTATCCATTGAAACATAGGAAAACCTTTGTTTATAAGGGTTGAAAAGTAGAAATATGATAGTTTGTAATGTAGAGTTATTTTCCGATGCAGAAATTGGCAAAGATATTCCCCAACAATTCATCATTAGTTACTTCACCGGTGATTTCTCCAAAATAATACAAGGCTTCCCGAATATCAATAGCCACAAGGTCAGAGGGCACCTGACTTTCCATACCCCATTTTACTTTTTGGATGGCTTCCAAGGCTTTGAGTAAGGCGTCGTAGTGGCGGGAATTGGTCACAATGGTTTCGTTATTGCGGAGTGCACCGGTATTGACAAAGGAGAGTAATTCGTTTTTGAGTGCTTCAACACCTTGTTTTTCTTTGGCGCTCATCAGGATTTGGTGCACGTTTAAGGGTGCCAACAGATTCTGTATTACTGCAATTTCATCGGCAGTAAGCAAATCAATTTTGTTGACTACGACTACCAATTGCTTCAAAGGGTATTTGTTTTTAATTTTTTCGATTTCTGCTACAGCATTCGCGGTATTGGCATTCAATTGCACACTTTCAAATAAGTACAAGACCACTTGCGCTTGTTCAATTTTCTCGAAAGTTTTTTGAATTCCGATGCTTTCCACATAGTCTTCTGTATCGCGAATTCCGGCGGTATCGATGAAACGGAAACCGATTCCGTTGATATTTAATTCATCTTCGATGGTGTCGCGTGTCGTACCTGCAATAGCGGAGACGATGGCGCGTTCTTCATTAAGAAGGGCGTTGAGTAGTGTAGATTTCCCCACATTAGGTTCGCCCACAATAGCTACAGGAATTCCATTTTTAATTACATTTCCAACGGCGAAGGAATCGATCAAACGTTTGAGTACAAATTCGATACGATTCAATAAATCGGTAAACTGTGTACGGTCGGCAAATTCGACATCTTCCTCTGCGAAATCCAATTCAAGTTCGATTAACGAAGCAAAATTCAGTAATTCTTCACGGAGACGGTGAATTTCACTGCTAAATCCGCCGCGCATTTGTTGCATAGCGATTTGGTGTGAAGCCTCATTATCCGATGCGATTAGGTCGGCCACGGCTTCGGCTTGCGATAAATCCAGTTTGCCATTGAGGAAAGCGCGAAGTGTGAATTCGCCGGCTTGTGCCATACGGCAACCTTTTCGCAGCAGGAGTTGTATGATTTGTTGTTGAATAAAGGTTGAACCATGGCAAGAGATTTCGACCACATCTTCACCGGTATACGAATTGGGGTTTTTGAATAGCGAAACCAGCACTTGGTCGATTACTTTCTCCCCATCAACCAGGGTGCCGAGGTGTAGGGTATGTGTTTTTTGTTGCGTTAAATCTTTCCCTTTTATGGATACAAAAACAGAAGCAGCAATGGTGATGGCTTCTTTTCCAGAAATTCGAATGATGGCTATGGCTCCAGCTCCTGAAGGCGTGGCTAATGCAACAATAGTATCGTGGTGCATGGTTTTTTTTGCAAAGATAGGGAAATTGGCTATTTGGATTTTGGGATTTAAGATTTGGAATTTGAAAATTTGAAGTAATTAGTCGTTAGACTTTAGACTTTAGAATTTAGAATTTAGAATTTAGATTTCGGGAGAGATTTGGAATTTGAATATTTGGAATTTGGAATATTTGGAATTTTAAGATTTGGAATTTGGAATTTGAATATTTGGAATTTGGAATTTGAATATTTGGAATTTGGGTTTTAATTATTCAATCCACTTTTTAACCCCATATTCGTTTCTATTCCACAATAAATTTAGAACAATTCATCCATCGTTAAATGTTTGGTTATAAAAAGGATACTATGAGGAATGTCATGTTTTTAAAGAAAAAAGGGAGCTACCTTTAGGGTACAAATTAAAACACACACTACAATGAAAAAGATTGTTTTCCCTACCGATTTTTCTGATGTTGCGAATCATGCTTTTGTATTTGCATTAGCGATAGCCAAACAATACCAAGCAGAAATTTTATTGGTTCATACGTATACTTTACCGATTGTTGAACATCAATTTGCACCTCAAAACTACCAAGTTTTATTTGATACGTTGGAGTTATCCAATTTTGAACGTTTTAAAGACGAGTTACCGAAATTAAATCAAATGGCTACAGCAATGCAAGCGGAATCGGTTCGGCTCACCCATGTGCTTTTAGACGGGGATTTGTTGTATAATTTGAAAGAACTTATTGCCAAAGAGAACGCTGATTTTGTAATAATGGGTACGGCAGGTGCGAGTGGTTGGAAAGAATATTTTTTAAGTACGAATACGGCTGAAGCAATTGCTAACTTGGCGGTTCCCGTTTTAAGCGTTCCGGTTACTTCCCACTATGATGGCATTTCAAAGATTGGTTTCACCACCCGTTTTCGGGAAAAAGATAAAAAAGCTTTAGAAGCAGTGGTTGCATTTGCCAAAGGATTGCAAGCTCAGGTAGCTTGTTTATATGTAGAAACTTCGACTACCGATAATACACCCGCTACGTATGATGATTGGCGTGATCATTTTAAAAATGAACCCGTAACCTTTCATATTATACCCAATGAGGCTGTTGAAGACACGATTCAGGATTTTATCATGAGTGAATCGATTGACATATTGGCGATGGTGACTTACAAGCGTTCCTTTTTTGCGCAATTGTTTTTGGAATCCTTTACGGAAAAAATGGCCAATCATGCACCGATTCCTGTATTGGCATTACACGCATAAAAAAAAGCCGCTTTTTAACAGCGGCTTTTCTATTTGTATTGGAAAGAATTATTTTTTTGAAGCAGCAGCTAATTCTTCTGGTTTTGTAGCCACAGCCACACCAGGTAAAGCTACTGGAGCTCCTAATTGTGCAAGGAAACTACCTTGAACTTCACCAGTTTTGTAAGTGGTAAATCCGATACGGTATAAACCCATAACCAAAGCTTTTGTTGGGTTGCTTGGATCACTTGTAATACGCATTAACGAATTATATTTACTTCCAGAAGGTTGTGCTGGCATTTCTCCCGAATCATCATTAGATTCAATGGTGGTCCATTTTGCCGTTTTGGCTTTGGTTGCAACATCTTCTAACTTTAAGATACCTTCAGCACGTTCAAAAGTAACCCACGTATCGAAATAGCTTGTGCGTTCTGTATTTGCTGTATAATCTGGAGCAACATAATCTTTATCACCTGGTTTTGCATTTTCGGGGGCTGGTGAAATCATACGCACACCAATTTCAGGAGCCGCAACTGGAATCCAAACGTACAAATAGTACATCTTTTTACCGCCTTTTACTTCATCGGGTTTAGATCCGGGTTTGATATACCCGAAATAGCTGATTAAATCGGTGTAAGGAACACGGATTTCTTTACCCATTACTGATTTCTTGGCAAGGTCAGCGCCAAATTTGTCTAGTTTTTGTGCTTGTGCGGATAAGCCTATCATTACACATAGCGCGATTAATTTTTTCATGTTGGTTAGATTAGATTTTACCTACTCTTTTTTTAGGTTTTCGGTTACGCCTTTGATTCAAATGTATCAAAATATTCGCATAAAAAAAAACCACTCGGTTGAAGAGTGGTTGCTTTTTTATAAATAATCGGTATTAATTATTCAACATTACAGGCATTACTAACATGGTAACGCTTTCGCCTTCATCTAATCCATCAACAGGAGTTAGGATTCCGGCACGGTTTGGCATTGACATTTCCAATTGAATTTCATCCGATTGTAAATTGGTCAACATTTCAGATAAGAAACGCGAGTTAAATCCAATTTGCATGTCGTCACCTTGGTAGTCACAAGTCAAACGCTCTTCAGCTTTGTTGCTGTAATCGATATCTTCAGCAGAGATGTTTAATTCAGCACCGGCGATTTTTAAACGAATTTGGTGAGTGGTTTTGTTAGAGAAAATCGCCACACGACGTACAGAACTAAAGAACTGAGTACGGTCAATGATTAATTTATTTGGATTTTCTTTAGGAATTACTGCTTCATAGTTCGGGTATTTACCGTCGATTAAACGACAAGTCAATACATAATTTTCAAACGAGAAGGTAGCATTCGAATCGTTGTATTCAATTTTTACTTCTGCATCCGAAACACCTAAAATATTTTTTAGGATATTCAAAGGTTTTTTGGGCATAATGAAATCTGCTACTTGAGAAGCTTTCACATCTGTACGAGCGTATTTAACCAATTTGTGAGCATCTGTTGCCACAAAAATCAATCCTTCAGGAGAGAATTGGAAAAACACTCCACTCATCACCGGGCGTAAATCATCGTTACCTGCAGCGAAAATAGTTTTGCTGATTGCAGTAGCCAACACTTCTGCTGGAACTAAAGTTGAAGAAGGATCTTCCAATTGTACCGATTTTGGAAATTCTTCTCCTGGTGCATAAGCGATCGCATATTTACCCGAATTAGAACTGATTTCGATAGTATTGTTTTCTTCCACTGTAAACGTCAAAGGTTGCTCAGGGAAGGTTTTTAAAATATCCAACAATAATTTTGCAGGTACGGCCACACTTCCTTTATCCGTTGATTCGATTTCAAGGGTTGCAGACATCGTCGTTTCTAGGTCGGATGCCGAAACAGTAAGTGTTTTTTTGTCTAATTCAAAAAGGAAATTATCTAAAATAGGCAAGGTATTGCTACTGTTAATTACGCTACCTAAAACCTGTAATTGTTTTAGTAAATACGAACTCGATACAATGAATTTCATTTCTATTTATTTTTTACAAATATATCGTAAAGATGCAGATTTCAAAAAGTTTTTTTATTAACATTAACGGGCAAATCGACGCTTGCGAAGGATTGTAAACAATAATCCAAATGCAGCTAAAATCACTAAAGGAACTGCCACAGTGATAATTTGGGAAGCCGTGTAATTTTCTTTGACTTTATTTGGGTCTAAAAGTGCCAAATGAACTTCTTTCGTACGAATGTTGATAAGTCCGTTATCATCCAACAAATAATTCACACAGTTGAGCATAAATTCCTTATTAGCATACATTTTTCCAGTCCATTTGTCGTAACCTAACTCCAAAGGTTGAAAGTCTTTATCCAATTGATTCTTAACAATATCACCATCAGCAATCACAATCATTTTACCTGCTTTTCCAACCGATTGAAAGGATGGGTCTTTGAATGGAAGAATTCTATTTTCAAAAACGGAATGGAAATTACCTTCCATTAAAACTGCCAACGGGATGTTTCCATATCCTTTAGGGAAATCTTTAGGCTCGGGTCGGTCTGCAACCATGTTTAAGTTCACAGGCAGCGGAGTTCCAATAGCTTTTGAATATTGCGATGAATGCAGCAATAGTGTTTTTTTAATATCGTTTTGTAAGATTTCAATTGGGTTACAGAAATCAAACTTGATCATATCGAGATTGTTGACAATCGGGTGTTTAGAATCCGAGTAAACTGCGGGTGCAAATAACCAAGGATATTGATTGTATTGGGTGGCATTGCCTTCTTGACCTGTTGCCAAAGTGATTGGGCAAGCCAGAACATCTTTTACCAAATCCCTTTTAAAACGCACACCATATTTGAAGAACATGTCGTCCAAATTTAAGTCTCTTGGAAAGGCTAGTCCTTCGCCTGTACGCATTAAGCTATCCATTTCAATGTTCACTTGGTCAAGCATCCACAGCGATTTTCCGCCATGCACCACGAATTGATCCAACACTTCTTTTTCCGCATCCGAAAAGGCTTCAGTGGGTTTTGCAATAAGTGCTAAATCATACTTTTGCAATTCTTTCAAAGTTGCATTAGGATTTTTTGCCACTGAATCCAACGTAAAGGGTCCGATGAAATAATTCTCTTTTACATTGCGTAAGAAGTCGCCCATTTGCAATTCATGCAATTCGCCGTTTCCTTTAATTACTGCAATTTTCTTTTGTCGTTTTGTGGTAATGGTATTGAAACCATTAGCGAAGGCATATTCCAAATGCTGTACCGAACTTTCCACTTTTTGTGCGGTTGAAGCGCCCATCATATTTTTCAGAAGCGGCACTTTGGTACTGCGCTCACCATAGGTTACAACAGCCCATGGGAAAACCATTTCTTCGGTTTGTTTCCCTTTGTCATTTAAAGTAACGTTTATCGGAGTGAGTCCGCGCTCATAAAATTTTTGGATGGTTGCATCCCGTGTGGCATCATCTTCTAGGGGATTGATGAATTGGAAAATGATGTTCGGATTTTGGGCTTTGAATTCTTCTAAAAGCTGTTGGGTTTCTGTTTGAAGTTTTTTGAATTCACCCGGAAAACTTCCTTCTAAAAAAACATCCACATAGAGTGGTTTGTCAATTTTATTGAGAATGACTTCAGAGGTTTGGGATAAGGTATAGCGATGATCGGAGGTAAGGTCAAAGCGTTTGAATACTAAATTACCGCTGATATTGATAACGATAATCGCTACTAAAAGTGCTCCTATGTATTTTAAATTTAACTTCTTCATTACGATTTCAAGGCTTTAAGTTGTTGCACAGTAAGTGTCAAAAAGAAAAAAGCAACGCTGACGAAGTACAGCACATCTCGCGTATCGATTACGCCTCGGCCCATACTTTTAAAATGGTAATCCATGCCAATACGTGAAACATAATCGCGACTATTTTCTAAAAATTCCAAACTAGAAATTCCTTCAAATCCATAGTAAAAAAGGAAACATAGAAAAACAGAAACGATGAAGGCAACAATTTGATTTTCAGAAAGAGTCGATGTAAAAATTCCGATTGCGGCATAACCACCAATTAGAAACAAAAGACCAAAATAAGAACCCATGGTACTTCCAAGATCCATCGGACTATCTTTCATACTTAAATCGGAAATGATATATACATACAGAAAAGTTGGAAGTATAGCCATGGCAATTAGGACTACGGCACCAAAAAACTTTCCGTTCACAATTTGCCAAAGGCTCAAGGGTTTGGTCATCAACAATTCGATAGTTCCTTGTTTTTTTTCATCGGAAAAACTACGCATGGTTACCGCTGGAATCAAAAAGATTAAAATCCAAGGGGCCAAGGTGAAGAACGGAGTCATATCGGCAAATCCACTGTTTAAAATATTGAATTCCCCTTCAAAAACCCATAGGAATAGGCCGTTTAGCAAAAGGAAAATGGCGATCACCAAATAACCGATGGGTGAGCCGAAGAATGATTTTATTTCTCTAAATAGTATTGACTTCATGGAGTATTTTAGGAGTTTCGTATAGGATAAACGCCAACTTTTAAATTTATTGCAAACTTACTAATTTATCGACACTCCACGCTTGGGGTTTGTCGTTGAATAATTTCTTGGTAAACGTCCAGATTTCATCGAATAAGGCCGAATTGCGGTAATTGTTTAAATCCGCTTCCGAGTCCCAATAACTATAGGTAAAGAAAAGACAAGGATTGTTTTGGTCTTGATACAATTCCAATAAACGATTACCGGGTGAACTTCGGATGTGTTCTTTCATCAATTCAAAATTAGCCCTAAAGGCAGGAATATGTTCTTCGTGAATGGATAATTTAACTATGCGTACTAACATACTTTATGATTTGAATTCGATTAAGATAAAGTCGCGGTAGCGAAGTCCCAAAAGGGAAGAGGCGGTACCCGTGTGGGGGCTACTTTTGTAAATCCCGATTTCTAAAAATCCGGCTTCATTAAAAATGGCAATGGTTTTTCCAGCATGATCAGATTTCGCGTCAAGCTGTTCAATATCGGCATATTTGGCATAAATAGTTTTTAGTTTGTCCCTTTTGATGGTCACTTCGTAGGGACGGCCCTTGGCACTTTCTAAGAAAAGCGTTTGATCAATATTGGTCACGGCATTCCCAAAATGATCGATATACATGACATACCCTTTCAGTGAATTGGTTTCTGGCGAAAGGACGGGTTGCAATTCAGTAACCTCATTCAAAGCTTTGATTTCTTTCCCGATTACACTGAGACTGCCACCTTTCACTAAATGAACGGCAACCGTTGCAAAAACTTCCATATCGGTAGCATCAGGGTGGAGACGATCATGAATGGTAATTTCCACCATTTTTTCCGGATTTACCTTCCGCATGAGCATGCTCAGTATGCCGTTATCTGCTGCGATAAAATAATGTCCGTTCCATAAAACAGCAATATGCCGTACATGGGGTGTTCGACTTGCATTCACCCCAATGAGGTGAACAGCGCCCTTTGGAAACCGATTGTAGGCAGCGCCCACGATGTAACTGGCTTCGGAACTGTTAAACGGACTTACATCATGCGATAGGTCAACAATCAATGCCTCAGGATGTTGTGAAAGCAAACTGCCTTTCAAAGCACCTACAAAGTAATCCTTGAGTCCGAAGTCGGTCGTAAGGGTAATTATTGACATAAAATTGTTTATAACTAAATTCGGAACAAAGCGCCGTGTTTCTTAAATTTGAGATGATTGCAAAGCTAATCAAATATTAGGAATTTTTAACCCTAAAACATCAGCATTTGAACGAAAGAATCATTGAACTGCATGACATCGCACCTAAAGAATTTTGGGGTGCTCAAGATGCCCATTTGGAAACTATCAAAAAGTACTATCCAAAGCTGAAAATTGTTGCGCGCGGAACCACTTTAAAGGCTTTTGGCGAGAAAGAGGAATTGGATGAATTTGAAACTCGGTTTAACCGATTGATGTTGCATTTTACAAGGTATAATAATATTGATACGAATGTAATTGATCGGGTGATTCAAAGCAATTCGTTTGAGGAGCAACGCATGCCTGATCACGACAAAATCTTGGTGCATGGATTGGGGGGGAAATTAATCAAAGCTATTACGCCCAATCAGCAGAAGTTGGTAGAGTCAGTACTAAAAAACGACATGGTTTTCGCAGTGGGTCCGGCAGGAACTGGAAAAACTTACACGGGTGTTGCCTTAGCGGTTAAAGCATTGAAAGAAAAGCAGGTAAAACGAATCATCTTAACGCGACCTGCGGTAGAAGCGGGTGAGAATTTAGGTTTTTTGCCCGGTGATATGAAGGAAAAATTAGATCCGTATATGCAACCTTTGTATGATGCTTTACGCGATATGCTTCCGCCACAAACCTTAGAAGATTATATCTTAAAGGGAATTATTCAAATAGCACCCTTGGCTTTCATGCGTGGGCGAACGTTAGATAATGCCTTTGTCATCTTAGATGAAGCTCAAAATACCACCCATTCCCAAATGAAAATGTTTTTGACACGGATGGGGAAAAATGCCAAGTTTATCATAACAGGTGACCCGGGTCAGGTGGATTTGCCGCGTCGTACCATTTCGGGATTGAAAGAAGCCCTTTTGATCTTAAAAGATGTGGAAGGTGTAGGGATTTTGTACTTGGATGATAAAGATATTGTGCGTCACCGTTTGGTGAAAAAAATCATCGATGCGTACAAGCGAATCGAAAATCAAGATTGATGAAAGAATATTTTAAACATGATAAAGGCTATCTCTTAATTAATGAGGAAGCCTTTTTTTTAACTTCTTCCGGGAATTGGTCGGAAACAACTGTTTTGACAGAAAAATCAAAATCTTCCATTCAAAAAAACAGACGAAGGGCAGACCGAATGTATTATTATATCGGTACATTGATTGTCCTTTGTCTATTTGTTTTTTACAAGAGACAATTTAAATTTGGGTTCGGTGGTATTGCCGGAATTTACTTTGTTTGGTATTATTTGAAAAACGAGACTGCTTTTCGATTTAAAATACCACATGCTAAAATAATACAGATCGAAATTTTGGATCAAAATAACTTGCAATTTCATTTTTATAATGAAATGGGGGAAAGGGATTCTGAAAACATACAGCATTTGGAGCTAAAAGGAATCGAATTTTTACAATCGAATTTTAATAATTTCCTTAAGGCATAATTGATTTTTTCGATTTTAAAAGTACTTTTGCACCACACAACAACACAACAACAATGCATACTCTTACTTCTACAGCGTTCCAATTTCCGGGACAAAAGTCAGTTTACCGCGGGAAAGTTCGCGAAGTCTACAATATCAACGACGAATTATTAGTCATGATTGCAACGGATCGCCTTTCGGCATTTGATGTAGTAATGCCAAAAGGAATTCCTTATAAGGGTCAGATTTTGAATCAAATTGCAACAAAGTTCATGCAATTAACGGCTGATATTGTTCCCAATTGGTTGATTGCAACTCCCGATCCCAATGTAGCTGTGGGGCATCTTTGTACTCCTTTTAAAGTAGAAATGGTTATTCGTGGCTATTTATCGGGTCATGCAGCACGTGAATATGCATTGGGAAAACGAACCCTTTGTGGAGTTACGCTCCCTGAGGGAATGATAGAAAACGATCGTTTTCCGGAACCGATTATTACACCTACTACTAAAGCGGATTTTGGTGTTCACGATGAGGATATTTCACGGGAAGCCATTTTAGCTCAAGGGATTGTTTCAGAGGATGATTATTTGGTTTTGGAAAAATACACCCGCGCCTTGTTTCAACGCGGAACAGCAATTGCGGCTTCACGAGGCTTGATTTTGGTAGATACTAAATATGAGTTTGGAAAAACAAAAGACGGTAAAATAGTATTGATAGATGAAATCCACACACCTGATTCTTCACGTTATTTTTATGCTGAAGGTTATCAAGAACGCCAGGATAAAGGTGAAGCACAAAAACAATTGTCCAAAGAATTCGTGCGTCAATGGTTGATCGCTAATAATTTTCAAGGAAAAGAAGGTCAGGTGATTCCAGAAATGTCTGAAGAATATGTTAATTCCGTTTCTGAACGGTATATTGAACTTTACGAGAATATAATTGGAGAAAAATTTGAAAAAGCCGACATAGAGCGACTTGAGCAACGAATTGAATCGAATGTCACGGCTTATTTAGCCCAACGATAAAGTTAACGAAATATTAAAATTAAAAGGTCGCTGTAAAAAAGCGGCCTTTTTTTGTAACAAAGAATTTCATACTTCGTCTTGTATAATGTAACCGAGTTCGTTTTTAAGTCAGTATTGATAAAGCTACTAGGTTATACCAAGTAATTAATCATCATCAATCATTTTAAAAAATAATCATCATGAAAACACCATTTATTTATTTCGGACTTATGGTTTCTTTATTAGGAAACCTTGCATTCGCTCACTCAAATTCGAATGTTCATTTTACTAAAAGTGAATCAGTAGCTTCTTTTGATAAAGGAGCACGATTAACCAAGCCAGAGGCAACTATTGAATCGGATTCAGAAAATTTGGATCAAATTATTGCACCTATTGCAGCTCCAAAGAACTCAGAAACCGACACATTGGTTATTGAAGGTTTAAAAATTACCGAAGATCAGCCACAAACGTATCAATTGCTGACATTGCAACCTACCATTATGGATACTATTTTATTCAATGAATCGGTTATAGAGAGCAATACTTTTCGAAACTAAAAAGTAGGCAGTGTTGTAGCTTATACAATAAAGAAGGTTTGACCCCTTCGAAACTAGCGTTGTAAATAAGAAAATCCCAAACTTTCGGTTTGGGATTTTTTATTATTGGAAATAAGAAAAATTGTGGTTGTTTTCTATTTTCTGGAGGGTTTCGTAAATGAGACGTATTACATTTTCAACATCATCACGATGCACCATTTCCACGGTAGTATGCATATAGCGCAAGGGTAAAGAGATCAATGCTGAAGGAACCCCGCCGTTACTATAAGCAAAGGCATCGGTATCAGTTCCAGTAACACGAGATGTCGCATGACGTTGAAACGGAATATTGTTTTCGGTGGCCGTATCGGTTATTAAGTCACGCAATTTATTTTGTACTGCAGGAGCATAGGCGATAACAGGTCCTTTACCCATTTGCAAATCACCTTCAATTTTTTTGTCAATCATTGGAGTGGTAGTGTCATGGCATACATCCGTAACAATAGCAACATTAGGTTTGATGGTTTGTGTAATCATTTCGGCGCCACGCAAACCAATTTCTTCTTGAACAGAATTGACAATATACAATCCAAAGGGTAATTTTTTCTTGTTTTCTTTTAGTAAGCGTGCAACTTCGGCAATCATGAATCCGCCCATTCGGTTGTCCAAAGCACGACAGACGAACTTATTTTCATTTAAGACCATAAATTCATCGGGATAAGTAATTACACAACCCACATGGATTCCTAAATTTTCAACTTCTTCTTTAGTGCCACATCCTACATCAATAAAGATATTGTGTAGATTCGCCGTTTCTTCTTTACCTCGATTTCGGGTGTGAATAGCAGGCCATCCAAAAACTCCTTTTATGATTCCTTTTTTAGTGTGAATGTTAACGCGTTTTGAAGGTGCAATTTGGTGATCCGAACCTCCATTTCGAATAACATAAATAAGTCCGTTATCCGTAATGTAGTTGACATACCATGAAATTTCATCCGAATGTCCTTCGATTACCACTTTAAAAGTAGCTTCAGGATTAATTACCCCAACAGCGGTTCCGTAAGTGTCGGTAATAAAGGTGTCAACATACGGTTGGATATAATCCATCCATATTTTTTGCCCTTCAGATTCATATCCGGTTGGCGATGCATTATTGAGGTAGCGTTCAAGAAAGTGTAAAGAGTCTTTATTTAATAGTGTTTTTTCTGCCATTTGATTTTTTTTGGCTAAAATAAAAATTTGGCATCAGACTTGTATAGGGTTTTCTATAAATTTGTATGTTGTTTTATAGTTATGAGAAAGATTATTGTATTTGCGTTATTATTCCAATTTGGATCACTTTTTGGACAAGAAGAGAAAACAGTCCCTGTAACGAGTCAGACGAAAGAAGTTGAAATAGACACGATGCAGATGGACACTATATTATTAGATGAAGTTTTAATTTCTAAGATTAAAATGAGTGAAGCTGATCTCAAAGAGTTTTCATTGCTTCAAAACAGAGTATATCGCGTTTATCCTTATGCAAAACTTACGGCTGAAAAATTGATCGCTATTAAAAAGAATATGGCAGCCTTAAAAACCAATAAGGAGAAAAAGCGGTATATGAAAATTGTGGAAGATTATTTAGAGAATGAATTCAAAGAGCGCTTGAAGAAGCTTTCTCGTAAGCAAGGACAAATACTCGTGAAGTTAATTTACAGGCAAACGGGAATTTCTACTTATGATTTAATAAAGGAGTATAAAAGTGGTTGGAAAGCATTTTGGTCCAATACAACCGCTTATTTATTCGACATTAATTTAAAAACTACGTATCGACCTTTTGAAAACAATGAAGACTTTTGGATAGAAACTATATTATATAGAGCATTTGTGGATGGAAGATTGGTCGAACAAAAGCCCGCAAACCCAATAGATATTGATGAATTAAATGCGCATTGGGAAGAATTAGCCAAGAAATTGAACAAAAAGAAATAAAAATATAAATTTTAAAGCAAAGCCATTCAGTAGTTTACGAATGGCTTTTTCGTTTTAGAGCCAAATTGTTAATAACTCCGATAAATTTTATTTGGAAAAAGGGTTAATAGGTTTCTATATTTGCACTCCCAAAACGGAAGAATTGGGGTTCGGGATTGAGAGAAAAGATTTCGAAAAAAAATTGCGAAAGTATTTGCTAATTAAAAAAAGAGTTTTACTTTTGCACCCGCTAACCGAGAGAGGTTAGTGATAATAGAGAAGACAAGTTCATAGACATATTGGA
>JBDKGM010000083.1:0-35150 GCA_039798185.1 Bacteroidota bacterium
ATTTAAAACCTATTTAGATGGAACTATCAAGGAAAGAGTTATTCGCCCATCAAAGACAAAATTAAAGTTAATACAATCAAAGATTAAAGATAGAATTCTTTCAGATATAGAATTACCTTATAATGTTCACGGAGGGGTAAAAAAGAAAAGTAATATTACAAACGCAAAACCACATCAAGGGAAAAAATATATTTTTACTACTGACTTGAAAGATTTTTATCCTTCTATAAAATCAAAGAAGGTTCATCAGACATTCATTGAATTGGGTTTTAACAAACAGTTTGCTTTTTATATTACAAAATTAACAACTTGGAAAGGCGAATTACCTCAAGGCACACCAACTAGTACACATATTTCTAATATTGTCTTTTTAGAAACAGACTATAAACTCATAAAAATTTGTGAAGAGAATGGAATAACTTATACTCGTTACATTGACGACTTAACATTTTCATCTCAAAAAGATTTTCAAGATTTAATACCAATATTTTTAAAAATAGTTCAAGAAAGCGGTTTAAAAATAAGTAGAAGAAAAACTATTTATAAAGGAAATCAAAATGTAACTGGAATAAATGTTTTTCTTAATAAGATAGACGCGCCCGAAAAAATTATTCTAAAAGCACAAGAGGAAGAAAAATCAGAAAAGAAAATAAAACCATATGGGAATTATTTAACTAACATTCGAAAAACGAATAAAAAAAAAGGCAGCCACTAACCACATTTTTGCGCTATACTGGGCTTTAGTTTGTTAACTTGGTCTTAATAGAGAATAATCAGGTGTCAACAATTGAGGTTTTCAAAATAAATTTTGTAGATATGTTTTTTTGTTGGCGTAAAACTATTTCAATGTCTCTAAAATATTTCACACTCATTGGATTGCTCTTTTATTTTAATCTATCTATTAAGTTAAAGAAGTTCTTTTTTACTTGTCTTTCAACATCAAGAAAACTCAATTGTCGTGTTTCAGAAATATAAGTCAAAACTTCCTTAATGTCCCAAGGATTTATTGTCCTTTGGTTAATTTGAATAAATGGGCCGTCACTCTCAGTTAATAATCTGTCAAGTGGAATTTTTGAAATAATTTCCTTTCCTTTCTTTGATTGTATCATTTTTGGATTTATGGAAAAGAAATAACCCTGCTCTACTATTGAATCAATTAGTTTTACTGAGCCTGAGTACCAATGAAAAACAGCATTTCTTACTCTATATTTAATTAGCATTTCTAAAATTTCTTTTTCCGCTTTTCTTGAGTGAATACTTAAAATTTTTTTCTTGTTAGAAACGGTTTGCAAAATCATTTCAAATGTTTCAATTTGTATTGACTTGGTATTTATTCCTTCTGATGAAAAGTCTAAACCTACTTCACCAATATAAGATGTTTTATCAATGTTTTTTAAGAATAAGTTAAATTCAGATTTATGGTTTTGTGCATATAATGGATGCAAACCCAAGGCAATTCTACATTTTGCGGTTTTTTGAAAGAATGGAAAGCCTTGTTCAAAATGACTTGGAAGGTTTGTCATTGAAATAACACTAATTCCTCGTAATTCACATTCACTAAGAATCTTTTCAGGATTTTTATATAAATCAATATGGCAATGAGTATCTATAATCATCTTATTCCTAACTGTGATTTTACAAACCCATTTCCTTTATCTCCGAACAATTGCAGAACTTCCTCTTTACTTCTCAATACCATTTCCGCATAGTCTGTAAGATTGCTTATTTCAATATTTCCATTAACTAATAAATCTCGCTTCATTTGCTCAAGTGTAATGGTTCTTTTTAAATAACTAAATAGTGCGGGTAAATCGTTATCCCCTAAAGATGAAACCTGAGTGATAAAGTTTCCATATTGGTTTTGATTGTCTAATCCTACTTTATTCAATGCCGCTCGCCTATATATACAAGGCATACATCTACCGCAATGTTCTGCATTTATATTATCTTTATTATGTTGTTTTCTACCTCTTTTTCCACAGGAAACAGAATCTGAATAAATTCTTCGCACTAAAGTTTGGTTAGTGCATTCTTCAAACATTTCACCTTTAGTTTTAAGTGAATAAGGATTATGGATTATTGTCGGTAATCCTAGCATTGAAAGCAATTCTTGAATGTTTTTTAAAACATAAGGGTGGGTCGTTCTTGTGCTCAAAGAACTCACTCTTGACGGTGTTAGTGGATAATTTATTGAAATTGTACCATTCTCCGGGATTATTAAATTATCTATAGATGATAAATAGCAACCTAAGCCTGTAAAAAATAATGAACGGCTTCTGTAATTAGTTTCTATTGGTATCCTATTTCCACTAGTGTCTTTTCTTGATAATGAAAGTTTCGACTGTATCCAATATATTTTATTCGGATACGCTAAATTCAAATGGTTTAACAATTTTAATTGGTCCCCATTTGGACCTGGTGACTTTGAATCAAAATGTGAAACTAATAGAATCCTTTCATTCACATTTAATTTATCCAATTCATCAATAACGCCAATCAGCGAATCTAAACCACCCGAAAACAAGCTGGCTAACACTATGCTTGTTTTATCATAATGAGGGATTTTACTTCTTCTTCTGTTTGTTCGAGGTTGATAAAAGTTTATACGTTCTGCTGCTCGGAAAGAAACTTGCCAATTGTCACCAGTCAAAAAATCAAGTATCTGTTTTAGTTTATCTTCTTTTCCAATCCAAGTAGCCAAGTTATTTACAGGAAATTCTACTTCAATATCTCTTGTCCAACCATCATTTGAATAAATCGCACGACTTAGAAGATTGTCAACACCATAAACTATTGACGAAACAAGAAAAAAATCAAACTTTACAGAGTTGAAATCATTAGTGAAGTCATAAACTTTCTCATATTGTAGGAAACTTAACGGTACATTTTTAATCGTGCCATTATCGTTGTAGCAAAGTTTCAGATTTGAAAATCTGCCTGTATCTGCATTTTCTAAAATTACGCTTACTCTCATAACTATTCAAATATGGTTAATACATCTTGTTGAATATTCTTAAGCAGTCTATCTGCTTCATTAGAGCTCCAATCTACATTTTGCAATGGATTTCTTCTGTGCATATCAGTAACCTTTTCAACAATATAGTTTTTTATTTGGGTGAATAGGTTATTGCAATCACTCTCATTCTTGTTCTTTATTAGATTCTCATAGAACCATTTTGATAGTAACTCATTAATATAATAAGCAAAGTATTTTATGATAATATCTTCTAATGAATTGTCGTTAAATGTGCTTTGTAATAAAACCTCTACCTCATCAATGCTTTCTGCTTGACCAATCAACTCCTCTAATAATAAACGGGTTGCTTCTTTTGCAGCAATATCATCAATAGATGTAGCACTTCCTGAACAATATTCAATTAAGTGATTGATGATGTCGCCAACAGTTTTGTTGTCAATATCGGATAATCCTGTAGATTCAAGCGCTTCTCTGATATTGTTTCCTGAACTGATGAATTTTGAAAATACTCCTCCAATTTTTTTTGCAGTTTTTATACTACTCCGTCCACCAACTCTTGAGCCACCTCGACCTCCTACCGCTGCACTACCTAGTGTTGATACAAAATTACCCATTATGCTATTTAATTTATGAGCAGGGAGAGTAGATGAATCACAATTGGAAGTAAGAGAAGAACTAAGGTTTCCCCAATTTGGAACCATTGAATGTTTTACATCTGAAAATGATTTTGAAGTTCCCATAATCTATTTTTTTAATTTAAATGCTTTACTTGCTCTTGAATTTCCTTCTTTGAAGTATTCGTTTAAAAATTCTCCAATCTCTGGTTCTGATTTAAAGTCAGCAAGCCTTGTCGCTACTGCTGGTTCAATATCATTTATGCTCACTATTTTAAGAGCTTCTTTATAGTGATAAGCGGAATTTTCGATTTTCTCCTCTAACATTATGTTGAATATATCGTAAAGCCTTTTCTGTTGCGGATTTCTTTTAATGTTTGATGATATAAGATTAAAAAATGCATCTTTCTCTAAATTATTTAACGGTATAAACTTTTCTTTGAGTAAAGATTTAGTTACGGTTGCGGTCATACTATCAGGCAATAATTCATTGAATAAAGCTCTAACAACAGGAGGAATCATACTTGTAGCTGTGATAGAATTTTCCAATTTATCACGTGCAATCCAGTAATAATCTCTTAAATCAACTCCTGATATTAAGGGTTCGATTTGGAACCATTTTATAATTTTCGGCTTGCTCCATTCTTTGAATTCTGAATCTTTCAATTCTGAAAGTATATCTTCAATTCCTTTGTCTTTGCATATTGCTTCAATTTCAATAATTTCTTTCGGCATTCCATCTTGGCTAATTTGCCAATCAAATAATCTCTTAAATAACTTTGGTTCTGAATATTCTAATATCATCATTTTTGCAAGAACAGCATCATTAAAACTTTGTAAAGAAGCGACTTTTGCCAGTCTCTTTCTGATAGTGTAAGTGTTTAAAAAACGCTTTATTTGTCTCGGATTACCGTATAAACTATTTGTAATTAGTGGTACTAAAGATGGGATTGTAATTACGTTGTCTTTTACTTTTTGAAAATCTTCTGTTACTAAAATGCTTTCAAAATTTGACAAACCAAATGCAGAGTACTTGTTTTTCTCTCTATATTTTTTAAACTCGTCAAGCACTTTAATAAAGCCCGTGTTGTCAATTTCTTTTTTACATATAAGCATTGAAATATAAGTTTCAACTTCTGACTCAGAAAGCCTTGGTAATGCATATGGTAATTGTATGAGCTTTTCTAAGTAATCAATGATAATTCTGTTATTATCTTCCTCTATCTCTTTATTGTTTTTGTATTTATGTTCAATTGCATACTTTACAATTCTTGGGTCTGCACCAATAATAAACGCAGTCTTTGGAACATTTAGAAATAGTTTTATTGCTTCAAGATTTTCAATAATTCTTTCAGGACTACATCTGTCCAAGTCATCAATAATTACAATTAGTCTTTTAAATTTGGTAGCTTCTAATAATTCTGCGAAATCCTTCCTAAATTCAGCAACTGCATTTACATCACTTTTTTCTTCCTCTTGTTTCTCTTTAACAAAAGCCTTGAAAACCTCTTTACCTTCTTCTGATTTTAATTTTTCAATTATTTTTTCAGGGTCATCACCCCATTCAGATATTTTTTGCGTGGCGTAAGGGATTAAACTTATACCCCCAGTAAAGTATGCTGATACAGCAGGAAGGGCTATGTTTTTTAATAACATTCCAGCTCCACGCATCCAGTCAACAGATTTCCATAGTTTTTTAGCTTTTTCTTTAATAGCATCTTTGACTTCAGCTGATAATTTTTTATTGTTTTCTAATTCTTTTAAAATCGAATTAAGTAATGCTGCTTTTGCATCATCATATCCCTCAAAAGTCCAACCGTTAAAGTAAATGCAAAGCGAATCTTTATTTTCATCTTGGTCAAAGTTCTCCTTTACAATTTGAAGAATACTGGATTTACCACTTCCCCAGTCCCCAAAAACTCCAATTGTTATAGGCAAAACGGATTCATCATTGACAATCTCAATTAGTAAATCAGCATGTACTTTGAAACCTAAAAGGTCTTCCGATGTTTCGTTATCTGCCCACATAGTTATATTTTTTTACTGTTTCTGTTGTTCACAAAAGCCAATGAAAACTTGTTAATTTAAGATTAATATATATTCTGGAATGTTATTCTGTGCGGTGGCAAAAAATAGCTATTTTGGTTTTGCGAAGCATTGGCTTTTTTGTCGGGCGGGTTTCGAAGCACAAAACTGTTAACTAGCAGCTCACTTGAATAGAAGTACAAAGCTTCAAGTTCACACATCACTCCGCCAGACGCAAAACTCGTCTTACATGCTGGCCTATTGTCTTTTCGGCAATTTATTGGTTGTGATTTCTTCATCATTGTCGGTGGGAATAACTACTTTTTTGTCCTCTGTCATTACAACTTCTGTGTGTTGAACCTTATATGTTTCCTTGGCGGTGTCAATTACTTTAACCCCTGCATACCAAAGAAGAAATATCATCACTCCGAATACTGTCATTAAATCCATATCGTTAAACTCTAAAAAGTAAACTTTGTCTATAAAGAACTTTTGAATGTAAAGTCCCTTTAGGAGTGTTAAACAAGTAGTAATGATTGTCGCATATGTAAAACCACCTAGAGCATTGTCCATAAAAACACCAAATTTTTTGGTAATAATTGTTTCGCTTTTAACCTCTTTATCTTTATGTCGTAAATAGTGGATTATAAAAATTAAGATAGTTACTGTCCAAATGAGAAAGTAAGTAAATTTTGATTCCAAAACTATTCGTATTAAAACCTTTGTCGTCTCCCAATAAAAGAAAAAGGCAGCGGCAAGAACAACAACAAGAATTGCTGAAACGATTATGAGTTTGAAATCATATGTCGGCTTCGAGTTCTTCATTAGCTGTTATTAAATCGTTTAATTTTTGAATTCTCATCGTCATCACTGCCATTGCCGATTAGTCCGCCAAGAAGTCCGCCAATTAAAATTCCAACGGGACCACCTAAGGCACCAACAACACTACCCACAACTGCCCCAGTAGCTGTGCTATTACTATCATTTTCTGCCCAAACATCAAAAACTGAATATAGATTGTTACCTAAATAAAAATTGTAACCACCAATTTGGTTTGCAAGTCCTTGTCGGGTTGAAGCTGTAAGGTTTAGATAAACCTTTTGATTACTTTGGTTAACTACGTATAGCTTCATCGTATTGAATTTGAAATTAAATCAATTAATTCATCTTCATTTTCTGCGTTTGTTCCCCAGTCAATAATTTGAATACCAATTGAACTTGATGAAACTGAAATTTTTGCCTTGCCGCTGTCTGTTGACTTAATTGTGATAATGAGTTTGTGTCCGTATGAAAGAAAATTACCACCTTTCTTAGCTTCAATTTCACCATTAGAAAAGTCTGATGAGATGATTGTGTAATCACACTCATTTAATACCTTTTTACAAGTGTCAAACGCATTCAGTTTTGTTATATTGAAACTTTTACTTTTCATTATTAATTCAGTTCATTTATACTCTCACTGTTTCTAAACCTTGCTGCCAATTCGTTTATCTGCCAAAATTTTAATCCCTATCCCTTTGGGCACATACATCTAAATTCTAAGCCTTTTATAAATTTTATTTCTATTACCCTTCAAAAACTCTTCATAACCACTTTACACTCCAACAGCAATCCCCCTCAAAAATTCATTCCCTCAGGGCAACGCCCTAGCAAAGGCATAGATAAAGCATAGATAATGCATGAAAAAGGCAGGTCTGTTAAAACGCAAAAACACGCTTTTTTCCATGTTGATCACCCCATTCCCCAGCGATACCTATATTCTACTGTGCGCTAGGCAACGAGTAGCTTTCGGCGTGAACCAAAATTAAAAAATTTTCTACAAACATTTATATCCTAATCACCATTCGTTCACCTTCTTTTCCCCACTGAACTTGCCATGTTCTCCCATCAATTTGATCAACGAGTATGAACGTGTAAATATTGGAAGTTGGATATAGAAAAAAGCGTCCAATACGTTCATCTTCTTTATTAACTAGATTTGTTTCCGAAAGTATTGATTCGTGTCTATATTTTTCTTCCAAACCCCATTGTACTTGCCACATTCTTCCATTTTTTGTATTCAACATAATAAATGTGTAGATGTTATTTGTTGAGAAAAGACGGTACACAACATTTTGATCGTTTGTAATATTCTGAATAGGAACATTACCTGAGTTTTGCGCTAGAGCGATGACTGATGTAAAATTGAAAATTATATAAAAAATTATCTTATTCATAATTTTGAATCTATGGGTTAGTAGATTTTGTAATAATTTAAATTCAAAATAAATCATTTACAAATATATTCTTGCTAGGGTTTTTCCTATTTCTCCAAAGTATTTTTCCTATTTCCAAAAATAGCGAAGCAAAGGGACTGCATTTTACGGGAATCCACATTTTGAGGATTTGATGATTTGAAAATTTGAAGATTTGAAGATTTGTTCTAACAAACCAGTCACTAGTAACACTAACGTCTAACGACTAATCACCAGTCACTAGTCACACCAACGTCTAACGTCTAAAGTCTAACGACTAATCAGTAATACACTTCTTTTTACCCCAACTTACGACTTACGAATATTCTAACGTCCAACGTGTTTTTTACAGACCAAACGTAAATATCTTGAAATAAATGGCCATGGATTTCGAAAAGGCTCTCAATCCCCTTGATTTTTATAGGTTGTTCATAAAGCTGTTGTAGTCGTTTTGTAACCACCCCACTCTCGACAAAAAGCAATACTTCAGGGTCGGTAATGTCTTGTAAATTTTTTAAAAGTCCTGTCTGGGGATCGGTGTAGGTGAAGTTAGGGTCTATGTATTTATAAGAATTAGACATAGGCTTTTTGTTTGGCAAATGTCACAAGTTCGGGTAATGATAGTTTTCCTGTCACATAGTCCCTTATAATTTCAATACCTTTTGGTGTCGGTTTATACCCCTCAAACATATTACTTCCTATAGCGTTTGCGGTACTTTCTAAGGTTTTTAAGTCTGAAAACTTAACTCCCATTATTGTCAAATTACCTCTATCTATTTCTATTGTATCAAACATTTTTTTCAGTCTTTATGCTTTTCAAATTTACAAAATATTTAATTTAAATTATTCGTTCTAGTTAGACAGATTTACGGTGTCTGTGCGGCTAATATTCCCAGTACAATCTGTGTAAAAATAGATTCAAAACACGCACTTTTATCTCATTTTGCAAACCAGCATAGTTGTGAACAGCACAAAAATGATAATCTTCAGGAAATAGAAACCTTTTATCTTTTTCAGGATTAAAACGAATATAATTTACATTTGACTTTTTTACTTAATCAACACGGAATGAAGTGCCACGTAATCTACCTTTAAATAGATACGCGTAGTCTAGTTACTACCCTACTAAACTCTTTTCACTTTTCCCCTCCAACAGGAATACGCTTTTTTTACCCCAACTTTCGACTTTCGACTTTCGACTAATAAGGAATACGCTTCTTTTTACCCCAACTTTTGACTTACGACTTTTGACTTACGACTTGTAACTTTCGACTAATAAGGAATACGCTTCTTTTTACCCCAACTTTCGACTTTTGACTTTCGACTAATAAGAAATACACCCCTTTAACCCCAACTTTCGACTTTTGACTTTCGACTAATCAGGAATACGCTTTTTTCACCCCGACTTACGACTTTTGACTTTCGACTTTCGACTTGTAACTTTCGACTATTCACTCCAATTCTTCTTCGGGTCATCGTGCAGTCATGGTGCGTAGTATACCGTGGATATACCGTGGATATACCGTGGATGTACGGTGAGTGTACCGTTCTAAATTCAAGCTAAACCTTACACAAACTCACCTTCAACAGCCCGTATATCAATAGGAACTTCATAACAATAGCATCGGTACCGAACGAAGTAGCTACCAAACCCCTAGATAATGTGGCAATTAGCCAATGTGGCAATGTGGCAATGAGTCGATGTGGCAATTAGTCAATGTGCCAATTAGTCAATTAGTCAATGTGCCAACCTGCCTGCCGTTAGGTAGGTGAGTTAATTTGAAGACCTGCCTGCCGGCAGGCAGGTTTGAAAATGGGCGTTCAATTACATGGGTTGCTACCCTACTAAACTCTTTTCACTTTTCCCCTCCAACAGTAATACGCTTCTTTTTACCCCGACTTACGACTTACGACTTTTGACTTTCGACTATTCTAACGTCTAATGTCTAACGTCTATAAATCTAAATAAATGTTCTTAGGACACAACCTGAAACCTTAAACTTGAAACTTGAAACCAACTATTCCCCCTTTGGGGGCTAGGGGGCTCACTCTAACGACTAACGTCTAAAGTCTAACGACTAATCACTAGTCACCAGTCACTAATCACTCTAACGACTAACGTCTAAAGTCTAACGACTAATCACTAGTCACTTTTTTAGTCACCAAATACACGCCGCCAAAAATCAATCCTGCCGAAAGTAATTTGATGAGGTTCAAGTCGTCTTTGCCCAGACTCACCGCAAAGATGGTCGCGAATAAAGGTTGGAGGTAAATGAAAACCGCTACGGTTGTCGGTTTGAGTTCGCGCATAGAAACCAAGTTCAATAAGTAGGTGAGGAAGGTAGAAAACACCACCACAAAACCGATCTTCCAAAGAATATCCGGACCTAAGCTTTCCCATGCGATGGCGTGAAATTCACTCCACCCAAACGGCAACACCATCAAGAATCCAAAGGTGTAAATCCATTTTACAAAGGTAAAAGCATTGTATTTGTCCATGAGTTTTTTCACGAGGATGAGGTAGAAGCCATAGGAAACAGCATTCACAAAGACAAGCAAGTTCCCCAATAGGGCATTGGAAGCATTCACCACCGATTTCCCATAAAGTATTAAGGTCACCGTACCCACGAGTCCGAGTCCAATACCCAGTATTTTCTGCTTTTGCATGCGCTCTTTCATCAGTATCGCCGAGAGCACCAATACAATCATCGGTGTGGTCACCATGAGTACCGCACCCATAATCGGGGAGGTATAACTCAGTCCTTTGAAAAACGTCAGCATGTTAAATGCCACCCCAAACAAAGCCGCTGCAGCAATACGCGGGAAGTCTGCTAAAGCAATTTTCTCCTTCGGACCAAAGAACGACAACAGCCAGAATAAAAGTACCGAACCCCCAACGCGCAATACGATAAAGCCAAAGGGTTGGACAAATTGAGGCATCACATCTTTGGCAATGGTAAACGTAACGCCATAAATAATAGAAACTAAGGTAGCAGCGACCAGCGCCCAAGCACGTTTACTCATGATAAGGCCGCTATAGCTTGTGCAACCACTTTCGGACTGTTCCCCACAAACACCTGATCATCTACCACAATCACCGGACGGTTCAAAAAGGTGTAATGCGATAGGATATAGCGTTTATAGTCGGCTTCCCCTAAGGTCTCGTCTTTTAATCCCATCTCCTTATACAGCTTCGCCCGCTTGCTAAACAATACGGCATACGATCCCGTCAAGGCATGGATTTCCTCCAATTGCGCCACCGTAAGCGGTGCTTCTTTGATGTCTTGAAACACAAATCCCTCCGTGTTAGGAAGCGATTTTAAGATCCGTTTGCAGGTATCACAGGTCTTGAGGTAGTAGATTTTGCGCATAGCCAATTTTTTGACAAAAATAGGGAATCTGGGGGAGTTTTCAGTGGGCAGTGTTCAGTGGGCAGTGTTCAGTATACAGTAAGCAGTATACAGTGGGCAGTATTCAGTAAACAGTATACAGTGGGGTGTTCAGGGGGCAGTATGCAGTATATAGTAAGCAGTATACAGTAGGTAGTGTAAAGAGGGCAGTCATCAGTCATCAGTATTCCTTTGTGCTACTTTGCGAATTAACTTCGTGTTACCTTGTGCTCCCCAATCCCAATATTTTAAACATTTTGTACGCAAGATGAGTAAAGAATATACTATACGAATCCAAATAGCCTTGTGCAACGCTGTGTATTAACTTCGTGTTACCTTGTGCTCCAAAAAATCCCACCGTAATTTCATTTAGAATATAGCATTCCTCATTTAAAATACTAAAAATAGTACCTTCGTAAGAAAATCACAGTAGCATGGAAGCTTTTCTTAAAACCTGGGAAACCAGTCGCAAACTCTACCTGAAATATCTAGAGTCGTACACCCTTGACCAACTCAACACCATCCCTCAAGGCTTGTCCAACAACATGATTTGGCAAGCGGGGCACATCATTGTCTCCCAACAAAAATTGATGTATACCTTATCCAATTTACCCATCAATATTTCCCAAGAGATGGTTGTTAAATACCAAAATGGCTCCCGCCCAGACGGTAATGCAACCCAAGAAGAGGTAGACGAAATCAAATCGCTGTTACTCACAACCGTGGAGCAGTTCAAACAAGATTGGCAAGCAGGCAAGTTCACCACATTCAACGAATACCAGTCCCAAACCGGCTTTCACTTGGCAACCTTCCAAGACGCCGTAACCTTCAATGCTTTCCACGAAGGCATCCACTTCGGGATGTTGATGTATTTGAAGAAGTTAGTGTAGCAGTTTGCAGTTTGCAGTGTTCAGTATTCAGTGTACAGTGTACAGTTTTCAGTAATCAGTTTTCAGTAAACAGACTTCAGAAATTAATGAATCTAACAACTAATCACTAATCACTAGTCACCAGTCACTCTAATGTCTAACGACTAACGACTAATCACTAATCACCAAATTCCTTACCTTTGCACACACATTTAGTACCTACATTATGAAATTTAATACCAAAGTAATACACGGTGGTCAACACCACGAAGAAGTTACAGGTGCGGTAATGACGCCTGTATTTCAAACGTCTACCTATGCCCAAGTAAGTCCAGGTAAACCCGTTGGCGACTACGAATACAGTCGTGCAGCCAACCCCACCCGTCAAGCGCTTGAAGATGCTTTAGCGTCCATTGAAAACGGGGCACGTGGGTTAGCCTTTGCTTCTGGATTAGCTGCTACCGATTGTTTGTTGCGTCTTTTCAAAGCGGGTGATGAAATCATCGCGATGGATGACCTGTACGGAGGCACCTACCGTCTTTTCACGCGTTTGTACAAAGACAGCGGCATCAAGTTCCACTTTGTTGACATGAACGATTTGGAGGCTTTTCAAGCGATAATCAATGAAAACACCAAATTGGTATGGGTAGAAACACCTACCAATCCGTTGATGAAATTGGCCGATATCGCTGCGATTGCCGAGATCACCAAAAAGCACAACATCCTATTTGCGGTAGACAATACCTTTGCAACGCCTTATTTACAAAAGCCACTAGATTTAGGTGCAGATATCGTGATGCACTCCGCCACCAAATACTTGGGCGGTCACAGTGACGTGATTGCAGGCGCGTTAATCATTAAGGACAAAGCCTTGGGTGACGAATTGCATTTCAAACAATTTGCGACAGGAGGAACCTTAGGACCCATGGACAGTTATTTGGTGTTGCGCGGAATTAAAACCTTACACTTGCGTGTACAACGCCATTGCGAAAATGGAATGAAAGTAGCCGAGTTCTTGAGTAACCACCCGGCCGTAGACAAAGTATTCTATCCTGGCTTACCCGATCATCCCTTTCATGCGATTGCTAAGAAACAAATGAGTGGCTTTGGCGGTATGGTATCGTTTACGTTTAAATCAGGGAAAGGGGAGGATGCCATTGCATTCTTAGAGAAAGTAAAAGTATTCACCTTGGCCGAATCCTTAGGAGGAGTAGAGTCATTAGCCAATCACCCTGCCTTAATGACGCACGCTTCCATACCCGAAGACAAACGTAAAGAAGGAGGCATCTCCGATGACTTAGTACGTTTAAGCGTGGGTGTAGAAGATATCGAAGATTTACTAGCCGATTTAGAACAAGCGTTTCGTTAATCCGAACTAACTATAAAAAAATAAAGCTCCGATATACGGAGCTTTATTTTTTTGGAATTAATAATCCTATTGTAAGTAATAAATATAACCGAAGTTCAACATTAAGTTCCAGTCGTTTGCTTTATTCTCTGTGTAAATACGTGGGTCCGGACTTAAACCGTCAACCCAGTTAGAGAAATAATACTGCCAACGTAACTCCAATAGTAAGTCAGACATTTCGTTTAACTTATAGCGAGTACCCACACTTGAAACAATCGACCAAGTAGTACCACCACGGGTATCAAATGCATCTAAATATTTTACAGGAGTAACTGTAGGTAATGTTCCTAAACCAGGACCTAAATCCGATGAAGCCGTGGGTTTAAAGAAACTGAATTGAGCACCTAATCCAAAAAACGGAGCCCAAGCACCAGGAGTTGCTGTAAAATCACGAATACTTAATGGATAGAACTCCAATTGCATTCCGATATTGGTCACAGCAGTGCTTCCTTTCATGGCACGCAATTGATTCGCAATTAAAGAGTTTTTCTTAGAATCCACCCACTGACCAAAATGTTGTAGGTTGGTTTTATTGTATGATAATTCACTGCGTAATTTGAAGTGGTCATTGAAATACGTTTCCGGAGTATAACAGTTACATTCCGCACGGTACGAGAAATTTAAGTAATGGATCAAGCCTATTCCAAAACCGGTATTTCCGGCATTTGTGGAAAAGTCATGTCTTTCACCATAATCCGATTGGAACGCCACCGGACCGAAGATTCCTCCAATCTCATGGGAAAAGCCAAATTGTGCTGCCATACGGTTGGTAAAACCTAGCAACAGCAAAGAGGTCAGAATAAAATACTTAGACATCCTCATACGTGTTTTTTCAATTCCCGACAAATATATAAAAACATCATTCACTTGTAAAACAAAATAAAAAAATACTTCTTTATATACGAAAAAAAGCATAAAATGTTTTAAAAGGACTGTAAAAAGTCAATGTTCTTTCGAATTTCTTAGCGTTCTCATAAAAATTATGAGGATTTAAAAAAAACAACCCCCATATTTCAATAAAATGTATATTTGTCGGAATAATAACGAAAACGTTTTCTTAAAAAAACAAAAATAGTATGTCACAAGCAATCAACAATTTCTTAGCAGAAGTTGCCAAAAGAAATGCGAATGAGCCTGAATTCATGCAGGCCGTAAAGGAAGTGGCTGAGACCGTAATTCCTTTTATCGAGCAAAATGCAAAATACCAAAACAAGATGCTTTTGGAGCGTATGGTTGAGCCAGAACGTGTGATCATGTTCCGCGTATGTTGGATTGATGATCAAGGGAATACACAAGTAAACCGTGGGTATCGTATCCAAATGAACTCCGCTATCGGACCTTACAAAGGAGGGATTCGTTTCCACCCTTCTGTAAATTTAAGTATCTTAAAATTCTTAGCTTTTGAACAAGTATTCAAGAATAGTTTGACTACACTTCCAATGGGTGGTGGTAAAGGAGGATCTGATTTTGATCCAAAAGGAAAGTCAGACAATGAGATCATGCGTTTTTGTCAGGCATTTATGACGGAATTATCACGTCATATTGGAGCAGATACAGACGTACCAGCAGGTGATATCGGTGTAGGGGGTCGTGAAGTAGGCTATATGTTTGGTCAATATAAAAAATTACGTAACGAGTTTACCGGAGTTTTAACAGGAAAAGGAATCACTTTCGGAGGTTCATTAATCCGTCCTGAAGCTACAGGTTATGGTGATGTGTATTTTGCACAAAACATGTTGGCTACACGTGGTGAAAGCTTTACAGGAAAAACAGTTGTCGTTTCTGGTTCTGGAAACGTTGCACAATATGCGATTGAAAAAGCAACACAGTTAGGTGGTAAAGTAGTTACAGCTTCTGACTCTTCAGGTTATATCTATGATGCGGACGGTATCGATGCAGAGAAATTAGCCTACATCATGGAAATCAAAAACGTACGTTACGGTCGTATCAACGAGTACGTAGCAAAATATCCCAACGCAACTTTCGTAGCAGGCAAACGTCCATGGGAAGTGAAATGTGATATCGCGTTACCTTGTGCTACACAAAATGAATTAAACGGAGAAGAAGCAAAACAATTGATCGCAAACGGTTGTTTCTGTGTGGCTGAAGGAGCAAACATGCCTTCAACTCCAGAAGCAGTAGAAGCGTTCATCGAAGCTAAAATCTTATTCGCACCAGGAAAAGCATCGAATGCAGGAGGTGTGGCTACTTCAGGTTTGGAGATGTCGCAAAACTCATTGCGTTTAAGCTGGACACGTGAAGAGGTAGACCAACGTTTACACAAAATCATGAGTGATATTCACGAAGCGTGTGTGAAGTATGGTAAAGACGAAACTGGATTTGTAGACTACGTTCGTGGTGCAAACATCGCTGGATTCGTTAAAGTTGCCGATGCTATGTTAGGTCAAGGGGTAGTGTAACTATACCTTTTTTCAAATACATCAAACCTTCTCTCCCTTTCGAGAGAAGGTTTTTTTATGCGTTCCATATGATTTTGCGTAATATTGCGTTACTTTAAAGTGTCATTTCCTTACATGAAAAAAATAGTACTTTTTTGCCTTGTAGTAGGTCTTCAAATTGCCCAAGCCCAAACCAATCGGCTGTGGCAAGGCTATTTTTCATTCAATACCCTAAAAGATATTACCCGTAAAAACAGTACCGTGTATGCCGCTTCAGAAAATGCAGTCTTTTTTCAAAAACCCTCCGACGGATTTTTAGAAACCATCACGACCATCAACGGACTCAAAGCGGATAATATCACAACCGTACATTACAGCGAAGCCTATCAAGTGCTTTTGGTTGGTAATGATAATGGGTTGCTACTGGTGGTAGACAAAGACGGTAAAGTGGCCTATAAAAATGGAATCTTAACCGAAGTGCCTGTTCCAGCCTCTGTCAAAAACATCAATCATTTTACAGAAGACGATGGCAAAGTGTATATCGCTTGTGATTATGGAATTTCGGTATTTGATTTGGAGCAAATGGAATTCGGGGATACGTATTACATCGGCAACGGTGGCGCACAAGTCAAGGTGTATCAAACTACGGTTTTCAATGGTTTTATTTATGCCGCAACCGATTCCAACGGAATCAAAAGAGCCGCCGTCAACAATCCCTTCTTAATCGACTTTAACCAATGGCAAGTTTTTGACTCTGGGAATTGGCTTGGCATTCAATCCCAGCAAAACAAGTTGATTTTATGCAACTCCAATAACATTGTTTATACCTCCATTGGTTCGGGTTTTAATCCGGTATACACCATCGGGCAAACAGCTGTCGATTTTCGAGTAGTAGATACCTACACGCTTATCACAACCTTACAAAAGGTGGTCGTACTCGATGCCTCCAATACGGTAATAGCAACGGTAAATGCCAGTCAATACACTCCAGAAACGGTCACATTTAATGCAGCACATATTGCGGGTGACCAACTCTATATTGCGACCAATGAAACCGGTCTATTAGAAACCGGCCTCAGCACCATCAACTTACAAGTGCTTAAGCCCTCTGGACCCGATTCGAATCAACCCTTCCGTTTGCATAAAACCGATGATAAACTGTTTGTAACGTATGGTAAATTTAATTTCACCTACAATCCCTACAGTCCAACACCGCCGTACCAACCCTATTTATTGCCTATCAATTACTACAACAAAGATTTGGGCTGGTCAAAAATTCCAACCACCGATGTATTCAATGCCCGAAGTTTGTCTTCTGTCGCTGTGAATCCAAAAAACAGTAGCGAAGTGTACATCAGTTCCTATTTTTCAGGAGTATTAAAATTGGAAGACATGGTGCCTACGGTTTTGTACAATCAAACCAATACAGGAACGAATGGCTTGGAATCCCTCGTCCTTTCTCCACCTGACCCAACGTACGTTGATATTCGCATTAACGGTTTAAAATACGATTCCAAAGGCAATTTATGGATGACCAATGCCTATGTCGACAAAGGAATCAAAGTCTTGAAGTCAGGCGGTCAATGGCAATCGTTTGATTTGAATACGGTATTGACCGAACCTTTTTTTGAGCGTTATGGTCAAATTCAAATCGATAAAAACGATACCAAATGGATTCCGTCGTACCGCGCCAACGGACTCATTATTTTTAATGAAAATTACAACAACAAATGCCTGTTGGTAAAAACCGGTACAGAAGGAAACCTTCCAAGTATGGATGTGCGGTGTGTGGCCATCGACAACCGTAATCAAGTTTGGATCGGTACAGCACGGGGCTTACGTACCATCTCCTCTGCGGACACCTTTATCAATGCGGATAATATTCAATCCAAAGCCATTATCATCAACGAAGTGATTGATGGGGTCGAACTTGCACAAGAATTATTCTACGAACAAGTGATTCTCGATATTTGCGTCGATGGTGCCAACCGAAAATGGGTATCTATTGCTGATTCTGGGGTGTATTTGGTTTCTTCCAATGGTCAAGAAACCATTTATCATTTTACCAAAGAAAATTCGCCTTTGCCTAGTAACAACGTAGCCGATATCGAAATTGATGGTACCACAGGAGAAGTATTTTTTGCCACCGAAAAAGGATTGATATCCTACAAAGGGATGGCCACAAAACCCAGTGATGATTTAGCAGGGGTGTATGTGTATCCCAATCCTGTGCGACCTGAATATACAGGAACCGTAAAGATTGCCGAACTCACGGATAAAGCGACCGTTAAAATTACCGATATCGAAGGGAATTTAGTCTTTGAAACCACTTCTTCTGGAGGGATTATTGAATGGGATACTACGGCTTTCGGAAAATACCGTGTGGCTTCTGGTGTCTATATGATTTTTATCTCAGGGCAAGACGGTATCGAGACTGCGGTTCGTAAAGTGATGATCATTCGATAAGATGAAATACAAAGCAATCATAATTGCCTTCCTATGTGTTTGGGGAATCGCCCAAGCCCAATCGGGTACCCAACCGAAGAAAAGCAATTTTGGAGTCGCATTTTCTCCCGGGATTATCCTGCAGCGCAATGTATTTATTGATGCTAATCTTTTCTTGGGTAAAATTTATACGATTGTAGATCAAAAAATCCCAATTATAGGCGTAAATGGCTATCGCATCGGAATCGAAACAGATTGTAATCGTACAATTGTACCGAAAGTAGGCTATGAGTTTTCATTACTTGCAACGAGTTTTCGCTTTACTTTGGCCGACTATATTCAAGGCAATCAATCGGAATTTAGGGTTATCCCCGAACTTGGGATTGGAATTGGTGGTTGGATAAATCTAACCTATGGCTACGGTATATCCTTAAACAAAGCAAACCTCACCGATATTGGACACCATCGTTTAGCCCTCACTATAAATCTCAACAAACGCTTGAACCATGTCATGTTAAAAGGGAATATGTTATAAATCATGCTCGTCAAAACCAAAGCCATTGTTTTATCAGCGTTAAAGTATCAAGAAAAAAGCTTGATCGTGAAGTGCTTTACCCAAAGTGACGGACTCAAATCCTATTTCGTGCCAAGCGCCTATTCCGGTAAGAAGTCCAACCAAAAAATTGCGTATTTCCAGCCGTTGACCTTACTCGAAATTGAAGCGGTGCACAAGAACAAAGGCACACTCGAACATTTTCGGGAAATCAAATTATCCGCCGCCTATCATTCCATTCCGATGGATGTAGTGAAAAGTACGATTGTGATTTTCCTTTCAGAAATGTTGCACCACAGTATTCGGGAAGAGGCAAAAAACGCCCCCCTTTTTGATTTACTCGAATCAGCCCTACTTTGGCTCGATGCCCATGATGACATTGCCAATTTCCACCTAATTTTATTGCTGGAAGTAACCAAATACCTCGGATTTTATCCCGAACTCGACAATACCACGGATCCCTTTTTTGAATTAACCGAAGGACAATTTGTACCCTTTCAAGGAATGAATTGCTTGAGCGAACATGAAACAGTACTTTGGCGAAAACTCATGGAACAACACATCGAGAATCCTGGAAAAGTATTTACTGCAACAGAACGCGCCATTTTATTAAAAATCCTCCTCGATTTCTATACCATCCACCTCGACGGATTCAAAAAACCAAAATCCTTGGATGTACTCCGAGAGGTATTTGCTTAGGAAGGCCACTAGTCACTAGTCACTAATCACTAATCACTAGTCACTAATCACTCTTTTTTCATTTTTTCTCATTTTCTCCAAACCCAACTTAAATTATTCCTAAAACTCGGCGCAGTTTCACCAAAATTGTATCCATGTAAAGCAATTTTCATTACTTTCGCAAACTGATTTAAGAATACGACAAAATGAGTACAAAATTTACTGAATACAAAGGACTTGACTTGCCTGTAGTGGCTGACGAAGTGCTTCGATTTTGGAAAGAAAATAATGTCTTTGAACAAAGTGTGACCTCACGTGAAGGGGCTACACCGTATGTGTTTTTTGAAGGGCCACCTTCCGCAAATGGATTGCCCGGAATTCACCACGTGATGGCACGTGCGATTAAAGATATTTTTTGTCGTTATAAAACCCAAAAAGGCTACCAAGTAAAGCGTAAAGCAGGTTGGGATACCCACGGCTTACCCGTTGAATTAGGAACCGAAAAAGAATTGGGCATCACCAAAGAAGATATCGGAAAAACCATTTCCGTTACCGAATACAACGAAGCGTGTAAACGCACCGTCATGCGCTACACCGACGTGTGGAACGACTTGACAGAGAAAATGGGCTACTGGGTCGATATGAATGATCCGTATGTGACTTACAAATCCAAGTACATGGAAACCGTATGGTGGTTGTTGCAGCAAATCTATAACAAGAATTTGTTATACAAAGGCTATACCATCCAACCCTATTCACCTAAGGCAGGAACAGGTTTGTCTTCGCACGAAGTGAACCAGCCGGGCACCTACCGTGATGTAACTGATACTACAATTGTGGCACAGTTTAAAGCCATTGCAGCGAGCTTGCCTGCTTTCTTACAAGGTTTTGGTGACGTTCATTTCTTGGCGTGGACGACCACTCCATGGACATTGCCTTCGAATACAGCGTTGACCGTCGGACCCAAAATCGATTATGTTGTTGTAAAGTCATTTAACCAATATACGTTCGAACCCATCCAAGTGATTTTGGCGAAGCCTTTATTGGGGAAAGTTTTTGGTGGTAAATATGCCGTTGCTGAAAGCGATGCAGATTTTACCAATTACAAACCGGAAGACAAAAAGATTCCTTATGCAGTAATTGCTGAAGCAAAAGGAGCCGATTTGGTAGGGATTCGCTACGAACAATTGTTACCGTATGTGTTACCGTACCAATCGCCTGAAAATGCATTCCGCGTGATTTCGGGTGATTTCGTAACCACAGAAGACGGTACCGGTATCGTGCATACTGCGCCTACTTTTGGTGCAGATGATGCCAAAGTAGCCAAAGAAGCCACACCAGAAGTTCCACCGATGTTGGTGTTGGACGAAGCAGGGAACCCTGTGCCCTTGGTGGATTTACAAGGACGTTTTATTCAAGGTTTGGGTGACTTGTCGGGTAAATACGTAAAAAATGAATACTACAACGATGGGGAAGCGCCTGAGAAATCAGTAGACGTGGAAATCGCCATTCGTTTGAAAGAAGAAAATAAAGCGTTCAAAGTAGAGAAATACGTTCACAGTTATCCCCACTGTTGGCGCACCGATAAACCGATTTTATATTATCCCTTGGATTCGTGGTTTATTAAAATTACGGATGTCAAAGACCGTATGTTTGACCTGAACGACACCATCAACTGGAAGCCCAAAGCTACAGGGGAAGGCCGTTTTGGGAATTGGTTGAAAAACGCCAACGACTGGAACTTATCCCGTTCGCGCTATTGGGGTATTCCGTTGCCGATTTGGCGCACCGAAGACAAAACAGAGGAAATCTGTATCGGTTCGGTGGAACAGTTGTACAACGAGATTGAAAAAGCGGTGGCTGCTGGGGTGATGACAGAGAATCCGTACCGCGGTTTTGAAATTGGAAATATGGACGAAGCCAACTATGATTTGGTGGACTTGCATAAAAACATCGTAGACAATATCGTTTTGGTAGCGCCTTCGGGTAAAGCCATGAAACGGGAGTCCGATTTGATTGACGTATGGTTTGATTCGGGTGCAATGCCGTATGCACAATGGCATTATCCGTTTGAAAACAAAGCGTTCATTGACAATAATGAAGCGTTCCCCGCTGATTTCATCGCAGAGGGTGTTGACCAAACCCGTGGATGGTTTTATACCTTACACGCTATTGGAACCTTAGTATTCGATAAAATCGCTTATAAAAATGTAGTTTCTAATGGATTGGTTTTGGATAAAAACGGTCAGAAAATGTCCAAGCGTTTGGGCAATGCCGTAGATCCATTTGAAACCTTGAAAGAATACGGTCCCGATGCGACACGTTGGTACATGATTTCGAATGCAAATCCATGGGACAACTTAAAATTTGATATTGAAGGCGTAGCGGAAGTGCGTCGTAAGTTCTTTGGAACATTATATAATACCTATTCGTTCTTTGCGTTGTATGCCAACATTGATGGGTTTACCAACCAAGAAGCCGAAGTGCCGTTAGACGAGCGTCCAGAAATTGATCGTTGGATTCTATCCGAATTGCATACGTTAATCCAAACCGTAGATGAAGCCTATGCGGATTACGAACCCACCAAAGCGACTCGCGCGATATCAGATTTCGTACAAGAGAACTTAAGTAACTGGTATGTACGTTTGTGCCGTCGTCGTTTTTGGAAAGGTGAATACGGAACAGATAAGATTGCAGCGTATCAAACGTTATATACTTGTTTGGTTACGGTATCCAAATTGTCGGCTCCTGTGGCACCGTTCTTTATGGATCAGTTGTACCGCGACTTGGTGAATGTTACGGGAACCCCCGAATTTACTAGTGTTCACTTAGCGAATTTCCCTCAATTTGTTGAAAAATTTGTTGATAAATCACTAGAGCGCAAAATGTTAAAGGCGCAAACGGTTTCTTCGTTAGTATTATCACTACGTAAGAAAGAAATGATTAAAGTGCGTCAACCCTTGCAAAGAGTAATGATTCCAGTACTTGACGCTACTTTTAAGGCTGAAATTGAAGCGGTAGCAGACCTTATAAAATCAGAGGTAAACGTCAAAGAAGTGGAGTTATTAGACGATGCATCCGGGGTATTAGTGAAACAAATTAAACCCAATTTCAAGGCATTAGGCCCACGATTTGGTAAAGATATGGGATTGATTTCCAAAGCAATACAAGAGTTTACGCAAGAGCAAATCAATACGATAGACACCACAGGGGAACTGGTTATTGAAATTTCGGGAAATAGTATAACTTTAACATCCCAAGACGTTGAGATAACTTCCCAAGACATTCCGGGTTGGTTAGTGGCTAATGCTAATGGTATTACAGTCGCATTAGACATCACTTTAACTGAGGAATTAAAAGAAGAAGGAATTGCCCGCGAATTGGTCAACCGTATTCAAAATATCCGTAAGGACTCTGGTTTTGAAGTAACCGATAAAATTAAAGTCGCGTTACAACGCAACGGAGCTTTGGAACAGGCCATCCAAAACAATGAAAATTACGTATGTTCGGAAACCCTAACCGAAGAATTGATTTTTACCGATACTTTGGATAATGGTACAGAAATTGAGTTCGATGAAATAAAAACTAGGATACTAATCTCAAAATAGGAATTATTATGGTAGAAGAAAAATTGAGATATTCAGATGCTGATTTAGCAGAGTTCAAAGAAATTATCTTAAAGAAAATTGAAAAAGCACAAGCGGATCTTGAGTTGATCAAAAGTGCCTATATGAATGACCTTAACAATGGTACAGACGATACTTCGCCAACGTTTAAAGCGTTTGAAGAAGGAAGTGAAACCATGAGCAAGGAAGCAAATTCACAATTGGCCATTCGTCAAGAGAAGTTTATTCGTGATTTGAAAAACGCTTTGTTCCGTGTGGAAAATAAAACCTACGGAATCTGCAAAGTAACAGGGAAATTGATTTCCAAAGAACGTTTGAAAATCGTACCCCACGCCACAATGAGTATTGAGGCGAAAAATATGCAACGCTAATCTGTACATTTTTTATAGTGAAACGCTCCTTCAAGGGGCGTTTTTCTTAAAAAAGACTTACTTTTGCCCCGCAAAAAAAGCAAATAAATTCGTTCCAAAAACGCAAAGCCGTATGAAATTAAGAAACGCCGCGCTTATCATTTTTCTATTATTGGCCATTGACCAATTTTCTAAAATTTATATAAAAACCAATTTTATCTTGGGTGAAAAACTCGATGTATTCAGTTGGTTTAAAATTTATTTTATAGAAAATGAAGGAATGGCATGGGGAACCGTGATTCCAGGTGCTTATGGTAAATTAATTTTAACGGTGTTCCGAATCCTTGCCGTAGGAGCTATTGCTTATTGGTTGTGGGATTCCATAAAAAAGAACAAAAACAACTTCTTGATTGTTGCCATTAGCTTGATTTTTGCAGGCGCGTTGGGCAATATTATTGATTCGGTATTTTACGGCGTATTTTTTGACGACAGCATGAGTCATTTGGCCACCTTTAATTCAGCACATCCCTACGGGACATGGTTCCATGGAAAAGTAGTGGATATGTTTTACTTCCCCATCATTGAAAATTATATGTTGCCGACTTGGATTCCCATTTGGGGCGGTAAAGAAATTACCTTTTTCAATGCTATTTTCAATGTAGCCGATGTGGCGATTTCAACAGGTGTAGGGATATTAATTGTGTTCAATAAACGCGCTTTTGCGCACACTCCAGAGCCAAACAATGTTTCCATCACCACTTGGGAAGAGGACCATCAGGAAGAAGACGCCTCTGAAAAGGAATAAACCTTCTCAGGCGTTACACATAAATCTAAACGAATATCTTCAAGAGAAGCATCCGAGATTTCGGGAACAGCTTCAAATAAGGACAAACCTATTTTGAGTGCGTCGGGTCGGCATTTTGCTAAAAAGCGATCGTAGAAGCCTTTGCCGTATCCCACTCGATTACCCTTTTCATCAAAGGCTAGAAGCGGAATAAAAACAACATCCAATTTGGTTTCGGGTACTTCGATACCGTCTACTGGTTCGGGAATATCATAGGCGTTTTTACGCAGTTTGGTGTTTTCGGTCAATAAATAGTGGGAAAGAGTCCCCGTTTCAAAATTGCTTTTGGAAAGCACGACTTCTTTATCTTTTCCAAAAAGAATTTGTAAAATAAACTCGGTTTGAATTTCTTTTTGCGATTCAATCGTTAAAAACAAATGGTAATACACCTTGTCCCAAAGAGGCAAACGTACCAATTGGTTGGCAATTTGTAGGCTTTTGAACTCAATTTCCTCTTCGTTCAATTCCTTGCGTTTGGCTTTGTATACCGTTCGTAATTCTTTTTTAAGCATGCACGTGCGACTTCAATTCTTCAGTAAAGGTAGTCAAATGACTTACTTCTACATGATCCATCACCACAATTTTATACCATTGGGGTTCGCCAAAATGCGTATCAGGAACCAAATGAAATCGTCGGGCAATACTTTCAGGAATTGCATTGGCTTTGAGGGTAACTATATTCATGTCGGGATGACGGTAATACGGAATTTCAAGAGCATCCAACTGTTGGCACAAATAACGGGTACGCATGAGTAGCACACTGATTTTCTCGAACCATTGGTGTGGCCCATAGGTGAATAAAATCATCCAAACCGCAATGGCATTGGCACCACTTCGACTTCCACACAACGTTAAGTCCATACCTTCCACATATTGAGCATCCTCAGTTAAGACATTTTCAATATATCCTTTTCGACACAAAAAGATACCAGTTCCATACGGTGCTTGTAACATTTTGTGTGCATCGACGGTGATCGAACTCACCAATGGGTTTCCAAAATGAAGTTCGGAATCGGGCTGGCTAAAAGGATAAATAAATCCGCCATACGCCCCATCTAAATGCAATTTATATTCGAACCCCCAACGATCTAAAGCTTGGGCATATACCTTTGGATTGTCGATACTTCCAAACATTGTGGTACCCATATTATTGATGACAATTGCATATTTTTTTCCGTTTTCTCGTGCTTTTTGCAAAAGGAAATCCAAGCTGTTGACTTCAATTTCACGGCTTTCAAAAACAACCGGAATTTGAAGTAAATCGAGTTGGAGTAAATTAGCCCCTTTCGGAATGGAATAATGCGTGTCCGTTGAACAAACCACTACAATTTCATGGAGAAGAGCCTTTTTTTGGTGCATAAAATAGTTGCGGTACATCCAAAGCGCTTGAATATTGGCTTCCGTTCCGCCCGGAGAAATATAGCCGTCAAATTGGTTGGACTCAGCGTTAAAAACGTCGACCGCAAGTACGTATAAGACTTCCCGTTCCAATTCGTGTGTGCCATGGAATACGTGCTCAGAACTGCCTAACGTATGGCAGCCAATATGATTGGGATTGGCCACAAAGGTTTGTAATACAGGTGCATCTTTGAGAAATGGCGCATCATAAAACACTTTGGAATCCAAGTGTGAAGCAGGAAAACCTAGGGAAAGATCCTGACTAAAGTTGATATTTCCGGCAAGGGCTTCTTGAATTTTAGCTTTGCGTTCGGTTTCTGATAATTTGGTCCAATAGTACATTTGTGTTTTTTTGGGCGAAAGTAGGCTTATTGCAAGGGTCGAACTATGATAAAAGTCAGGTGAAAAACTACCTGTCCAATACAGCAATGAACGGAATGTTTAGAAATAGGCACTTGATTTCAGCCCGGATAGAAGCGGCAGCTCCCGATGGAATCGGGACTATAGCGGATAGCCGGAAGGCAATGGAATCAGGCGAAAAACGTCTGCTGCATAAAAATTAAAATTGCATCATTTTCCGTTCATCTTCTGTGTATTTTTGTAAAAAAGAATTCGATGGCGCTTTCTCCTTCATTGGAACTTCAATTGCAAACCTTGCCCGACAATCCTGGCGTGTATCAATATTTTGATGCCGACGGGAAGATACTGTATGTGGGGAAGGCTAAGAATTTGAAAAAGCGAGTTTCGTCGTATTTTAATAAAGTCCACGATAATGCCAAGACCAATGTGTTGGTGCGAAAAATCCATGAAATTCGACATATTGTGGTGGCCACGGAAGCCGATGCGCTGTTGCTGGAAAATAATTTGATTAAAAAACTCCAACCACGGTATAATGTCTTATTGAAAGATGACAAGAGTTATCCGTGGATTTGTATCAAGCGCGAACCTTATCCAAGGGTATTTTCTACCCGTAAAATGATCAAAGACGGCTCGGAATATTTTGGTCCCTATACCAATTTCAAAGTGGTCCACACGATTTTGGATATGATCAAAGAATTGTATCCGTTGCGCACGTGTCAATTGGATTTGAAACCTGCCAATATCAAAAGCGGGAAGTTTAAAGTCTGTTTGGAATACCATATAGGCAACTGCAAGGGTCCATGTGAAGGGTTGGAGTCGGAACTGCATTATATGGAACAGGTGGCGGCGATTCGGCAAATTTTAAAAGGGAATTTCAAAGACAGTTTGCGGGATTTCAAAAAGAAAATGCTGGATTATGCGACAGAAATGCAGTTTGAAGAAGCCCAAAAAATGAAAGAGAAAATCGAGGCATTGGAAAATTACCAAGCCCGATCAACGATATTAAATCCGAAGATTTCCAACATTGATGTGTTTTCCATTGTTTCGGATGAATCGATGGCTTATATTAATTTTCTTCAGATAGCCCACGGAGCGATTATTCGTTCCCATACATTAGAATTAAAAAAGAAATTGGATGAAACCGATCAGGAACTACTGGAATTGGCGGTGATTGAATTGCGCGAGCGGTTTCATTTGACGTCCAAAGAAATTGTAGTGCCCTTTGAATTGGATTTGGGGGATACGTTAAAAGTAACGGTGCCCCAATTGGGCGATAAAAAACAAATCTTGGAATTGTCGCAACGCAATGCCAAATACCACCGATTGGAACAATTGAAACAAATTCAAATTGTAGATCCCGAGCGCCATACCAACCGGATTATGGCCCAAATGCAAAAGGATTTGCGCTTGTCTGTAGAGCCACGTCATATCGAATGTTTTGACAACTCCAACATCCAAGGAACCAATCCCGTTTCGGCTTGTGTGGTGTTTAAAGATGGAAAACCCAGTAAGAAAGATTACCGTCATTTTAATGTAAAAACGGTAGAAGGGCCCAATGATTTTGCCACCATGGAGGAAGTGGTATACCGCCGTTATAAGCGATTATTGGACGAAAACCAACCGTTGCCACAGCTGATTATTATTGACGGAGGGAAAGGACAGTTATCCTCTGCGTTGAAAAGTTTGGAGGCTTTGGATTTGCGTGGTAAAATTGCCATAATTGGTATTGCAAAACGCTTGGAAGAATTGTTTTATCCCGGCGATTCAGTGCCTTTGTATTTGGACAAGAAATCAGAAACCCTAAAAGTCATTCAGTTTTTACGGAACGAAGCCCACCGATTTGGGATCACTTTTCACAGGGATAAGCGAAGCAAATCCGCCTTACAAACCAGTATGGAAACCATTCCAGGGATTGGTGAAAAAACCATGCAAACCTTAATTAAGCATTTCAAAAGTGTTAAAAGATTAAAAGAAGCGACAGAAAGTGAAATTTCTGACGTCATCGGACCCTCTAAAGCCAAAAAAATTTACGAATTTTACACCACAATTCAGAACAACAACCCACTTGAAAACAACTAATACACGCCGAATCCACTTTTTCTCAATCAAACGTTTGGGGATTTTCATGGTATTGTTGTTGTTGAACGCTTCATTTTTACAAGCGCAAGACACGATACGTCGACCAAAAATTGGGTTGGTATTGAGTGGTGGCGGCGCCAAAGGATTTGCTCATATTGGTGTTTTGAAAGTCTTGGAAGAAGCGGGAGTAAAAATTGATTACATCGGTGGAACCAGTATGGGAGCGGTGATTGGAAGTTTGTATGCAACTGGATATAGCGCCAAACAAATCGACTCTATTTTTACGACAACTAATTTTGACGAACTATTAAGCGATTACATTCCGCGGGATTCCAAGAGTTTTTATGAAAAACGCAACGATGAAATGTATGCGTTGACCTTGCCATTTGACAAAATGACTATCGGTGTTCCCATTGCATTGTCTAGAGGTTTGTACAATTATAATTTATTGACCAAACTCACGCATAAAGTTCGGTATGTGCGTGATTTTAATCAGTTGCCAATTCCTTTTGTTTGTGTGGCAACGAATATTGAAACCGGAGAGCAAGAAGTTTTGCGAAATGGCTATTTGCCCGAGGCGCTATTAGCGAGTTCGGCTTTTCCAAGTTTGTTTTCTCCTGTAAAAATTAATGGTAAACTCTTAATAGACGGCGGTGTTACCAATAATTATCCGGTAGAAGAGTTACGCAAAATGGGAGCTGAAATCATCATCGGAGTAGATGTGCAAGATGATTTGCAAACCCAAGAGAATTTAAAAGAAGCGACTCGAATTTTGGTACAGATTTCGAACATGGAAATGATCGAAAGTATGAAAACCAAACAAAAGTTGACCGATTATTATATCAAACCCGATATTAAGGATTACAATGTGATTTCTTTTGAAAAAGGGCCCGAAATCATCAAACGCGGTGAAGATGCGGCGCGGAATTTTTGGAATGAATTTAAAAAATTACGGGATAAAGGATATGTGGTGCAAGAAATTGCGGTTCGCCCCGACAGCCTACAAGTCGACCGAATTACCATCAATGCGGTAAAAGACTACACACGAGCCTATGTCATTGGTAAATTAGGGTTCAAGCAAGGAACAAAAATCAGTTATGATGATTTGAAAAAAGGGATCAACAAATTAACTGCAACAGGAAATTTCAGTGCTATTTTATTTCAAATCAATCCGTTCAACGACGGTGATGAACTGGAATTGAAGTTGACTGAAAGCGACAAAAAATCCTTTTTACGTTTTGGATTGCATTATGATGGATTGTACAAAAGTGCAGCTTTAGTCAATTTTACCCAGAAAAAAACCTTGTTTAGAAACGATGTGCTTTCGGTAGATTTCGGACTGGGTGATAAGTTTCGGTATAATTTAGATTACTACATCGATAATGGTTTTTATTTTAGTTTTGGATTAAAGTCGCGCTATTATCAATTCAATCGTAATGTTGAAACTGATTTTAGTAACGGAACATTTTTTAGCCAAGAAGGGATAAGCTCGTTAAACATTGATTATTCTGACTTTACTAACCAAGCGTATATCCAAACTATTTTTGCCCAAAAGTTTTTATTGGGAGGGGGATTAGAATGGAAGTTGCTAAAGATAAAATCCAAGACTTTAGAAAACACCAAACAATATTTCGAAAATAGTGATTATTTGAGTGTTTTTGGGTACATGAAATACGATTCGTTTGATAACAAATACTTTCCTAAAAAAGGGTGGTTTTTTAATGGCGAAATCAATTCGTATTTGTATTCATCGGATTACACCAATAATTTTAACCGCTTTACCGTAGTCAAAGGGGAAGCGGGAATCACCCGAACATTTTACAAGTATTTTAATTTACGTTTGGTCTCTGAAATGGGGATTAGCATGGGTTCTAACAACACTCATTTCTTAGATTTTGTTCTGGGAGGCTATGGTTTTTATACCATCAACAACTTCCGTCATTTTTATGGTTATGATTTTGTGGGCGCTGCCGCCGATAGCTATATTAAGTCTACAGCTACTGTTGATGTCGAATTTTACAAGAAAAACCACCTCAATTTCTCTGCGAATTATGCCAATTTAGCGGATAAACTTTTTGAAACCGGAGATTGGTTGTCCAAACCTAAACTTTCAGGCTATGCAGTGGGCTATGGGTTAGAAACAGTATTAGGTCCTATCGAGGCGAAATACACCTGGTCTCCTGAAAAACCCAAAGGATTCTTCTGGTTTAGTGTTGGATTTTGGTTCTAACACACCAATCGTTGTATTTTTTTCGGTAAAAACTTTATATTTGGAATCTATAACATAACCAAAACAGAAATATATGTCAATTTGGAGATTAAAACCCGTGTCGGCTTTTGAAGCCGATATGAAGAAAAGTGATTTAAACCGCGTATTGACCAAATGGGGGTTAACCTCGTTAGGTATTGGGGCAATCATCGGAGGTGGAATTTTTACCCTTACCGGAATTGCTGCTCATGATTATGCGGGACCTGCATTAGCCTTATCGTTTGTTATTGCTGGAATTGGGTGTTTGTTTGCATCCTTGTGTTATGCCGAATTTGCTTCAGTATTACCCGTTGAAGGATCAGCGTATGCCTATGCGTATGGAACAGTGGGGGAAATCTTTGCTTGGTTTATTGGTTGGAATCTAATCTTGGAATACATGATGGGTGCCACCACAGTGGCAGTAGCCTGGAGTGGCTATTTTGTCAAACTCCTGCATCTCTTCGGAATCGATTTTCCGTTATGGCTCTGTAATGATTTAGCCACTGCCACAGATAAAGCTTTAAAATTAGGAGAAGAAGCACCCTCGTTTGCCTTTAATCTTCCAGCTTTTTTAATCACATGGGTGGTAACTTGGATCTTAGTTAAAGGAATTAAAGAAGCGGCGAAAACCAACAATATTATTGTAATCATCAAAATTGCGGTAGTGTTGTTTGTGATCATCGTAGGTGCGTTTTATATCAAAGTAGAAAACTGGCAGCCGTTTATTCCAGAAGCTAAATCCGTGATGATTGATGGCGTAGAAAAAGTTAGTTTTGGATACGGTGGTGTTTTAACTGCTGCAACCATTGTGTTCTTTGCCTATATTGGATTCGATGCGGTTTCCACACAAGCAGGGGAGGCGATTAATCCGAAAAAAGATGTGCCATTCGCTATCGTAGCCTCATTAGTAATTTGTACGGTATTGTATATTTTGGTTTCCTTGGTGTTAACGGGAATGGTAAAATATGATATGTTGGATAAATCTGCTCCTGTAGCTTCAGCCTTCAGTGAAAACGGAATTAGTTGGGCGGTATTCATCATCACCCTAGCGGCAACAGCCGGTTTAACGAGTGTAATGTTGGTGATGATGTTAGGTCAAACCCGTATCTTCCTTGGAATGGCAAAAGACGGTTTGTTACCAGGATTCTTCAAAACCTTACACCCAAAGTTCAAAACTCCACACAAAAGTACGTTCTTAGTAGGTGGTATCATTTCACTCGTAGCTGCTTTTACGCCTATTGATAAAGTATCAGAAATGTGTTCGATGGGAACCTTATTGGCCTTTGCCATGGTGTGTATTGCAGTAATGATTTTACGTTATAAAAAGCCTGAATTAGAACGTCCTTACCGAACTCCAGCAGTTTATTTAGTGGGAACATTAGGTGTATTATTCAATTTATTTTTAATGTATTTTGTTCGAATAGATACTTGGAAAGCCTTCATCGTATGGGGTACACTGGGAATCATCGTGTACTTTGTTTATGGTAAACGAAAATCCAATTTGAACAATTTGCCTGAATAAAACTTCAAAATCCAAATTCGAAAGAGTTTGGATTTTTTTTTCGATATTTGTTTATATGAAAGGCTGGAAGGATTTATTGTCCCATCTCAAGTTCCTCATCAAGAGAAATCCTGAATGAGCACAGTTCAATTTTGGTTTAATGGACAAGAGTCCTTTGTTTAACACAAAAAATTGAAACTATGCCGATATATCATAAACTAGGGGAAATCCCCCATAAGCGACACATACAGTTTCGCAAACCCAACGGTGATTTGTATTATGAGCAATTGTTTGGAACCATCGGGTTTGATGGAATGTATTCCAATATGTATCATGTACACCGTCCTACACAAGTCAAAGAGATTCGTCGCCAATACAGTGTAGCGCCTAAAATCGCCAAAGCCAATAATATTCAGTCGTACCGATTGCGCGGTTTTGAAGTGCAACCACAAGATGATTTTTTGGAAAGCCGCAAAATTGTTTTAACCAATTCCGATTGCCATATTGTTTTAGCGGCACCACGACAATCTACTACCGATTATTTTTATAAAAATACCGACTCAGATGAAGTAATTTTTATCCATAAAGGATCAGGAAAATTACGCACCATGTTGGGTAATTTGGATTTTAAATATGGCGACTATTTGGTGATTCCTCGCGGAATGATCTACAAAATGGATTTCGACACTACCGACAATCGTTTGTTTATTGTAGAGTCGCACCGTCCCGTATATACGCCAAAACAATACCGCAATTGGTTTGGTCAGTTACTCGAACATGCACCGTATTGTGAACGAGATATTCGCAAGCCGTATGAAATCGAAACCTATGATGAAAAAGGAGAGTTCTTAATCAAAATCAAAAAGAAAGATGAAATTTTTGATATGATTTATGCTAAGCATCCTTTTGATGTTGTAGGGTATGACGGGTATAACTATCCGTATGCCTTTTCAATTCACGATTTTGAGCCAATGACGGGGCGTATTCACTTGCCACCTCCAGTGCATCAAACCTTTGAAACGGATGCCTTTGTAATTTGTTCCTTTGTGCCGCGTTTGTACGATTACCACCCGCAATCCATTCCTGCGCCCTATAACCACAGTAACATTGATGCCGATGAGGTGTTGTATTACGTGGATGGCGACTTTATGAGTCGGAATGATATTGAAGCGGGTCATATTTCGTTGCATCCTGCTGGAATTCCTCATGGACCCCATCCAGGTGCTGTAGAACGCAGTATTGGTAAAAAAGAAACGCTAGAGTTGGCCGTAATGGTAGATACGTTCAAGCCTTTAATGGTTACAGAAGACGCCATGCACATTGCGGATGAACGCTATTTCCAATCCTGGTTAGAATCCTAAATTAAAATGATGTATAAAAGCAAACTTTCGTCTGACCCAACTTCACTCATACTGGGTATTATCAGTTTATTTATTTTACTGTTTGTGTGTTGTTGTGGATTGTTACTTCCCGTTTCATTAGCCTTGGCCATCGTGGGATGGGTAATGGCGCACAAAAGCATCAAGGAATACGAAACCAACCCAGAGGCTTTCGATGGGAAGAGTCGCTCTAATGTTGGTATTGCTAAAATAATTTGTATTGTAAGTACTATTTTAAATGGGTTGCTTATTATTGTCTTTATCGTCGGGATGTTGTTTTTTCAATCGGATATATTTGAAAAATTTCGAAAAGAAATAGAAAAACAAAACTCAAAAAATGTGGTCATTACAGTCGATACTACAGCTAATGACACCGAAGATGACGATGCATTGTATCAAGAAAAAAGTAAAGATTCTATTGCGGTAGACTCCGTAGAAGTCAAACTTTAAAAAATTAAATCATGTCAAAAGAAATAAAAAATGTAGAATATGGTCTTGAAAAAATCTTTCAAGGCGCTCAAGATTTCCTTCCTTTATTAGGGACGGATTATGTTGAATTTTATGTAGGGAATGCAAAGCAATCCGCACATTATTATAAAACAGCGTTTGGCTTCCAGTCGCATGCCTATAAAGGATTAGAAACAGGGTCGCGTGATGCGGTGAGTTATGTGTTAAAACAAGATAAGATTCGTTTGGTTTTAACGACGCCATTAAACAGTAATTCACCCATTAATGACCATTTGCGTAAGCACGGCGACGGTGTAAAAGTAGTGGCTTTATGGGTTGAAGATGCGCGCTCAGCTTGGGAAGAAACCACAAAACGAGGGGCAAAATCTTTCATGGAGCCCACTGTAGAAAAGGATGAAAATGGAGAAGTGGTTCGCGCGGGAATTTACACCTATGGAGAAACTGTTCACATGTTTGTCGAGCGTAAAAACTACAATGGAACCTTTTTACCCGGCTTTAAAGAATGGAAATCGGATTATAATCCAGAGCCTGTTGGATTGAAATTCATTGACCATATGGTAGGAAATGTAGGTTGGGGCGAAATGAACCAATGGGTTTCCTGGTACGAGCAAGTGATGGGCTTTGAAAACTTTCTTTCCTTTGACGATACGCAAATTCACACCGAATATTCAGCGTTGATGAGTAAAGTAATGTCCAATGGAAATGGCCGTATTAAATTCCCAATCAACGAGCCTGCAGAAGGGAAAAAGAAATCACAAATCGAAGAGTATTTGGATTTTTATGAAGGACCTGGCGTGCAGCACATCGCGGTAGCTACGGATGATATTATCAAAACGGTTGCGGCTCTCAAAGCGCGTGGTGTTGAGTTCTTACCTCCGCCACCCCAAGCGTATTACGATGAAATTCCGGCTCGATTAGGCGATCATATGAAAATCATGAAAGAGGATATTAAAGAATTGCAAAAGCTTTCAATCCTTGTCGATGCGGATGAAGAAGGATATTTGTTGCAAATATTTACCAAACCTGTAGAAGATCGACCTACGTTGTTTTATGAAATTATTCAACGAATGGGAGCGAAAGGATTTGGCGCAGGGAACTTTAAAGCCTTGTTTGAATCCATTGAACGTGAACAAGCTTTGAGAGGAACTTTGTAATAGTTAAAAACTGATTTGCTGTTTGGAAATAAATTTTATTTTTGTTTCTAAACAGCTTTTTTTATGAATATTTTCAAACTTTTTTTATTATTTCTTTTGACGTTTAATTGTTATGCACAAGATAATATCAAATTATTAGATACTTTAAACAC
>JBDKGM010000084.1:0-9629 GCA_039798185.1 Bacteroidota bacterium
GCAAATAACAAAAACAAAATGGCCCCCACATAACTGTAATCGCTACTAATGAGTGCTGTGAAAATCCCAGCTAAAATGTTGTAAAGAATGACCACAACCAATGCAATTAACCATTGTTTGCCAGAAGTTACTCGGAAACTAAAAATCAATAAGGATAAACCTAAGGCGATATAAAGAGGGATCAATAAGGTAGTGAAATTGATGTCCGGACTCACATAAGCGTCCACCATGCGGTCGTAATTGTAATCCAAATAGGCTTGGGGAACATAATGTTTATAGTATTCACGGGTCTCATTGTCAACTACCACAAGGTGTTTGTTAATCGAATCAAAATGGGTGTTTAGATTGTAATTATTTTGAATATAAGCACCATCATCTTCTTTTCGTCCCACTGCATTCGAAGTCTCAAATTCAGGGTTTTGAACCAATAACGTATACCATTGTTCTGCTGTAATGTTGGCTTTTAAATGATGCTCTTTCGCAATTCCCAAATAAGCATTCAGCATTTTCAGAACCGAATCCTTTTGCTTGTCAATCAGCCAATTTTGAATTTTTAAACGGCGTAGGGAATCAGTCGGTTGGTCAAAAAAAGAATAACTATCAATGTTTTTATTTAATAACGAACCGTTACTGTATTTTTTGCCCCGTAGATAAAAACAATTGCAATCTTTTGTCGGGTCAGTTGTAATTTCACCGGTTTCTACTACTGTGTCTACCGCAACAACTGCAGCTGCTGTATCAATTTCTGTGTAGGCTGTATTTATTTCATTGTTATAGCTATACGAACCTTCCACAAAGAAAGAAGCTTCACTCAAGATAGCGCAGCGTTTTTTCAATTCGGCTTCGGAGTAGTAGCTCCGAATTTTGACTTCCTTACCATAAAAGAACACAGGAATAACTAAACTCAACCCAAACAATAGGGCAAACATGATCAACCATTCTTTATATAGCGCTCTGGCCTTTACGGGATAAAATGCTTTAAAGGCATTGTTTTTAAAATACTGTACTAGCCCTAAAATTAAGAGCAACAAACTCACCGCAATGGCCAGAAAAATAAAGGAAATGGAGTTTTCGTAGCGGTAATTATTCTCGTGTTCACTAAAATCGATATAATCGGATGCATACCCAATGAGGAATGCTATAATATTGAGAATAACAAGTATAAAAAGCGAAGGGATAACCCGTAAATTCCATAATACGGGATGTTTTAACAACATTTTTTTTTGTATCGATTGAAACATAATCATCAAATTTAAGAAACGAAGAAACGACGGGTAGAATTCGAAATATTGCGGTAATAAGCCAACGGAATCTGTTGGTCAATAACCGTCTGTAAAAAGACATAAACCGTAATGCTATCTGGGAAAGTAGCAATATACGTACCGCCATTGAATTGTAACGAAATCAATCCCAACCCTTGGAATTTATCTCCCAAATCCCGTTGGGATAAGGAAGATTCAAACTCGATCACCAATTCGTTTTGTACTTCTACTGTAGCATCCTCTGATTTTTCATGTAGGTTTTTCTGTTTCCCTTGTTTCAAGAAAATTACCTGATCCGAAGTTTTTTCTACTTCATACAGTTGTTGCGAACTCAGTACGATCCCTATCGGACGGAAGGGTGATTTCGCGATGGATTTAAAATCTTCCAAAACCGTCTGTTGGGCCAAAATATCTAAATTGGCTAAGGGTTCGTCAATTAATAAAAGCTTTGGTTTTCGTAAGAGCATACGCGCCAATTCAAAACGCATCTTATACCCCGAAGACAAACTCTTCCACGAATGCATTTTGTATTTGCGCAATCCCAATCGGGTAATGATTAAATTGACTACATGTTCGTTTTCTTCCGGACTGTATCCGTAAAGAGTGGCCGTAAACTGTAAGTTTTCAAACATCGAACCGTACCACGTGTCCGTTCGTTGCGGAATATACACCAACTGGGTGCGTAAATGATACAAATCAGTAGTGTGGAAATGGTAGGTTAATTGCCCTTGTGAAGGATGTAATTCGCCACATAAACTGCGTAATAAAGTGGTTTTACCATTTCCGTTTTCGCCTACTAATCCTAAAATTTCTCCAGCATGTAGGGTGAGTTGTATCGGACCCAAACCGAAGGCGCCGTGGCCATAACTTTTTACCAAATCGGTCGTGCTCACCAATACGTTGCGGGGTGCTAACGGTTTGTCTTTAAGAAAAGTATACAACTCCAGCATTAAGGATTGATAGCGTTCTTTTTTCGCTTCAATAGCGTTTTCATTGGTATCCAACCAATCCAAAAAAGCATTTGTTTTTTGATAAAAGGCAAGTTGTTCGGTATCCAATGTAAGGTCAACAATACGTTTGGTTAACAACGTATAATCCTCAAATTTCAGGTAATCTTCAATTTCCCGAAATTGCTTTTCAAATTCATTCATAAATAGGCTTAAAATTTCGTTTCAATAATGAATAGATCACGGTGTCCCAAAAACGACCGTCAAAATATTCGTTTTCAAGGATATGGGCTTCTTTAACAAAGCCGAGTTTTTGTAACACTTTTTCAGAAGCGCCATTTTCAGGGTCGATCACCGCTTCCACGGAATGCAATTGCATGTGCTCAAAACCATATTTCAGGATGGCTGTTACCGCTTCAGGCACTAGGCCTTGGCCTTGGGCTTCAGGAAGCAACATATAACCGATTTCACTTCTAAAATTCTCAGGTTGCAAGCGGTAATGGCCCAAAACGCCTAATAATTTATCTTCCCCAGGGCGAGTGATGGCCCAATTGATTCCCAAATTCTCTTCAATTTTAGTATCAATCATAGTAAAATGTTCGCGTGCTTGCTCGGGTGTGGTTACCAAAGGTCTCGGTATATACCGCATTACTTCGGGATCTCCGCGTAAAGCCAACAATTCAGGCCAATCGGATTCACGTACTCGGCGTAACACGAGGCGGGAAGTGGTTAAAACAGGGAATGGGGTAAACGAATAGTGCATAAATAAGGATTGTATGTGGTGAATTTAGTTAAATACTGTTGATTTTGCGGTATTTTTTTATTTATTTGTTTTTTCAAATTTGTATAAGCATGAAGCTAAATTTTAAAACTCCTTTGATGGTAGGCGTTTTGTGGGTAACCGCAACCTTGTCGGCACAACAACGTCCAGAATCGGTGTATGATTACAACGAAGCCTTTGGTAACAATTTTTATACCAAAAATGGAACGGATACCCGTTCGGCTAGTGGTCAGCCCGGTGCGAAGTATTGGCAAAACCGTGCCGATTACGTTATTACTGCATCGTTGAATGCAGATAAAAAAGAAATTTCGGGTTCTGAAATTTTAACGTACACCAACAACAGTCCAGATAAACTTGGTTTTCTTTGGCTGAATTTGGATCAAAATTTATTCAAAAAAGACTCGCGTGGTAATGCTGTAATTCCGCTAAAAGGAAGTCGCAATGGTGCCAAAGGACAAGATTTTGATGGCGGTTTTACTATTAAATCTGTAAAAGTAGTAACGACTACGGGAGGTAAATCCACAGAAAAAGAAGCCAAGTATACCATTACTGATACCCGTATGCAAGTGCAATTGCCACAAGCGATGGCTGCAGCAGGGTCAACGGTGAAATTAAAAATTGACTTTTCGTTTGTTTCTCCCGATTATGGTTCGGACCGTATGGGGGTTTTGGAAACCAAAAACGGACGCATTTTCACTATGGCACAATGGTATCCTCGCATGTGCGTCTACGATGATGTGCGCGGTTGGAATACGTTGCCGTACCAAGGAGCGGGTGAGTTTTATTTGGAATATGGTGATTTTGACGTGTCAATAACTACTCCAGCCAATCATATTGTGGTCGGATCGGGTGAATTGCAAAACCCGGCTGAGGTTTACACTGCTGAGCAAATGAAGCGTTGGAATACCGCAAAATCGAGTGAATCCACTGTGATGATTCGCACCGCTGATGAAATTACCAATCCTGCTTCTCGTCCTGCTGGAAAAGCCACTTTGACATGGAAGTTTAAAATTAAAAATTCACGTGATTTCTCTTGGGCGTCGTCTCCGGCATTTATTATCGATGCTGCACGAATCAACTTGCCCAGTGGTAAAAAATCATTAGCCATTTCTGCCTATCCTGTTGAAAGTTCCGGACAGGACGCTTGGGGACGTTCTACAGAATACACCAAAGCATCCATTGAAAATTACTCCAAACGTTGGTACGAATACCCATATCCCGCTGCAACCAATGTGGCTGGAAACGAAGGAGGGATGGAGTATCCCGGTATCGTATTCTGCGGATGGGAATCTAAAGGAGCTGATTTGTGGGGCGTAACCGACCACGAATTTGGACATATCTGGTTCCCGATGATTGTAGGTTCGAATGAGCGTCTTTTCGCTTGGATGGACGAAGGATTCAATACGTTTATCAATTCGTTAAGTTCGCAAGATTTTAATAATGGCGAATACCGTCAACCGAATGACGATATGCAAGCTGCAGCTTCTACCTTAATGAATCCGGATATGGAACCCGTAATGGCAGCTCCAGATAACTTAGCCGAAGATAATCTAGGAATTTTAGCATACTACAAACCTGGATCGGGTTTAACACTATTGCGTCATATTTTAGGCGAAGAGCGATTTGACTTTGCGTTCCGTACCTATATCGAACGTTGGGCCTTTAAACACCCACAACCGGATGACTTTTTCAGAACTATGGAAAATGTGAGTGGCGAAGATTTAGGATGGTTATGGCGCGGTTGGTTTTACAACAATTGGATGGCTGATCAAGCGATTAAAAAAGTGCGTTATGAGAAAAACGATCCATCGAAAGGGGCAATTGTAGCTATTGGAACTCTTGAAAAATTACCAATGCCCGTCATTGTTGAATATACTACAGTTTCCGGTAAAAAAGGACGCATGAATTTACCGGTAGAGATTTGGAAACGTAATAATTTCTGGATTTTTAAATTACCGACTACAGAGGAATTGACCATGATTACCTTAGATCCTGATCATATTTTCCCAGATATCAATGGTGAAAATAACGTATGGACGTTGAAAAAAGACGGAATTACGAAGACTAAAGATTACAGTGCATTTACTGGAAATTATTCCAGTGAATTGATTCCGTTGAAAATTGTCTTAGGCGATGAAGACGGTAGTTTGACCTTAAGCGCACAAGGGCAACCGACCATTCCATTAGCGGATAAAGAAAACGGACTCTTTACTTTTGAGCAAGCTGAATTATCGATTCAGTTTACAGAAGATAAAAAAGGATTTGTTCTCACGGTTGGAAAACAAAGTTTCGGGTATACCCGCGATAAATAATGAAGAAAGCCCTCAATTACGAGGGCTTTTTTTTTGAATTATGCTTTTGGTTTTTTTCGCAAAATAATAGCAGCTAAAAGCGTTATGAATAATCCGATAGGGAGAATTTCAACCAGTGTGATACCAAATCGATAGACTGGGTTTTTGTAGTTGACAGCCATTTCCTGAATTTTCTTAACCTCGGCAGCAATCACGTCCGGACTTAATTTCGATTCGTGTAAATGTTCAATTTGTGACGCTGAAAATTTATCCATAAAGTCAGGAAAAACAAATTGGAACTCCAACATCCAAACAAGGGTATAACTGAGCGAACCCAGTAGCGCAATACAGCCGCCAATTTTTAAGCCATCCATGAAGCTCAATGTTCCTCCTTGTGCTTTTTTATATTTTTCCAAGGCAATGAAAATAGTTGCAAATCCGACCAACATCCCTACAAAACCTAAGGTCATGGATAACGGTTCATTATCCATTTGAACAAAAAGTACCGTAGAGGCAATCATGAACAGTACAATAAGTACCGAGGAAATGAGGCCATATTTGTAAATAATTGATTTCATCGTTTTTTGTTTTGGTTAGAAAAGTGAAGGTACAAAAAAGAAACGAAACAGATTAGTTTTCCCAATTCACCACTTTTGTTTTGGCTGCAATATCATACCATCCTGAGCGATTTCGGTTGAAAGCCATCCAGAAAAATCCGATGCCAAATAATAGCATGGAGAGAATTTTTACTAAATTACGTTGGAAACTTTGTTGGATAGTTAGGGGTTCACCATAGCCATTGACCACTTTAATCCCCATGATTCTTTTCCCCCAAGTGCCTTGCCAAGTGGATTGTTCCAATAAAAAAGAGACTAGAATCCAGAGTCCGAAAAGCGTATAGCGCACTATCTCTTGGATTTCATAAAACTGTTTCGGATTTTCTTTGAGCAAATTTTGATCCAATACATTGAGATGCAGAAAGCGTTTTGAAAACAAAACCACAATAATCAATAGGGGCAAAACATCTAAAACATACGCCACAAATCGTCGGCCTATACTTGCTGTAGAGCGTAAATTGTATTCCATATCAAACCTTTTTCTGGGGTTAAAGGTATTTATTTTGAATTAAATTCTGAAGCTAATAGTCCGAACACCAAAGAATCTTCGTATTGGTTTTGGGTGAAGTAATGGGCACGCAAACAGCCTTCCTCTTGGAATCCCATTTTTTGCACTAACTTTTTAGAAGCGGTATTTTCACGTCCAATGAATGCTTCCACTCGTTGTAGGTTCATTGTATCAAATCCATAGTGTAAAACCGCTTCCAGTGCTTCACTCATGATGCCTTGTTGTTTGAATTCGTCCGCATATAAACCATACCCAATTTCAGCGCGTTGGTGGTCCAAATACCAGGTATGATAGCCACACCAACCGATATATTTCGAAGTCGATTGGGAACGAATTAAAAAAAGTAAAAGGGATTTATTGGCGGTTTCGTACCCTTTAGTTGCCCGTTCTTTTTCTTGTTTGATACGTGCAACTGGTAAATTCCATTTTTCTTGAAGTATTTCTTCCGAATCGTGAAGAAAGTGCTGTTGATAAGTAGTTGCATCGACCCATTCAAGTAGTAATCGCGCAGTCTCCAACTGTTTTTTCATACGTAGTGTTCCTTGTTGCATCCGAAGGTACACTTTTCTGCGGATTTAGGAAAAGCTGTTGCGTCGGTTTGTGATGCTACTAGTTCTTTCTAGGGGTTTTGTTTTGGTTTTGTTTTGGTTTTGTTCGGTAATTGGTGCATAAACCCCAGTGTTTTCGTGGGTGCTACCGAAGCGCTACCGAACAAATACCGAAGAAAGGTGCAATTAAACCGTAAGCAACCCATCATTAGGCATCAATTTACGTCAAATTACGTCAAATTACGTCAAAACCCGTCATTGCCTTTTAGAGGATTGATGGATGCATTATTTTTTTCAATTCTAAAAAAAAATCTTCTAAAAAAAGTGAATTTATCAACACGAAATCGTTTTCGGAAAGCACATTGTTTTTTTTCCTAGTTGTTTGTAGTAATTTAGAATTTGAAATATTTTTCAATAACTTGAAATCGACACGACTATGAGAAAAAAATTACTTCAAAAGTGTCTTTTGGTGGGGTTACTTTTTGTGGGTCTTCAATCGACTTTTGCACAGCCTGGTGGGTATGCATGGGATCGAATGGGCTTGGGAAATGTAGTATTGTCTAACAATACGCCCACAACCGGAATTTTATCCAATACGACACAAGCGACCTCCACGACCAATTATTATTTGATTCAGTGGAACAGTTATGCCGACAAATGGTACAACACATCTACGCCGTACAACCAAGAGTTTACCCTGACTTGGGGTGGTGGTGGTTTTAACGGACCCAATGCTGCTTTTACTGTTGCCCCAACACTCAATCGTTATTACACGATTCAAATTCGTGGTTTGGCCTATGCCAATCGACAAGCAGTGGTGATGGAAACTAGCAGTGCACCTGTATCATTTCATGCTAATGCTTCTACTGCAGTAAGTAATCCTGGAGCTGTTTGTTCGGGAACAGCAGCCACTATTACAGTAAATCTTGCGGCTGCAAAATCTGCACAAGAGCGTGTGTTCATCCGTTACAGTAGTAGCTCTAACTTTGCTTCTTCCAAAGTAGTGGAAGCTACAGGTACAGGTTCGAATTGGACTACCGCTACCGCTACGATTCCAGCAGTTGACAATGTTTCAGGAACGGTTTATTACTACGCCTATACCACTACAGTGGCTGCGACCAACAGTTCGGATCATGACCTAATTACCTTGCGTTATGGCAATAATGGTGGGGCAAATTATTCGTATACCGTTACACCGGCTCCCGGATTTGTCAATACACAATTCCCTGGTACAGCGACCATTTGCCAAGGGTCTAATGTAGATGTATTTGGTCAAATTTATGTGGCAGGATTAACAGAAGCTGCCGGTCAAGGTTCGGGTATCGTTGCTGAAATTGGATACAGTTCGACCAACACGAATCCGAATACTTGGACCAATTGGACTACAGCGTCGTATTTTGGACAAGCTGGAACAGGAAATAATAATGACGAATACAAAGCCACTTTTGGAAGTACTTTATCGCCGGGAACCTATTACTATGCGTATCGTTACAGTATCAATGGATGCGCTTACAATTATGGAGGATACAATGCTGGTGGGGGTGGAACTTGGAATGGAACTTCCAATCTAAGTGGTTTCCTAATTATTCAACCGAGTACTACCTATTATCAAGATGCTGACAATGATGGATTCGGAAATCCATTGGTTTCACAAATCGCTTGTAGCCAACCTATAGGATATGTGACCAATAACACCGACTGCAATGACAATCAATTGCAGTATGTAGATGCTGATGGCGATGGCTTTGGTTCAACTACGTTAGCGGCTTGTGGTGTAGCAAATAATTCAGATTGTAACGACAACCAATTGCGCTATGCTGATGTAGATGGCGACGGTTTTGGGTCGACCATTTTAGTGGCTTGTGGTGGTGTAACGAACAATTCGGATTGTAATGACAATCAATTGCGTTATGCTGATGTAGATGGTGATGGATTTGGATCTACTACTTTAGTAGCTTGCGGTGGTGTTTTGAACAACACGGATTGTAACGACAACCAATTGCTTTATACGGATACTGATGGTGACGGTTATGGTACTTTACCATTAGTTGCTTGTGGTGGTTCTACCTTAAACACAGATTGTAATGATGCTCTTGCATCAACGAATCCAGGCGCTATCGACGTATGTTACGACGGTATTGACAACGATTGTAATGGTAACATTGACAATATCGGTATGCCAGGTGGATGTATTCCAATCTATACAGTTCCTGCAGTAACGGTTCCGAATTCAACAATTAGTTATGGTGCTTCAATCATCACTAGTTTAGTGGCCAATGCACAAGGATATCGTTATGTGGTTACACGTGTGAATCCAGCAGATGATACTCCGATGTCAGCTCCTGTGACTGTGGATATGGGTATGCGTAATTTGTTCTTATCGAACTTGTCGAACTATGCGTACGGTGCGAAGTTTAAAGTAGAAGCTACAGTTCGTATCAACAATGTATGGCAACCGAACTATGCTCCAACATTCTATGTGTTTACACCAACACCATTAAGTACCCTAGCTTCTTGTGGTACGCAAATCTCGAATATGACTACACAAGTTACAAGTTCTCCTGTTGCTTTAGTATCGGTTTACCGTTACCAAGTTCAACGTTTGGATGCTAGTAATAACGTAGTGAGTACACAAGTAATCACTAGTGGTTTACGTTACTTCTCATTTGAACAAG
>JBDKGM010000085.1:0-7838 GCA_039798185.1 Bacteroidota bacterium
ATTTGTCTTTCAAATAGGCTCCAGTTATCGAATCTGGATTTTGGACAATCGCTTCGGGTGTACCAACAGCCAAGAGTTGGCCTCCGTTTTCTCCACCTTCCGGTCCCAAATCAATTAGCCAATCGGCACATTTGATCAAATCCAAATTATGTTCGATCACAATAATGGAATGACCGCGTTCGATTAAAGCATCAAAGGAAGCCAATAACTTTTTAATATCATGAAAATGCAAACCCGTTGTGGGTTCGTCAAATACAAATAAGGCTTTTTCTTTTGACGCACCTTTCACTAAAAAGGAAGCCAATTTAATCCGTTGTGCTTCTCCACCGGAGAGTGTAGAGGATGACTGTCCAAGTTGTACATATCCTAATCCCACATCTTGTAACGGTTGTAATTTTTGGATAATCTTAGTTTGGTTGTGCTCTTTGAAAAAATGAACCGCATCATCAATGGTCATACATAAAATATCATCAATGTTTTTACCTTGGAAGTTTACTTCTAAAATTTCTTTTTTGAAACGTTTTCCGCCACAGGTCTCACACGGCAATTCCACATCGGCCATAAATACCATTTCTACATTGATGGATCCGTCCCCTTTGCAGGTTTCACATCGTCCCCCATCAACATTAAACGAGAAATGTTTGGGTTGATACCCTCGAATTTTGGATAATTTTTCTTTGGCAAACAAATCCCGAATATCATCATAAGCCTTGATATACGTTACGGGATTGGAACGCGAGCTGCGGCCAATTGGATTTTGATCTACGTATTCAATGTGATGAATGCGGTGGTAGTGCCCTTGCATATCCGTGAATTGTCCGGCCTTTTCACCAATGCCTTCTAACTTTTTTTGAATAGCTGGGAACAAGATTTTCTTGACCAATGTACTTTTTCCACTTCCCGATACTCCAGTAATTACCGTTAGACATTCCAGTGGGAAACGCACATCTAAGTTCTGTAAATTATTTTCACGAGCACCCAAAATATCAATGTAGGCATTCCATGGTCGTCGTTTTTTTGGGACTTCAATTTGGAGTGAACCGTTTAAGTATTGCGCTGTTAGGGAATTCGATTGGAGTATTTCATCAAATGTTCCCTGAGCTACTAATTCGCCACCATAACTTCCCGCTTCTGGACCAATATCAATGATCATATCCGCTTGGCGCATGATGTCTTCATCGTGTTCCACTACAATTACGGTATTTCCAAGATCCCGTAAGTTTTTCAAAACCTCAATCAACAATTCCGTGTCTTTGGGGTGCAAACCGATACTTGGTTCGTCCAAAATATACATCGAACCCACTAAGCTACTTCCAAGTGAAGTGGCTAGATTGATCCGTTGGGATTCACCTCCAGACAGGGAAGCCGAATTACGATTTAACGTTAAATAATCCAAACCAACATTTATTAGAAAACGCAAACGGTTTTTGATTTCAATCAGTAGGCGTTTAGCCACTGCAAAATCATGATCAGAGAGTTGGAGTTCATCAAAAAACGGAACCAAACGTCGAATAGGTAAGTCCACCAATTCTGCGAGTGTTTTACCACCCACTTGTACATAGTTGGCTTCCGGCCGAAGGCGTTTTCCTTTGCATTCTGGACAACGCGTTTTTCCACGGTAACGTGAAAGTAATACCCGATTTTGAATTTTATAATTTTTTTCTTCTAAATCGCGAAAGAAGGCATGCAATCCCACAAAATAGCGATTCCCTGTCCAAAGCAATTCTTTTTGTTCTGCTGTAAGTTGGAAAACAGGTTTGTGTATCGGAAAATCATATTTATAGGCAGAATTCACCAATTGATCACGGTACCAACTCATACTTTCCCCTCGCCATGGATAAATCGCATTTTCAAATACAGACAAGGCTGTATTTGGAATCACCAAGTCTTCGTCAATACCAATCACATTTCCATAACCTTCACATTTAGGGCAGGCACCATACGGATTGTTAAAACTAAATAAGTGAATGTTGGGTTCTAAAAACACCATGCCATCCAATTCAAAGTTAGAACTAAACTCTTTACGATCTCCCGATTGCACTTCTTGCAAATAACAAATTCCCTTACCCTCAAAGAAAGCAGTTTGAACGGCATCGGCAAGTCGGTTGTAAAATTCTTCCTCTTCTTTAACTACAATACGGTCAATGATGAGTAAAATATCTTTATGATCCAGTGTATGCTGGTCGATTTCATCCAAACGAATGGTTTCATTTTGTACCAAAATACGTGCGAAACCTTGTTGTAATAGTACTTTTAATTTGTCTTCCAACTGGCGTCCTTCTTCAAGATGAATAGGGGAAACTAATAACCATTTGGATTCTAGTGGAAGGGTTTTGACATAATCAATAACGTCCGAAACACTGTCTTTTCTAACTTCTTCCCCTGAAATAGGTGAGATTGTTTTTCCAATTCGGGCAAAAAGTAATTTTAGATAATCATATATCTCGGTGGAGGTTCCAACCGTTGAACGCGCATTGGTTGTATTGACTTTTTGTTCGATGGCAATCGCAGGAGCAATCCCTTTGATGTATTCCACTTTGGGTTTGTCTAGACGACCAAGGAACTGTCGAGCATAGGATGATAAACTTTCCACATAGCGGCGTTGTCCTTCGGCATATAGCGTGTCAAAGGCAATAGAGGATTTCCCCGAACCTGAAAGTCCGGTAATCACCACCAATTGATTGCGCGGAATAGCGACGTCAAGATTTTTAAGGTTGTGAATTCCGGCTCCTTTGATTAAAATATGCTTTTTAGGTTCCAGTTCAACTAACTTTTCCGATAACATTTCTTTTTTTATTCAAATATACACATTCCAATTTTTTTCATTTGATTACATTGGAACTTTTGTAGTTGATCTCAATTTTATTTAAACTACAATACTTTTTTTCATAAAAATATTAATGAATATTTATTATTCACAGCCTATATTTTGTTAATTTTAACTATACATAGCCTATACATTATTACGTTTGTTAAAATTGCTTTACAGAACTTATTATCCCTTCATTTATAGAATGATCCAACATTTTCAATCGTTTTCGTAAGATTTAATTTTGTATAGTTTTTATATAGTAGCTTAAATTTTAATTAGGCGAATACTCTTCTTAAATTTACACTTCAACTAAAAGAAAAAATTATGAAAAAAATTACTGTATTCTTTTCATTGTTATTGGTTCAATTGGGCTTTTCGCAAAACCTTATTACGAATGGTAACTTTGAAAGTGGTTCAGCCGGCTGGTCTGGAAATGCCTTAAACGTAGTTTTAGAAGGCGGAAATAGTTACAATTCAGCGAACGTCGCTGTTGCAGGAAATCCATGGGATGTTAATCTTAGTTATGTACTACCTCTTGGACCAGTAGGTAAAACATACAATTTAAAGTTTGATGCCTTTTCAGATACAAACCGAATTCTAGTTGCTGGAATTGGTTTGAATCAAAGTCCGTTTACGAGCGTTGTTCAAACTATTAACTTAACAACTACTGTTCAAACCTTTAATCTCACACTCGTTGCAAGTTTTGAAAGCGCAACTAGTCGAATTATTTTTGATATGGGTAGTGCTACTGGTTTTGTTGGTATTGATAATGTTGAGCTCACAGAAGTGCCCACACAAATGCCACTAATCCAAGATTTTGAAACTGCATCTACTTTTAATTTTGCAGGATTTGAAGGATTAGCAAGTGCTGCAGTTGTAGCCGATCCTGTTTCAGGTGGTACTCGTGGTAATGGTTTTCAATTAATTAATCAAACATCAGGAAATCCATGGCAAGGTGCTGAAATCGTTTTAACAACAAAACGTGTGAAGTTAACAACAAATAAAACAATGCAAGTGGATGTGTATTCTACACAAGCTTTTAATCTTTTGGCTAAGGTTGAAGTGGGTGCACCAGCATCAGCAACTTCTCAAGCTTATACTACACCAGGTCAGTGGCAAACGCTTACTTTTTCATTTACTACAGGGATGGATAATACAGGTGTTGCAAATGGTGAATATCAAAAGATTGTATTCTTCGGGAATTGGAACTCAACAAATACAGGATTTAATCCACCAGCTAACTTTGCCTTTCACGTAGACAACATCCGTGCAGAAGAGGCGATGATTACACCTGACCCAGAGCCAACAACAGCTGCTCCAACACCCCCTAATCGTGCTCCAGAGGATGTGCGTTCAATCTTTAGTGATGCGTATCAAACGGTAGCCGTGATGGGATACACAGGAGATGACAATACTTACAACAATTCATGGTGTGGTGGTATTACCACGCCTGTAAGTATTCAAGGTAACGCCACCAATAAAGTAACAGGTTTAGGATGTGAAGGAGTAACCTTTTTGAGTGGTCGTTTCGATGCAACATCGTTTACACACTTTCATATTGATTTTTGGACACCAACAGCAACGCAAGACAAGAGTTTTAACGTTAAGTTTTCTAACTGGAATGGGGGAGCAGGAGAAGCCAATGCCATTGAATTATCGATGACCAATGGAAATTTACTTACCAACCCAAATCCAGGTACTTGGTATTCTATTGATGTGCCACTTTCAAGTTTTACACCAATCAATGGTGCGAACCGAAATGATTTGGTTCAATTTGTAATTACATCTGACTTGGGTACGGTTTATTATGATAATGTGTATTTACACAAAAATACAGTTTTGAATACTTCAAGTTTTGAAATAGATCAAGTAAATGTTTATCCAAATCCAGCAGAATCTTTACTAACAATTCAAGCAACATCATCTTTAGAGCGTATTACTATTTTAAATATTATGGGACAAACCGTTCTTACTACCTCATCATTAGATAACACTTCAACTATTGATGTAGCTGGTTTACAGTCTGGAATGTATATTGTAAAAACATTGGTGAACGGCTTAGAGTCTTCGCGAAAATTCTTGAAAAAATAAACATTGTACTTCATAAATTATTAATTTTAAAAACCTTGATTTGAAAAATTCAAGGTTTTTTTTATCTAAAATATTGATATTCAAGAATATGAGAAGATTTTGGATACTCATGCCATTTTTTTTGGCAGTTTTACAGGGATTAGCACAAGAACTTCCCCCTATAATAAAGTTTACCAATGCCACTTATAATGCAGGCAATCAAAACTGGATGATTGCTCAAGATGCCAATCATTATATTTATTTTGCTAATAATGAAGGACTATTGGAGTATAATGGCTCCACTTGGCGGTTAAATAAATCACCTAATGAGAGTATAATGCGATCTGTAAAAGTTATAGGAAAGCGTATCTATACAGGGTGTTATATGGATTTTGGGTATTGGATCCGGAATACAAGCGGAAATTTGATTTACACTTCTTTAACATCAAAAATTAAATCGAAAATCCTTGATGATGAACAGTTTTGGAATATCATTAGTTATGATCAATGGGTTGTTTTTCAGTCATTAGACCAGCTTTACATCTTTGATACTCAAAAAAACAACTTTCAAATTATTCGACCTAAAGCGAAAATATTGAAGTCATTCTTGACGGGTAATACAATTTATTACCAAACCAATGACTATAATCTGTATGAAATTGATCACGGTAAGGGCAAAATAGTCGCTACGGCATCGCTATTAAAAAACAATAAGATTGTCAATGTGTATACCCAAAACAATGGATTACTAGTACATACCCAATTTAATGGGTTTTATAACTTAAAAGGAGATTATTTTACAAAATTCAGTACCGATGCAGATAAAGAAATAGGAAATTCAAGTATTTATAGTAGTCAACAATTGCATGATGGAAGTTTTGCCGTTGGAACTATTTCAAATGGTGTATATATTTTATCACCTCAAGGTAGTGTAACTTATAATTTAACACAATCTAAAGGATTATGTAACAATACCGTTCTTTCACTTTTTGAAGACTTGGGTAACAATTTATGGGTTGGATTAGATAATGGAATTAACTGTATTAATTTAAAATCACCTGTCCGTAGTTATATCGATGAAACAGGTACTTTGGGAACCGTTTACACTTCAATTGTGTATCAAGGTGCTATTTATCTTGGTACAAATCAAGGACTTTTTTACAAACCACTTTACAGTAATATACGATACCAATTTGTGAGTGGTACAAAAGGTCAAGTTTGGTCCTTGTTCGTTTATGACGACACCTTATTTTGTGGGCATGATTCGGGTACTTTTACGATACAAGGCGGTAATTCTCGTCTACTGTTTTCACAATCGGGCACATGGAAGTTTACAACAGTTCCATTTGCGAAAGATAAATTAATGCAAGGCAACTATTTCGGTATTTCAGTTTTAGAAAAAGTGAGAGGACAATGGCAATTTAGAAATCGATTGCAAAATTTTAATTATTCCGCTCGATTTTTCGAAATAAATGTTTCCAATGAAATCTATGTTAGTCATGAATATAAGGGACTTTTTCGTCTTAAAATAGATAAATCCCTTACCAAAGTAATTCAAACATATGCATATTCCCGACCTACAAAAAGTAAAAATGCAGGTTTGTTTCAGTTCAATGGAATCATATATTATGCATATAAAAATGGTGTCTATCGATTAAATCCTACTACTAAAAAATTTTTAAAAGATACTTTATTGAGTGAAGCATTTCGAAATGATGAATATACAAGTGGTAAATTGACAATCGATACCTCAGGAAAATTATGGTTGTTTTCTAAAAACTATATTAATTGTTTTTCTTCAAATAAAATTAATACACAATTAAAACGAACGATATTGCCAATTCCTTCTAGGTTAATTAATCCAATGTCAGGTTTTGAAAATATCACTCAGATTACTGCCACAGATTATTTGTTAGGGACAACTGATGGGTACTATTTGTTTGATAACAATGCGTTGCGATTAAAAAGTCATAAAATTGCACTCACAGATATTAGTGTCAATAAACAAAATCAGTCTTTTAATGATGTGCCTCTAGTTTCCGTAGGGGAATTCAATCATGATGACAACAATATCACCTTCAATTTTACTGTCCCTCAATATAATAAGTATATTTTTACCGAATACCAATATTTATTAGAGGGATTTCAAGAAGAATGGAGTGAATGGAATACGAGATCAAACGTTAATTTTAGAAATTTACCTCCAGGGGATTATGTTTTTAAAGTTCGTGCTCGAATTACAAATTCGCTTTCAGAAAATACTGCGGTCTATCGTTTTACAATTTATAAACCATGGTATTCGACAAACTTTGCCTTGTTCATCTATTTTGTTTTAACAATAGTGCTTTTACGTTATGGGAACACCCGTTATCGCAGCTATTACATACGACAACGAGAAAAATTAATTGAAGAAAATAATCGCTTATTAGAAATAAAAGAATTAGAAAATGAACAGCAGCTGATGAAATTGCGCAATGAGCAATTGGCACAAGATGTTGATGCAAAGAGTAAAGAATTAGCTGTTTCAACAATGAGTTTATTGAAGAAAGATGAACTATTGGCTTTGATTAAAGAAGATTTAAAGAAAACAACTGATGAGCCTAATAGCAGTCGAAGTATAAAGTCTTTGATTTCAACAATTAACCGAAATATAGGTGAAGAAAATACATGGAAAGTCTTTAAAGAAGCTTTTGATACGGCTGATAAAGATTTTTTGAAGAAAGTGAAAGACGCGCATCCCGCACTAACACCAAATGATTTGCGACTCTGTGCTTATCTCCGACTGAATTTATCTTCAAAAGAAATTGCACCGTTATTAAATATCTCCGTACGTAGTATTGAAATTAAACGATATCGTTTGCGTAAAAAAATGAATTTACCACATGAAAAGGGGTTAGTGGAATATATCCTTTCTATTTAATTAACTTTTAAAACGTTAAAAAATCCTATACAGTAC
>JBDKGM010000086.1:0-24627 GCA_039798185.1 Bacteroidota bacterium
GAAATGGGATAATTAGCCCCGATCGAAGCGGCATCCTGGACGAGGCTTTAGCCGAAGGACAGATACAGCGTAGAGCGGGAAGACACATCTACCAACAACCAAACGACCGCTCCAAAAAAAGGAAAAAAAACCCACATAAAATACGCAGTTCAATTTTTAAAGGATTCTACCTATATATATAGGTGTATTTTTTGTGGTACAACCGCAATCTGTTATATTTGCAGTCCATTAAAAACTAAGGAATGATTAAGATTACTTTACCAGACGGTTCGATTAAAGAGTTTTCCTCGGGCGTGACTCCGATGGATGTTGCAAAAAGTATAAGTGAAGGATTGGCGCGAAATGTGATTTCAGCCGCTTTCAATGGCACCACGGTGGAAACCGAAACCCCAATAACGACGGATGGTAGTTTGGTATTATACACTTGGAATGACCTAGAAGGTAAAAAGGCCTTTTGGCATTCTACCTCTCACGTCATGGCGCAGGCGCTTCAAGAACTTTATCCTGGAATCAAATTGACATTGGGTCCGGCCATCGATACAGGCTTCTATTATGATGTTGACTTTATGGAGCACAAAATCACGGATGCCGACTTTAAGAAAATCGAAGATCGTGTTTTGGAGATTGCACGTGAGAAACACGAATTCAAGATGCGTTCGGTTTCTAAAGCAGAGGCATTAGCAATCTATAAAGACAACGAATACAAAACCGAATTAATTTCCAATTTAGAAGACGGAACGATCACTTTTTGTGACCACTCCAATTTCTTTGACTTATGCCGAGGCGGACATATCCCGAACACCGGTTTTATCAAAGCGATGAAAATCATGAGTGTGGCAGGTGCGTATTGGCGTGGTGATGAAAAAAACAAACAATTGACACGTGTCTATGGTGTTTCGTTTCCTAAACAAAAAGATTTAACGGAGTACTTGGAATTGCTGGAAGAAGCCAAACGTCGTGACCACCGTAAACTAGGGAAAGAATTGGAATTGTTTGCCTTCTCTCAAAAAGTAGGGCAAGGCTTACCGTTATGGCTGCCTAAAGGAGCCGCTTTGCGCGATCGTTTAGAACAGTTTTTAAAACGTGCTCAGAAAAAAGCGGGTTACGAGCAAGTGGTTACCCCCCATATCGGACAGAAAGAATTGTATGTAACTTCGGGACACTATGCTAAATATGGGGCAGACAGTTTCCAACCAATTCATACGCCGGCAGAGGGTGAAGAGTTCTTATTAAAACCGATGAACTGTCCCCACCACTGTGAAATCTACAACACCAAACCTTGGTCTTATAAAGATTTACCGAAGCGTTATGCCGAATTTGGTACCGTTTACCGTTATGAGCAATCGGGTGAATTACATGGGTTAACCCGTGTGCGTGGGTTTACGCAAGATGATGCACACATTTTCTGTACTCCTGAACAATTAGATACAGAATTCAAGAAAGTAATTGACCTAGTATTGTACGTGTTTGGTTCGCTCGGATTTGAGAACTTCACGGCACAAGTATCGGTTCGTGATTTGGACAACCCCGATAAATATATAGGTAGCGTTGAAAACTGGGAAAAAGCAGAAAATGCGATTATCAGTGCCGCACGTGACAAAGGATTGAATTACGTAATTGAAAGTGGAGAAGCCGCCTTTTACGGTCCGAAACTCGACTTCATGGTAAAAGATGCTTTGGGACGTAGCTGGCAATTAGGAACCATTCAAGTGGACTATAATTTACCAGAGCGTTTTGATTTGACCTACAAAGGGTCAGATGACAAATTACACCGTCCGGTGATGATTCACCGTGCGCCATTCGGTTCGATGGAGCGTTTTATCGCAATTTTACTCGAACATACCGCTGGAAATTTCCCGTTATGGTTGATGCCTGAACAAGCTATCATCCTGTCTTTGAGCGAGAAATATGAAAATTATGCACAAAAAGTTTTAAGTTTGCTGGAAAATAGCGAAATTCGCGCCCTAATTGACAACCGCAACGAAACAATTGGCAAGAAAATCCGTGAAGCGGAGATGCAAAAAATGCCCTTTATGTTGATTGTAGGTGAAGAAGAAGAGAAAAACGGAACGGTTTCTGTACGTCGCCACGGCCAAGAAGGTAAAGGCAATAGTACCATGTCTATCGAAGATTTTGTAGCTTTAGTACAAGAAGAAATCGGAAAGTCATTAAAAACATTTGAAGTATAACCCCTGGAAACAGGATAAAATAAATTAGCCATAGCAATTAGAAACAACAGAGGTAGTTACAAACCTCGCGAAGAAAAGAAGGATGCACACCGCACCAATAATGGTATTCGTGTGCCTGAAGTTCGTTTAGTAGGTGACAATGTAGAACCCGGCGTATATAAAATTATGGACGCCCTACGTTTAGCTGAAGAATTAGAAGTTGACTTAGTAGAAATTTCTCCTAATGCAGATCCGCCAGTATGTAAGTTGATGGACTACGGCAAATTCTTGTACCAACAAAAGAAAAGGGACAAAGAATTAAAAGCAAAATCGACGCAGATAACCGTAAAAGAGATTCGTTTCGGACCTCAAACGGATGAACACGATTACGAGTTCAAGAAAAAGAACGCCGAAAAGTTCTTGAAAGAAGGTTCGAAATTGAAAGCGTTTGTTTTCTTTAAAGGTCGTTCCATCATCTATAAAGAACAAGGTCAAATCTTGTTGTTACGTTTGGCACAAGATCTAGAAGAGCATGGAAAAGTAGAAGCTATGCCAGTGTTAGAAGGAAAGCGTATGATCATGTTCATCGCTCCTAAAAAGAAAAAATAAATAGCTTAGCTGTGAATCACTTCCGTTGGCTACTGAAGTAACACCGTTTTGCTTGACAACATTGAGTAAATTGAATCGCAATAAATTTGGGAAATTATGCCTAAAATGAAAACTAAATCCAGTGCCAAAAAGCGCTTTAAAGTGACTGGTTCTGGTAAGATTAAAAGAAAGCACGCTTTTAAAAGTCACATTTTGACTAAAAAGTCTAAAAAACGCAAATTAGCGTTAACGCACGCTGCATTGGTTCACCCAAGTGACGAGCGTAGTGTAAAAGAGCAATTACGTATCGTTTAATTGCCTTTACGGTTAAAATTATTTCATAACCCTGAAGCTGGGCCCATCAAGCACATTGAATTGTGCGCCTACTTCAAAAAAATTTAAAAAATTATGCCAAGATCAGTAAATTCAGTTGCTAAAAGAGCACGTAGAAAAAAAATGATGAAGCAGGCTAAAGGTTTCTTTGGCCGTCGTAAAAACGTTTGGACAGTTGCGAAAAACGCGGTAGAAAAAGCAATGCTTTATGCATACCGTGATAGAAAGCAGAAAAAGAGAAACTTCCGCGCTTTATGGATTCAGCGTATCAACGCTGGAGCTCGTTTAGAAGGAATGAGTTACTCACAATTCATCGGATTAGTGAAGAAAAACGGTATCGAATTGAACCGTAAAGTATTGGCTGATTTAGCGATGAATCACCCAGAAGCTTTCAAAGCTATCGTGAATAAAGTAAAATAAAAACGTTTGTACAATCAGATTCAATTTACTCACTATATCAAATCCCAATCGTAAGGTTGGGATTTTTTTTTGGGCGTGCCACCGGCTCCATACTTCCGCCGCTGTCAGGCTCTACGCTGTAGCCGTGCGGTTCCGCTAACGCTCCACCTTCGGGCTGCCGCTTCGATCCTTCACGCAACTCCGTATAAAAAGAAACCCCGATATAACTATCGGGGTTTCTTTAATCTTTTTTCTTTAATCTTTTTTCTTTATTCTTGCTTCTTTCTTCTTACTGAAAAACTTCTTCCTTCTCACCATCATAACTCGCAAATACCATACTCGGATGGGAATCTTGATGGAACATTTTTCCGTCTTTCGTAATCGCAATTGCGCCAGCAAATCCATCAAAAGGAGTTAACTCGTCAAACGTTTTAGCAAAAGCATCTTCTAGTGCAAAACCATCCGTAACGCGCGTCACGATTTTGGCCGCTACCGCACCCGAAACAATATCTTCGCCAACACCTGTCAAACTTACACCACAAGCGGCATTGCAGTAATTCCCCGCCACCGTCGCTGAATCGGATACGCGACCCACTAACTCAAATCCTTTGCCTCCTGTTGACGTAGCCACTGCAATGCTGCCTTCAGCATCCAGTGCCACACAACCTACCGTACCCAAACGTGTAGCTGCCACTTTGGCTTCATACTCGGCACGACGTTGCGGAATTTCTGTCGAGAAGGCTTCAAATCCGTTGGCACGCGCATAAGCCGTTGCCCCTTCCCCGCTCAAAATTCGGTCATCCACCGCTAGTAAATGCTGTGCCACTTGAATTGGATTTTTGACTTCTTCAATATTAATCACACCACTCATTTTCATCGTAACGCTATCCATCAACGAAGCACTCATTCGAATCTTGCCATCGCTTTGAATCTGCGAGCCAATACCCGCATTAAACAACGCATCATCTTCCAATAAAGAAACTGCATAAACTACGGCATCCAGTGCCGAATGCGTTTGTAAATAGGCATACGCTGCTTTCACAATACGCAAAAGCGCTTGCTGTTTAGCGACTTTCGTCTCTAAACTAGTCGACGATTCTGAAAAAAAACCGCCGTGGATGATGATTCGTGTGGGATTCATGAAAGGGTTTCAAGTTTAAGGTTTATTTCGCTTCGCTACATCAGTTGGCAAAGCCTCGTGTCAGGTTTATACTGTACTCCTTATAAAATAATTAAACGTATTGTGAAGATTTGATTGTCATTTTAAACGTATTCAAATCAAAAGTATCGTTCTTACTCAACACATGCGTCACCAAATGGTTGATGGAAATCGGTTGTCCCAACTCGACTTGGGTCAAATTGGTATCTTTAATTTCTCGTCCGTCGACCAAAATAACCAATCCGGAACCAATGGCTTCCATTTGTTTACCATTCGCAATAAACAAACCAGTATCTTCTCCAAGTCCGACACCCAACACTTTAGGATTTCCAACTACCGCTTGAAACAAACGCCCGATGCGCCCGCGTTGCACAAAATGCGTATCAATCACCACATCGTCAATCAAACCCAAACCGGAAGTAATTTTCACTTCTCCTTTCAACAAGGCTTCGCTACTACTTCCTTGATAAATCATATTGTTGGAAGCTGCCGCTGCACCTGCCGAAGTTCCAGCATAAATAAAGTGTTCGTTACGGTATTTATCCAACAACAAATCGTGAAATGGTGTCCCTCCCAAAATGGAAGTTAAACGCAATTGGTCGCCACCCGTAAACATCACCACATCAGCATCCTGCAAACGTTGAATGATTTCGGGATCCATCGCTTGTTCGCGCTTTTCAATATAGAGAACATCCACATTGTGGGCCCCTAAATAATTGAACGCTTTCACATATTCGGGTCCGATTTGTCTAGGGATTTTCGAAGCTGTAGTGATGACTTCGATACGTGAATTCTCTTTATGTAATGATTCTTTGATGATGCGTTTTAAAATACCTTCCTCAAAGAAGTTCAAATTTTGAGGAGCTGTAGTATCCAAATCGGTTTCGGTAAAACTTCCTTTGTCCACTGCCCCCCCGATAATGATCAATTTTCCTAGTATTTTCATGGGGTAAAAATAACCATTTCAATACATTTCGCAAACGTTTTCTTCACAATTACCCCATGAGTTTTCCCCAAGTTTTCCACGATTTAAAAAAACGGTTAGCTACCATTTTGCTGAAATTCAGAAAACTACTCTTGAAAAATTATTTTTTCACAATAAATCCGTACAATCAAAAAAATAATTCCTTATTTTTAACAAATTCGTTAGATAAAATCAACCACAAGACACTCGTTTTATGAAAATTGAAAAGATTCAGGCCCTTCGCGGACCCAACATTTGGAGCGTTCAACGTAAAAAATTAATCCAAATGCGTCTCGACTTAGAAGACATGGAAGAAAAACCCACTAATAAAATACCGGGTTTCCGCGAACGCATTGAAGCGATGTTCCCCTCTATGATTGAGCACCGTTGTTCGGAAGGGGTACGCGGTGGATTCTTCTCCCGTATCGATCGTGGGACATGGATGGGTCATGTGATAGAACATATTGCTTTAGAAATACAGACGCTAGCCGGAATGGAAACGGGTTTTGGTCGCACACGTGAAACCAAAACACCAGGCGTTTACAATGTAGTTTTTAGTTATGTAGAAGAAAGTGTAGGTATGTTTGCCGCAGAATCTTCCGTTCGCATTGCCGAAGCTTTAATTGCTGGAACCGAATATGACGTTCAAGCCGATATCCAAAAAATGCGCGAGATTCGCGAGCGTGTTCGACTTGGTCCTTCTACTGGAAGTATCGTAGATGAAGCGGTAGCCCGCGATATTCCTTGGATTCGTTTGGGAACCAATTCCCTAGTTCAATTAGGATATGGTGTAAACCAAATGCGCTTTCAAGCAACCATTACCTGTAAAACTAGTAACATTGCTGTAGATATAGCTTGTAACAAAGAAGAAACCAAGCGTATGTTGGACATGGCTTCTATTCCTGTCGCAAGCGGAGGCATTTGTGTAGATGAAGAAGATTTAGATGCCGTAATCAATAAAATTGGGTTCCCTATTGTGATTAAACCTTTAGACGGAAATCACGGTAAAGGGGCATCCATCAACGTGAAAAACAGAGAAGATGCCATAGCTGGACTCGCTCACGCTAAAAATTATAGCCGTCGGGTTATTGTCGAAAAATTTATCACCGGATTTGATTTCCGCGTTTTGGTGATTGACAATAAATTAGTGGCTGCAGCTTTACGCGAACCTGCTCACGTGAAAGGCGACGGTGTCAATTCGATCCAACAATTAATTGATGAAACCAATAAAGATCCGCGTCGTGGTTATGGACATGAAAATGTATTGACAGAAATCACTGTAGATCGCGATACAACCGACTTGTTAACTAAATTAGGCTACGATTTAGATACGGTTCCTGCCAAAGATGAAATCGTGTATTTGAAATCGACCGCCAATTTAAGTACGGGTGGAACGTCTGTGGATGTGACCGACTTAATGCACCCGGAAAATATTTTCTTGTGTGAACGTATTTCTCGTGTGATAGGGTTAGACGTATGTGGAATCGACATTATGGCGTCCAACTTAACACAACCGCTTAAAGAAAATGGGGGGTGTATTTTAGAGGTGAATGCTGCTCCAGGCTTCCGAATGCACTTGGCTCCTTCAGAAGGTTTACCAAGAAACGTAGCCGCGCCCGTAATTGATATGTTGTATCCTCCGGGAAAACCCTCACGCATTCCAATTATCGCAGTAACGGGTACGAACGGGAAAACTACAACCACCCGTTTGATGGCACATATTGTGAAAAATAACGGTTTCCGTGTTGGATTTACCACTTCAGATGGAATCTATGTGCAAAACCACATGATGGAAAAAGGAGATACTACTGGACCGATTTCAGCAGAATATATTTTGAAAGATCCAACGGTTGAGTTTGCAGTTTTAGAAACGGCTCGCGGCGGAATTCTTCGCTCGGGATTAGGTTTCAGTCGTTGTGATATTGCCATTATTACCAATATTCAAGAAGACCATTTAGGACTTCAGGACATTCATACGCTTGATGATTTAGCGCGAGTGAAAAGCGTTGTGGTGCGTAGCGTTAAAAAAGACGGCTGGGCGATTTTAAATGCAGATGATGAACAATGCATGAAAATTGCCAAAGATTTAAGTTGCAACATCGCCTATTTCTCCATGGATGAAAACAGTGCTAAGGTTCGCGAACTCTCCAAAGAAGGTAAAATCGTTGCAGTTTATGAAAACGGTTTCATCACAATTAAACGTGGCGAATGGAAAATCCGTGTGGAGCGTGCTACTCATATTCCACTAACAATGGGCGGGAAAGCAAAATTCATGATCGCAAATGTTTTGGCAGCTACGCTAGCGGGTTACCTTCATGGTTTCAAAACCGAAGATATCAGTTTGTCGCTACAAACATTTATCCCAGGCGCAGCGCAAACTCCGGGTCGTATGAATATATTTGAGTTCAAAAAATTCAAAGTAATGATAGACTTTGCACACAATCCAGCAGGATACCGCGGAGTTGAAGAGTTTCTTTCCAGTGTAGATGCTTCTAAAAAAATTGGAATCATTGCTGGAGTTGGCGATCGTCGTGATGAAGATATTAAAGAATGTGCAAAAATTGCAGCGCGCATGTTTGACCACATTATCATTCGTCAAGAAAAACATTTACGCGGTCGAACCGAAGAGGAAATTATCGGTTTAATTATGGATGGAATTCGTGACAGTGGCTCGACAGTCACTCATGAAATTATCACTAAAGAAACCGAAGCCATTAAACATGCGATTGATACCGCTCAAGAAGGAAGTTTTATTACCGCCTTGAGTGATGTGGTTACCAATGCTATCGAAATTGTCCAAGAATATCTGGATAAAGAACGAGAAGAATAAAGTAAAAAATCCGGTTCATCCGGGTTTTTTTATTTTAACACTGACAATCAAATACTTTACTATATTTGTCCAAATTCAAAAAACATGAAAAAAAGTATCCTCTTATGTTTGAGTATTTTTGCATTTACTACATCAATTGCGCAAAAAATTCAAATAAAAAAAGACAAAATTATTTTTGACAAAGTCGAAGTTGCTACTGTAAAAGAAGCCTTCAGAGATCATTTAGATATTGGAACCTTAAGTGGCGAAAAGCGATTTTCTGTCGAATACAAAGGAATTAGTGCCAATGAAATGCAAATGTATAATTGGCTTGAAGTAACCTCTGCTGATGGAAAGCAAAAAACAGAAATCCCTTATGAAGTATTGATTACTGCATTTAATTCTGATCGAATTATCGTGCATTTATTAGCGGTTAAATACAATTTAATCACAGACAAAGGAATCAATGAAGAGGCGCTAAAGACGTTTTTTGACACCCCTCGTGAAAGCTTGAGTGATAAATATGGCAAAATTATCGCTTCGGCAAAATTTGAAGAGGACGAGCGCAAACGCAAATTACAACAAGTTAAAAGCACTTGGAATCCTCAAATCAAAGCGGATAATAGCATTACGATGAATGTCAACGGCAAGCTATCCATTGTTGGAAGTATCAGTGCACGTCCGTATGCCATTGGATCGGGTGTTAATAAATATGTATCTGTAATGGATTTAGATGGCATCGAAGTAGCTTCTTTGTCCAATGTAGCCAATGAATTTTATAAATATAAGGTACAAACGTTTGATGGTAAGAACTATGATTTCTTTATCAAAAGTCAATACAACAACACCAATACCACTTTCCTTTATGAGTTTGTATGCGATTTAGTAAGTCGTGGATATGTTTTAGGTCACCAAGCAAAGGTTGAACAACAAAAATTGTATCAAGCAAAAGTAGATTTAGCCAAAGACCGCAGTGTGAACGTATACCAAAAGCCAGGCTATTTGGTTGATGAAGATGGTAAAAAATATACAGGGATTATCAGTATCAATTTCCAAATGTTGGACATGAATCAAACGGGGCAAGTTTTACCTGAAGAAACGGCTGATAAATTTGGAAAAACGGTTGCCATCGTTTACCGCAATGAAAAAAACCAGGAGCGTACCAAAACTTTTAAAGCAAATTCAGGCGCTTACTTCTGTATTCAAGAAAACGGTACTGAAACCTTTTATTATGGAATGGCCGTTAAAGGAGATTCGATGAAGAAGTTTCAAAACATGAGTAATTTGAGTTTTGATAATTCCTATTTCTATCGACTTATTCACAAAGAAGAGAAGATTTTAGTACTTCAAGACCCTGTGGAAACCGATCGTTATGTATTCAAAATTAAAGAAGAAAGCAAAGGGCAAATGATTGATCGCAGAAACAACGACGAATTAATACCCGTAGTTGCAGATTATTTAAAAGCTTGTAAATCGGTGGCCGAAGATATTCGCAAAAAAGAGTTTGATCTCAAAATTGAAGACAACTTAAAAACCATTGCACAGGAATACCAATCGTGCAAATAACACCAAAAGGACAACCCAAAAAGTTGTCCTTTTTTTGTAACAAAAAAGCACCTATAGCCCACTAATCAGCTAGAAATGGCTATTTTTACGCAAAACAAATCAATGCATCATGAATAAAAAATGGATTGTAATCGGAGGATTTTTACTTGCCTTCGGTTTTACAAATGCACAACTTAAACCCATTACATTAGAAGATGGGGTTTTACAACAAAATCGAAAATTTGGAGCCGACCGATTAACCGGGTTCCAATGGATTCCAGGCACATCAGACTATGTCTATTATGCCAATACATGGTCCAAAATGATGAAAGCTTCAGCGGCTAACCCAGAAGCTAAAGAATGGATTACATTAGCGGACCTGAATAAAACACTGGGCACTAAATTGACTAATTTTTTTGGTGTACAATGGATTGATGGTTCACATTTATTACTAACTGAAGGCGGGAAATACTTCAGCTTTGATGTAAATACCAAAATAGGGACCACACTTTTAAGCGTTCCAGAATCAGCGGATAATGCTACATTTAATGATTCCAAATCACTTTTGGCGTATACGAAAGACAACAATTTATATGTAAAAAGAGGGGAACAAGAAATTGCAATTACACAAGAAACCAATCCTGGCATTGTTTCAGGACAATCCATTTCGCGCAATGAATTTGGGATTAGTGGCGGAATTTTTTGGTCACCAAAATCCACCTATTTGGCTTTTTACCAAAAAGATGAAACAAAAGTAGCCGACTACCCTCTTTTGGATATTACCAAAACACCCGGTCAGTTGGTTAACATCAAATACCCAATGGCAGGTCAGTCCTCTGAAAAAGTTCGCGTTGGTATTTACAATCTTGCTTCTGGAAAAACAGTTTTTATCAGTCCGAGAAGCGGCGCCATCGATGATTATATGACCAACTTAAGTTGGACCCCCGATGAAAAATTCATTTTGGTTGCGGAGTTAAACCGTGGTCAAAACAACATGAATTTAAATGTGTATGAGGCAGCTACTGGAAATTTTGTTCGAACGCTTATCAATGAAACCAATGACCGTTGGGTTGAACCTGAACATGAAGCCTTTTTCCCTTCTGCTAAATCCAATAATTTCGTTTGGTTTAGTGAAAAAGACGGATTCCAGAACTTGTATTACTATGATATCAATGGGAAATTAATCAAGCAATTAACACAAAACAAATTCCCAGCTCGTGAAATTATTGGCGTAAATCCAGAAGGCACTTCGATTTATTTTAAAGCAACTGGAGAAAATGGAACCAATATGTTGGTCTATAAAGTGGATTTAAAAGGAAATCAAACTTTAGTGACTAAAGACCAAGGTGTGCACAATGCATTTTTATCTCCTGATGGCAATTTTATTTTTGATGAATATTCTAACCATTCGGTTCCTTCAAAGTCGGTAATTATTGACAAAAAAGGGAATGCAGATGTGGTTTTAACTAGTAAAAATAAATTCGAAGGCTATGCTTTAGGAACTGCTGAAATCAAAACAATTAAAGCAGCCGATGGGGTAACCGACTTGTATACGCGATTAATCAAACCGAGTAATTTTGACCCTACAAAAAAATATCCGGTTATGGTTTATGTGTATGGTGGACCCCACGCGCAAATGATAACCAATTCCTTCTTAGATGGTGCGAACTTATGGATGTATTGGATGGCAGAACAAGGCTATTTAGTATTTACGGTAGACAATCGCGGATCTGATAATCGTGGTTTTGCATTTGAAAGTGTGATTCACCGTAATTTAGGGAATAACGAAATTGACGATCAATTAAAAGGTGTAGAATATTTAAAATCATTACCCTATGTAGACGGCAATCGTTTGGCGGTTCACGGCTGGAGCTTTGGTGGCTTTATGACGACCTCGCTCTTATTACGCAAACCGGATGTATTCAAAGTGGGGGTTGCGGGTGGCCCCGTAATCGACTGGAAATGGTATGAAATCATGTATGGCGAGCGCTATATGGACACTCCCGAAGAGAACCCACAAGGATTTGAAACGGCTTGTGTTTCCAATTACGCCAAAGATTTGAAAGGAAAATTATTGCTTATTCACGGTACTTCAGATGATGTGGTGGTAGAACAACATAATTTATCGCTGGTTAAAAAATTAGTGGAAGCAGGAAAACAAGCGGATTACTTCCCTTATCCAATGCACAAACACAATGTAACAGGAAAAGACCGTGTACACCTTATGAAAAAAGTGTTGGACTATGTGATTGAGAATAATAAATAAATAATAAAAATTCCAAATTCCAATAATCAAATTACAATAATCAAATTCCAACCGAAATTTCGGGACCAAATATAAAATCCCAAATTCCAAATTGTGTTTCAAATGGAATTTGGGATTTTTTTATTGTATTTTAACTCTTAAGTTTTCTGCTTTTTCTTTTTAGCAGCGGGAAATAAAACATTATTCAAAATAAGGCGAAACCCCGGTGAATTTGGGTGTAGGTCCAATACTGTCGGTTCGTCTCCCACTTGATGACGGTAATCTTCGGGATCATGACCACCGAAAAAAGTAAAAAATCCTTTCCCTTTTTGACCGTGAATGTAGCGTGCTTCTTCGTTGATTTGGCATTCGCCTAAAACCAATACATTGGATTTAATGGTGGAACGATCAAAAGCCGTGGTTTGTCCCATAAATCCTTTCACCAATTGCGTATGGTTTTGGCATAACATACTCGGAATGACATCCCATTTGGCGGAATATTCCATCAACGTAAAATAATCTTTTTCAAATGGCACTTTTCGTTTTTCGGTCATATCTATATCGGAAAACTCATAGCGATCAGGACGACGTTCGAGTATAAAATCTTTAAAAGCAAACGATTTGGTATAATCGATTTGGGCTTGATAGTTGGGATCACTATCATCGCCATCGAACATAGGTTCGCAAATATCAACTCCTTCTGCGGCTAATGCAATATCAAAACTATCGGTTGCCGAACACATGGCAAACATGAATCCGCCACCAATCACGAAATCACGAATTTTTTTGGCGACAGCTAATTTCTCTTGGGAAACTTTTTCATAACCTAACTTTTTGGCTAATGCTTCAGCATCGCGTTTTTGTTCGATATACCAAGGCGCATTTCGGTAAGCACCATAAAATTTACCATATTGACCTGTAAAATCCTCATGATGCAGGTGCAACCAATCGTATAAAAGCAATTGATCGGTGAGCACTTCTTCGTCATAAATGGGAGTGAATGGTATTTCGGCATAGGTTAGCACCATAGTAACTGCATCATCCCAAGGTTGTTTGCCTTTGGGCGTATATACCGCTATTTTGGGGGCTTTTTCCAAAACTACGGTTTCCATATTTTGGGAAGGACTTGAAATTTCGGCCAAAATTTGATTGGCTTCACCATCGGAAAGGAGTTCGAAACTTACACCACGAATTTGACATTCTTTACGAATTTCGGGAGCATCGGGCAATAAGAATGATCCGCCACGGTAATTTAACAACCAACTCGCTTTGTACTCTTTGGATAACACCCAATAGGTGATACCATAGGCTTTTAAGTGATTTTTTTGCGAAACATCATCCATGGGTAACAAAATGAAATTGGCCCGAATTGGCAGTACACAAACTAAAAACAACAGTATACAAACTGAGAGGTGCTTTTTCATGAAGTGAAAAGTATATTTGATTCGAAGTTACAATTTATCGACGATAAACGAAATCAACGATTTGTTAATTGTTAAAAAATAAAAACACGTAAAAATACGTATATCTAAGTAAAGACACCCTCTTAAATTTGAATTATGACAAACCAACCTGCATCGCTTGTAATGAGAAACTCACTTAAAAGAATGAGCGCTTTAGGCAAAATCGGCCTAAGTTGTGTTTTGGCGCTGTTGCTGACTTATTTTGTTTTATCGGTAAAATTCTTATTGAGTTAAAATTCAAAAACAACCATGGAATAATTTACGCCTTATTAACCGATAAAATGGGCACCGACTACGTTATCCGAGTCGGTGCTTTTATTTTAAATCGTATCGATTTCTACAATTTTATTTTGGATTGCGTAGACCACTAAACCCGCAATATTTTTGGATTCGGTTTTCAAAAGAAGGTTATTACGGTGACCTTCGACAGTTCTCGGACTGATAAACAATTTGGATGCAATTTCATTGGTGCTCAATTGTTGACAAATGAGTTGCAGTACTTCTTGCTCCCGATTGGTAAGATAATCCTCATCAAATCTATTTTTGGGCGTATCGGATACAATATCATTTTGAATAACATCCAATACTTCTGGGGTATAATAAAACCCTTTTTCATCCACTTGGCGAATGGTTTCAAGCATGACTTTGGGCGAAGCATTTTTCACTAAATAGGAAGAGGCACCGACATGCAACATATTGGCAATAAAAGCTTGCGTGTTATAACTGGTTAAGGCGATAATTTTAACAACAGGAAATTCCTTGTGAATAATTCGTGTAGCCTCTACCCCATTCAGTCCAGGCATTTTTAAATCCATTAAAATGAGATCAGGATAGACCTCGGTATTTCGAAGAAATTCAACAACGTCATTCCCATTTGAAGCTTCATACACAACTTCAATATCGGGTTCGCGTTGGAGTAAAAAGAAAATCCCTTTACGAAACAACTCTTCGTCATCAGCTAATACAATACGAATGGGCATAATTTATAGATTTAAAAATTGAAATTGATATTGCACGCCTTGGTTGGGCTGACTCTCCAATTGATACGTTCCGTTTAATATTCCGACTCTACTTTCAATATTTTTCAATCCCAATCCACGAAGTTTTGCAACATCTTGCTTATCAAATCCAACACCATTATCGCTGTAATTGAGTTGGGTATAAACGCCATTTTGTTGCATCGAAATGGTGGCCTGAGTTGCTTTTCCATGTCGCAATGAATTGTTGAGTAGCTCTTGAAGAATACGGAAAATATGCAATTGTTGATCGCTGTTTGCTGCATCAAATTTCACCGAATTGCTATACTCGACTTGTATGGTTTTGCCTTTATTAAACTCAAGTACTAATTCTTCAATCCCGGCATGCAATCCAAATCGTTCAAAAACAGGTGGCAGTAAATCATGTGCAATACGACGTGAATTCTCTAAAGCTTTACCCGTTAGTTCCGAAATATTATGCATAATATCAATGCGCTCCGATTCGGTTAAATCGGGTGTTGCTAACAAATGCGTGTGTAAAGAGACCACATTAAGTTTGGAACTAATATCATCATGCAAGTCTTGTGCAATACGTTTACGTTCGGCTTCTTGGGTATAAAGCACAGAATGCAGTAGTTCTTTTTGATAATTAACTTCCAATTCGCGTTTTTCAATTTCTTTTTGGACAATTTTTTTTCTTGAAAAATAAAAAAACAAAATCATGACCAAAGCAATCGACAAGAATGCCAAAGCCACTGCGATGACGGTTTGAGCTATTTTTATTTCTTCTGTTCCTAATTGCATGTGTTGGTCTTTTTAAGTTGGATAATTTGAGTAAACAAAATCAAATGGTATCCCAAGAATAAAATGATGTTAAACCACATGATGACATCTGCTGGGTACTTGATATGCAATTGTGTCATCAAAAAATTGAAGAGAAACAAGGACATACTCCCGATTAAATAAATTAATGGCCCCAGCGTAAAATTATAATTGACTTTGGGTTGATCCAACATTTGATACAAATGCATCGTGGCATAAATAATAATAGGCATCGACATTAAATAGATTTCTACCAGATTAAATTCCCAGAACAGTTCTGGATAGATTACATATTGACCAACAACAATACTCAATAGTAAGAGAGTCGTAATTCGAATTCCTTTTTTAATTTTTGGATCTATCAAAACACGGTAGAAGTAAAGACTCAAAAATAGAAATTGAGTAATAAAATAAACATGGGATAAATACAAGTTATTGCTATGCATTTTGGATAAAATAGTGGCCCACAGCTGTGTAATACCCATTGCAAAAATGTACCATGTAAATACTTTCACACTATATACTTGACTCCGATAGACACGAAATAATAAAACTATATTGACCAAATGGATGATATAGTGTAAAAGATCTAAAATTTGATACATTCGTTATTTCATTAGAGGACTTGTAAAATCACAATTCTCGGGACAAGGCTTTGTAAAATCATAAATATAAAAACCTTGGTCATCATTAATCATATCTTGACCGTATTTATCTACGCCCACAACCATTAACTTAGGTGTGCCATTATCATCTATTCCAAGATAGGCACGAACATTTTCAACCCCATCTTCACTGAGTACTTGTGTAATATCGATTTCTGGTATTAAGAAGGCTTTGATGTCTATATTAGTTTTCTCGCCCCAGGCGGCTACCCAACTTTGAGCTTGTTCTAATGTTACCGTGTTGATTGCTTCTTTCATAATCTTTATTGTTTAGGTTTACAGCATAAATATAACTTTTTGAGCAAAAAAAAACAGGTATTTCTACCTGTTTTTGTATTCATTTTCTTAAAAAGGAACATCACTGTCATCATCCATTGGTGGACTACTACTGCCAAATGCTTCATTGGCTGAGGGTAAGTTTTTGGTAAAGAAAGGATTATCATCCAAATTCATTTTTGAGGGCAAATCGCCAAATCCTCCACCAAAATCATCGAGGTTATCGAATTTACCCAAGCTTCCAATAAACTTCAATCGAATATTTTCTAAAGAACCGTTACGGTGTTTTGCAATAATAAACTCAGCTTGTCCTTGTGTAGGCGATTGTTCATCATCATCCCATTCTTCAATTTTATAATATTCGGGACGATAAATAAACGATACGATATCGGCATCTTGCTCAATCGCACCCGATTCACGAAGGTCGGATAACAATGGGCGCTTACTTGATCCACGGGTTTCAACCGCACGGGATAACTGAGATAAAGCAATTACAGGAACTTCCAATTCCTTTGCCAGTGCTTTTAAGTTACGCGAAATGGTCGAAATTTCTTGTTCCCGGTTTCCTCCTCCTTTTCCAGCACCACCAGCAGTCATCAACTGCAAGTAGTCGATGATAATTAATTTAATTCCGTGTTGAGAGGCCAAACGTCGGGCTTTGGCACGTAAATCAAAAATAGACAACGATGGCGTATCATCGATATAAAGAGGTGCTTTTTCAAGATCACGAACTTTAACACTCAATTGTTCCCATTCGTGTTTTTCCAATTTTCCGGTACGTAATTTCTCGGATGACAATCCGGTTTCTGAAGAAATCAAACGCGTAATTAACTGAACCGAGGACATCTCAAGGGAGAATACAGCCACCGGACTTTGGGAATCGATGGCCATGTTTCGTGCCATAGACAATACAAATGCCGTTTTACCCATACCCGGACGGGCCGCGATAATAATCAAGTCAGAGGGTTGCCAACCTGAAGTTACTTGATCCAATTTATGGAAACCGGTAGGAATACCACTTAATCCTTCTTTATTCGAGATTTCTTCGATACGCTTTTTGGCTTGCATCACCAAACTTTGGGCGGTTTCCGAACTCCTTTTGATATTTCCTTGTGTAACTTCATAGAGTTTTGATTCAGCCATATCCAACAAATCAAACACGTCGGTCGATTCATCATAGGCTTCTTCAATAATATCGGACGAAATTTTAATTAACGACCGTTGAATGTGTTTTTGTAAAATGATACGAGAGTGAAACTCAATGTGTGCGGATGATGATATCTTTTGCGTAAGTTGAATTAAATAAAAATCACCTCCGGCAATATCTAATTTTCCGTTCTTTTTTAATTGGGCCGATACCGTTAATAAGTCAATCGGTTGTGAATCGGTGAATAACTGGAAAATTGCTTCAAAAATAAACTTGTGTGCGTCTTTGTAAAAAGCGTCGGGTTGGAGGATATCAATAACCTCATCGACACCTTTCTTATCGATCATCATGGCCCCCAAAACCGCTTCTTCTAAGTCCACCGCTTGGGGTGGAAGCTTCCCTTTTTCAAGGTTGATTATGGTCGTTTTATCTACTTTGACCGGGTTAATATTTCTTAAATTTTCCATAAAGCGAAAGTAACGAATTCTTCTAAAAATCGGGTGACGACTTATTACCAGAACGTGTTTATAAATAATAAAATTTTGTTGAAAACCAAAAAAAAATCCGAAACCATAGGGCTTCGGATTACTACCTGAAAAATCAGATTTTATTCTTTATATTCGCCCATCTTGCTGTACTTGTCCATTCTCTTGGCGACAAGCTCAGTTGTTGATAAGTCTTTCAATTCGTTAAACGATTTTAAAATATACTCTTTAACGTTGTTGAATGTAGTTTCTTTATCATAGTGAGCACCTCCTAGTGGTTCAGGAATAACATCATCTACTAATTTTTGCTTTTTCATATCGGTGGAGGTCAGTTTCAAAGCTTCAGCCGCTTTTTCCTTGAAATCCCAACTTTTCCATAAAATAGAGGAACATGATTCTGGAGAAATTACCGAATACCAAGTGTTTTCCAACATAAAAACGCGGTCTCCCACTCCAATACCTAAAGCACCACCCGAAGCACCTTCACCAATAATGATACAAATTACAGGAACTTGCAAACGAGACATTTCAAAAATATTGCGTGCAATAGCTTCTCCTTGTCCGCGTTCTTCAGCTTCCATTCCGGGATAAGCTCCTGGCGTATCAATAAACGTTACTACAGGTACACCAAATTTCTCTGCCATTTTCATTAAACGCAAAGCTTTACGGTACCCTTCTGGATTTGCCATACCAAAATTACGGTATTGACGCATCTTGGTATTGATTCCTTTTTGTTGTCCAATCAACATAAACGATTGTCCACCAATTTTACCTAAACCACCGACCATCGCTTTATCATCTTTGAAATTGCGATCACCGAATAATTCCAAAAACGTTCCATCCGTTAAAGTCGTAATATATTCTAACGTGTAGGGACGATTGGGATGACGTGATAATTGAACACGTTGCCAAGCGGTAAGGTTTTTATAAATTTTCTTCTTGGTTTCTTCTAATTTTTTCTCGATCTGTTTGCAGGTATTGGATACATCCACATTGGATTCCTGACCGATCAGCTCACATTTTTCAAGTTGGTCTTCCAACTCTTTAATGGGAAGCTCAAAATCTAAATATTCCATAGAATACGAGGTTTAGTAATAGTTCGAACTACAAAGATATAGCTTTCCTTTTTCTAGGAAAATAAAAAATACAGATAAGTTTTAAACAAAAAGCTTACTCGACTGACTTTCGGGACTTTAACCATCCGTTTGCGATCACCGTAACTAAGATGATCAGCGCACCTACATAAAAGGTACCGCTCATCGTTTCTGTTTTTTCAAAAAGAAACATCGCCATAAGTATTCCGTAAACCGGTTCAAGATTGATAGTTAACATGACTGTATAGGCATCCAACACCCGTAACAAGGCGGTAGAGGCTATCATGGCAAAGGCGGTACAAATAGAACTCAGAATCAACAAGTAACCCAAATCCGATAGTGAAATTTGAAAGAAAGAAGCTGAAAAACTTCCCGAATACCCTAATAACAAGGAGAAAAATAAAACACCCCCCATTAATTCAAATAGGGAAATGACAACGGGCTCATGGTCCGTCACAAATTTTGTATTGATTACAGCAAATGAAGCGGATAAAAAGGCCGAAATTAAAGCCAACACTATTCCCTGAACATAATGCGTTTCCACATTAAAAATAAGGGCTAGTCCGCCAACTACGACTAATCCGAAGAATATTTCGTAGCCCACAATCTTCTTTTTTGTGATTAAAGGTTCGAGCAACGAAGTAAAAAAAGCACCTGTCGATAAACAAGCTAATGTAACGGAAACATTTGAAACTTTTATCGCTTTAAAAAATGTAAACCAATGTAAAGCAATCACCACACCGGCTAATAAAAAAGAGGGAATTTGCTTACGGGAATGCCGCCAATCAATCCCTTTATATGCAATATAACCCGCAATAAAGAAAACGGCAAACAACATTCGAAACCATACCAACGACATTGCCTCAAGAGAAATCAATTTCCCTATTATCGCGGTAAAGCCCCATATAAAGACTATAAAATGTAAAAGTAGCTGACTGCGTAATTTATCGTTTGGCATTCCTTAGTAAATAGACTGCTAAGATACCGAAAATCAAATTGGGTAACCAAACTAAAATAATGGGTGGTGCACTTGCTTTTTCGGCCATTACCCCAAAAACTTTATCCATGAAGATAAATCCAAAAGCGATTACAATTCCGATTACCAAATTAATTCCCATTCCGCCTCGGCGTTTCATCGATGAAACCGCAACAGCAATTACAGTAAGAATAAAGGCCGATAAGGGCACACTGTATTTTTTATATAATACCACCAAATACACATTGATATTGCTGGAACCTCGCTTTTTTTCTTTATCAATAAATTTAACTAAATCAAAATAATTCAAGGTTTCCGCAATATAGACTACTGGTGTCAGCTCATCCACTTCAAATGGTAAAAGGGTATCCTTTTTAACACCAACTTCGATTTCATCACCAAAGGCACCTACTTTTCTTTTTTTGTAATCAAACAAAGAATAGGTCTTTTCTTTTTCATTAAACTTGATCCGCTCAGCGGTAATTTTATATTTCAATCGATCGCCTTCAAAACGCTCCATGGCAAACTTAAACCCCATTTTAGAATCGGGATTGTAGGTGCTTACATAGACGTATTCATTTTCACTGATTTGACGAAACACATCGGAATTATCCCGCATTTCATTTTGACCATTACCGATTAAATAGGTGTATCGAAAGGTTTTAAATCCTTCACTAGCTTTGGGCACCAAGAAAAATCCCATCAATAAAGCGAATACAGACACTATGGATGCCCCAATAATATAGGGTTTGAGAAAACGTTGAAACGAAATTCCCGAACTTAATATCGCGACTACTTCGGTGTTGTTGGCTAACTTCGAAGTAAACCAAATGATGGATAAAAACAGGAATATAGGAAATAATAAATTGGCGAAATAAATTGTAAAATCGACATAATACTGGGCAATTGCAGGGAAAGGCACCCGATTTTCAATCATCTTATTGACTTTTTCAGCCACGTCGATGGTAATTCCGATAGGAATAAACAACAACAACATGGTGACAAAGGTCATCAAGTACCGTTTCAATATGTATTTGTCGATAATTTTCATTAGAGACGCTGACTCATTTGTTGGACCATTTTATCTTTCCATACACGGAAATCACCCGCAATGATATGTTTACGGGCTTCACGCACCAACCACATATAGAATCCTAAATTGTGTATGGTGGCGATTTGTTTACCTAAATATTCATTAGCCGCAAACAAGTGACGAAGGTACGCTTTGGAATATTCGGTATCCACAAAAGTGATTCCCATTTCATCAATGGGTGAAAAATCATCCTCCCATTTTTTATTTTTGATGTTGATGACTCCGTGAGCTGTAAATAACATCCCATTACGGGCATTTCGGGTAGGCATCACACAATCAAACATATCAATTCCTAACGCAATGTTTTCCAAAATATTTATAGGTGTACCCACACCCATTAGGTAACGGGGTTTATCTTTAGGTAAAACCGCAGTGACTACTTCAGTCATTGCATACATTTCTTCAGCGGGTTCTCCTACTGATAAACCACCAATGGCATTTCCTTCTGCTCCTACATTAGCAATGTATTCGGCTGACATCTGACGTAAATCCTTGTACGTACTTCCTTGTACAATAGGAAACAACGTTTGTTCATAGCCATATTTCGGGGGTAATGTTTTCAAATGTGCTACACAACGATCCAACCAGCGGTGGGTCATGTGCATACTGCGTTTCGCATAGCGGTAATCACAGGGATACGGCGTACATTCATCAAAGGCCATGATGATATCCGCACCAATGGTACGTTGGATTTCCATGACATTTTCAGGAGAAAAAAAGTGATATGAACCGTCGATGTGCGACTTAAACTTCACGCCTTCTTCTTTGATTTTTCGGTTGGCTGAAAGTGAATACACTTGGTACCCTCCACTATCCGTTAAGATATTGCGGTCCCAATTCATGAATTTATGTAAGCCACCTGCTTTTTCCAGAATATCCAATTGTGGACGTAAGTACAAGTGGTAGGTATTTCCTAAAATAATATCGGGGTTGATATCGTCCCGTAATTCCCGTTGGTGCACTCCTTTTACAGAAGCTACTGTACCTACGGGCATAAAAATGGGTGTTTCAATCACACCGTGATCTGTCGTGATTTTCCCGGCACGGGCTTGCGACTGCGGATCGGTATGTAAGAGATCAAATTTCATGTAAAGGTATTTCAGCCGACAAAGATACTTTTTTTTAGAGAAGTGCGGCAGGGTTTATGATTTCCTTAATGAGTCAATGAGACAATGTGCCAATATGCCAATGAGGCAATATGCCAATGAGGCAATGAGGCAATGAGACAATGAGGCAATGAGACAATGAGACAATGAAGCAATGTAATGGGTGGTGTAACATGAAATTGGATACCTAGCACCAAAGGTTGTTTTTAGTAGGATTGCGTGAGGGAAGGAAGTGAAAAGCCCACAGCGCGGAGGCACGACAAGCGAGGACTTGCAACGGACTGCCCGACCCCGCCCTACAGACAGATATTGAAAGTAAGCATTGATGGCGGGGACACGCCAAAAAAATAATGTGAATTTTAAATTATAAATTGTGAAGTATTCGGTAAAGAATAAGTGTGTTTTAAGATTTGTATAACCCGCAGAATCGGCGTACTTTTGCGGCACACAATAAAACATTTACAATGTCTAACATTCAACAACTACACGATTTTACAACACAAGTACGTCGCGACATCCTTCGTATGGTACATGCTGTCAATTCGGGTCACCCAGGAGGTTCTTTGGGCTGTGCCGAATTTTTAGTTTGCCTTTACCAAGAATTGATGGACCGCAAAGAAGGATTTGATATGAACGGAATCGGAGAAGATATCTTCTTCTTATCGAACGGTCATATTTCTCCCGTTTTTTACAGCGTTTTGGCGCGCAGTGGTTATTTTCCAGTATCGGAATTAGCTACGTTCCGTAAACTTAATTCACGTTTGCAAGGTCACCCTACTACACATGAAGGGTTACCTGGAATCCGTATGGCCTCAGGTTCGCTAGGCCAAGGTTTATCGGTTGCTATTGGTGCAGCGGAAGCCAAAAAATTAAATAAAGACAATAAATTGGTCTATATTTTAACTGGTGACGGTGAATTACAAGAGGGTCAAAATTGGGAAGCGATTATGTATGCTTCAGCCAAAAAAGTAGACAACCTAATTGCTACAGTGGATTATAACGGTCAACAAATTGACGGATCTACAAACGATGTCATGTCGTTGGGTAATTTACGTGCCAAATTTGAAGCCTTTGATTGGGAGGTTTTGGAAATCAAAGAAGGTAACAACATCGAAGCGATTTTAGCGGGTATGAACGAAGCTAAAGCAAAAACAGGTAAAGGAAAACCCGTAGCCGTTTTATTATATACTGAAATGGGTAATGGTGTTGACTTTATGATGCACACGCATGCTTGGCATGGTAAAGCACCCAACGATGCACAATTAGAAAGTGGATTGGCTCAAAATCCGGCAACATTAGGAGACTATTAATCGGCAGAACCTCATGAAAAAATACGAAAATACAGGAAGTAAAGATACCCGCTCTGGATTTGGAGCTGGGATGACCGAATTGGGTCAGAAAAACGAAAATGTTGTCGCTTTGTGTGCCGATTTAATTGGTTCCTTAAAGTTTGACGATTTCAAAAAAAATCACCCAGAACGCTTTTTCCAAATTGGAATTGCAGAAGCGAATATGATTGGTATTGCGGCGGGGATGACTATTGGCGGAAAAATACCGTTTACAGGAACCTTTGCCAATTTCTCTACGGGTCGTGTGTACGATCAAATTCGCCAATCGGTAGCGTACTCGGATAAAAATGTAAAAATCTGTGCTTCGCATGCAGGATTGACCTTGGGTGAAGATGGTGCAACCCACCAAATTTTAGAAGATATCGGTTTGATGAAAATGCTTCCAGGCATGACGGTAATCAACACCTGTGATTATAACCAAACGAAAGCGGCTACGATTGCTTTAGCGGAACACCATGGTCCGGCTTATTTGCGTTTTGGCCGTCCAGTAGTCCCTAACTTCACTCCTGCTGACGAACCTTTCGTAATAGGAAAAGCGATTTTGTTAAATGAAGGTACGGATGTTACGATTATTGCTACCGGTCATTTGGTTTGGGAAGCTTTAGTGGCAGCAGAGGCATTGGAAGCCAAAGGTATTTCAGCTGAAGTCATCAATATTCATACGATCAAACCGTTGGACGAAGAAGCGATTTTAAAATCGGTTGCCAAAACAGGGTGTGTTGTTACGGCAGAAGAACACAATATGTTAGGCGGTTTGGGCGAGAGTGTTGCCCGTACCTTGAGCATGAATCATCCTGCGCCACAAGAATTTGTAGCCGTACAGGATTCTTTTGGTGAAAGCGGAACTCCAGAACAATTAATGGAAAAATACGGTTTGAACAGCGCTTCGATTGTGGCAGCTTGTGAAAAAGTAATGACCCGTAAATAAATCAAAGTTATATATTAGAAAAGGCTCCCAAAAGGG
>JBDKGM010000087.1:0-25015 GCA_039798185.1 Bacteroidota bacterium
AGTGTTTAGTGTCTCAAATGCTTGTTTTATTAGTTAAAACCAAAGTGATTAAATTTTTAATTGTGGGAGGTTTTTCTTTTTTAACTAATAGTTTAAAAAAATTATTACAACAATTAAATTAAAAAGACAATGGCAAATCACAAGTCAGCTTTAAAGAGAATTAGAAGTAACGAGAAAAAAAGAGTGCTTAACAGATACCAGCACAAAACTACACGTAATGCGATCAAAGCTTTACGTATGTCAACTGTTAAGTCAGAAGCTGCTGCTAAATTGGCTAGTGTAATTTCAATGATTGACAAGTTAGCGAAGAAAAATATCATTCATGATAACAAAGCTTCTAACTTAAAATCGAAATTAACGAAACACGTTAACAAGCTATAATTTTCACGTTATACAAAACAAAAAGCCCCGAATGTAAGTTCGGGGCTTTTTTTATGCTTAATAGCTATGATTTCTTAAGTGATTCGAGCATTTCTCGCGTGATGGGTTTAGATAAAAAGTCCAGCACCATAGGATAGGATTTAGACTTTTCAATATCTTTTGGATCAATTGTAGAGGAGAGTACAATTACTTTTAGATTCGGGAAATGTTCAATGTAGTTGTGTTCTGTCATTTCATCTAAAAATTCCCAGCCACCCATTACAGGCATGTTTAAATCGAGAAACATTAGTTCGGGTAAGATAAAATCGGGGTCGCTGATATGACCGTCTTTAATCGCATCGAGATATTTTAAGGCATCTTCACCGTTATTGGCAACATCGATTACTTCTGAGAATTCACTCTTTTGAATTACTTTTTTACAAAGCATTAAAGTAATCGGGTCGTCATCGACACAAAGTATTTTTTTATACATACGCTAGTCGTTTTTAAAGGTAATCGTAAATGTAGTTCCAACACCCACTTCACTTTCTATACTGATTGTTCCACCCATGGATTCGACTTGGGATTTCACCAAATACAAGCCCAATCCTTTACTGTCTGGATTGTCATGGAAACGTTGATAAAGTCCGAAGACTTTTTCCCTGTGGCGTTTCAAATCGATTCCTAAACCATTGTCTTTAAAGATAAATTGAATCTCTTTGTCATGAGTTTTGGCAATTACCGAAATTTTTAATTGTCGGGAAGGGTCGTGGTATCGGAGTGCATTCGTTGTCAAATTTAGTAAAATGCTTTCGAAATACGATTTATTAACCATCAATGTGGTTACTTTATCTACATCTAATTTTATAATCGGATTTAAATTTTGGATTAAAAAATTAAGTTGGCTAAAAATGTTTTCAAATACATCGCGAATTGCAATAGGTTCGCGTTCAATGGATGGTTTGTCTTTGATAATGATAACATTTACCAAGTCATTGACTGTTTCATTCAGTTGTTGTGTAGAACGTTCAAATCCAGAAATGATTTCCTTTAATTCTTCGTCTTCTATAGTAATATCCTCTAATAAGGTAAGTAGTCCAGTAAGATTAGAAAGGGGAGCTCGAAGATTGTGCGAAGTAATGTAGGAGAATTGTTTTAAATCAGAGTTGTTTAGGGTTAACTCTTTAATTAATTGCTCGCGTTCTTTTTCTTTATTTTTTTCTTCGGTGATATCACGTTGAATCGAAATCCAGTGGGTGTGTTGGTTGTCTTTATTGGTGATAGGAATAATACTTAAGTTCACCCAATACTCTTCATTGTTTTTACGCTTATTGATGGTTTCAAATTTGAAATCTTCTTTCTTTTTTAAGGCATCCGAAATCAATTTGATGTCGCGTTTGTTTTTGAAACGGTTGATGAAAAATGAAGCCGATTTACCAATTACTTCTTCTTGTTGATAACCCGTCATGGTTTCAAAAGCCGGATTCACATAAACAATTCGATCTTCGGGGTTGTCTGCATTTCCTAGTTCGGTAATAATTACGGTATCGCGATTTTGAGTAATCACGGTCCCTAATAGTTGCAAACGCTGTTCTTCTTCTTTGGTTTTGGTAACGTCTTGCATGGCGCCAATCATCCGAATGACATTGTCGTTTTCATCTTTTACCAAAAAACCACGATCAAAAACATAACGGTAATTTCCGTCAGCTGCCATAAATCGGTATTCATCTTGCCATTTATCCGATTTCTGAGCGATATAGGAATATAATTTAACCGACATTTTTAAACTGTCCTCAGGGTGGATTTTATCAAACCACCATTGCAAATTATCGCCTACATCTTCTTTTTTATAGCCAAAAACGCCTTGAATTCCTTTGTTCCAAATGAATCGATTGGTCTTGATGTCCCAATCCCAAATGGTATCACTAGTCGCTTTGGATACGATTTCAAAACGTTCATTGGAAATCGATAATTCTGAAAATTCTTGTTCGAATTGCTGAATGTAGTCTTCGTTTTTTTGGAAATGAGTGGAAACCCAATAGGTGATGATCCCCGCAATTCCTAGTCCGAATACCATACCCAATACTAAAATATAGGGAAAGGATGATAAATAATTGATTAACAGCATACCCCCAAATACCATCGTAAATACGATAAGGAAAAAGGGAAATAGTAAGTTGCGGGTCAATTTTTTCATTAGTCCAAAAATAGCAAAAAAAACGAAACAGGGAATTGTAAGATGAATTAAATCCAATATCAATCTACCTGAAAACAATTGATTACGAGGTTCTTTTTTCGAAAAATAAAACGTACCTTTGCACCTTCAAAATTTTCACATGGAATCGATTAGAAATATTGCAATTATTGCACACGTTGACCACGGTAAAACAACCTTGGTTGACAAAATTATGTACCACTGCCAATTATTTCGTGAAAACGAAAATACAGGTGATTTGATTTTAGATAACAATGACTTAGAACGTGAGCGTGGAATTACCATTACCTCCAAAAACGTTTCGGTTGTTTACAAAGGCACTAAAATCAACATTATCGATACCCCAGGCCACGCCGACTTTGGAGGTGAAGTGGAACGTGTGTTGAATATGGCAGACGGAGTTTGTTTATTGGTAGACGCATTTGAAGGTCCGATGCCACAAACTCGTTTTGTATTGCAAAAAGCGATTGATTTAGGTTTAAAACCCTGTGTGGTTATTAATAAAGTAGATAAAGAAAACTGTACTCCAGAAGAAGTACATGAAAAAGTTTTCGATTTAATGTTTGAATTAGGAGCAGAAGAATGGCAGTTGGATTTCCCAACGGTTTATGGTTCAGCTAAAAATAACTGGATGTCGGAAGATTGGAAAAATGTTACCTCAAATATCGAACCCTTGTTGGATATGGTGGTAAACAACGTTCCCGCTCCAAAAGTTTCTGAAGGAACACCTCAAATGTTGGTTACTTCATTAGACTTCTCATCCTTCACAGGTCGTATCGCCATTGGTCGTTTAGAGCGTGGTACTTTACGTGAAAACATGCCTGTTTCTTTGGTGAAAAGAGATGGTTCGATTACCAAATCAAAAATTAAAGAATTACACACTTTTGAAGGTTTAGGCCGTAAAAAAGTAGCTGAAGTTCATGCGGGTGACATTTGTGCTTTGGTAGGAATTGAAGGTTTCGAAATTGGAGATACCATCGCTGATTTTGAAAATCCAGAAGCTTTAAAAAGTATTGCCATCGATGAGCCTACAATGAGTATGCTTTTCACCATCAACGATTCACCTTTCTTTGGTAAAGAAGGAAAATTCGTGACTTCTCGTCACATCAAAGATCGTTTGACTAAAGAATTAGAAAAGAACTTGGCCTTGCGTGTTAGCGAAACAGATTCTGCTGATAAATTCATGGTTTTTGGTCGAGGTGTATTGCACTTATCGGTATTAATTGAAACCATGCGTCGTGAAGGTTACGAATTACAAATCGGTCAGCCACAAGTTATCATCAAAGAAATTGACGGTCAAAAATGTGAGCCAATCGAAGAGTTAACTATCGACTTACCGGAAAACGTTTCTGGAAAAGCGGTTGAATTTGTAACCGTTCGTAAAGGGGAAATGTTAAGTATGGAACCACGTGGCGAACGTATGATTATTAAATTTAATATTCCTTCTCGTGGTATCATTGGATTGCGTAATCAATTGTTGACGGCAACAGCAGGTGAAGCAATTATGGCTCACCGTTTTATTGGATATGAACCTTTAAAAGGCGATATTTCAGGGCGTATCAACGGTTCATTGATCTCAATGGAAAACGGTAAAGCAATTCCTTATTCTATCAATAAATTACAAGATCGTGGTAAATTCTTTGTGGATCCCAACGAAGATATCTATGAAGGTCAAGTAGTAGGAGAGAACTCACGTGCGGATGATTTAGTAATTAATATTACCAAAACGAAACAGTTGACTAACTTCCGTTCTGCAGGTGCTGACGATAAAACACGTATTGTTCCTGCTATTAAGTTTACCCTTGAAGAAGCTTTGGAATATATTCAAAAAGACGAATATGTTGAAGTAACTCCGAAATCAATTCGTTTGCGTAAGATTTTATTAAATGAAAATGACCGTAAGCGATTCAAAAATTCAATGGCTTAATTGAAGTTATAAGATTTAAAGAAACCATCAGTTACCGCTGATGGTTTTTTTTTATCGTTTTAATGTAAAATGGCCCTTAAAAATTCTACCGTCAATCATTTCTAATACATACCAATAGTCATCGGCAGGGGCCTGAGATTTATTGATGGTTCCGTCCCAACCTGATTTTAATGGATCAATTTTGTACAGTAATTTTCCATACCGATCAAAAATATGGAGTTTATTCACCTTTGAAGCGTTTGGATGCAGTCCTTTTATTTGCCAAAAATCATGAATACCATCACCATTGGGTGTGAAATATTTAGGAATACCAAGCACACTTATCGTTTGAAAGACCATACCGCAACCATTTTCATCCCAAACTTTAATCTCATGATCACCAGGTAGTACTCCTTCAAAAACAGAAGATGATTGTAACGGTTGATCATCTAAGCTATACCAGTAAGTTCCCACTCCATCAACGACTACAGTCACCGTATTGTTATCTACTAAATCCTCAATCATTACTTGATTAAACGTAGGAATTTCTGAAGCGTCTACTTGTACAGAGGCTGTATTTTGGCACCCTGTAATGGTATTCGTTACAGTTACCGTATACTGTCCGGGTTGATATACGGCAAGTTGCGAATTCAAACTCGTACCTGGTGACCAGGCAAATGAATACGTGCCTGATGGGGTCACTTGACAATTGATGAATACCGGTTGGAGCGGTGTATTTAAACACAAAATTCCAGCTACCGAAAGTGAAGCCTGAGGAATCTCATAGTGCTCTAATTGTATACGATGGATTCCAATACAATCTTGAGTCGCATTTTCGATACGAACATAAATATACTGATTAGGAGTCGAACTCAGATAGGGTTGCGTTAGAATTGGATTTTGTTCTAATAATGCATCCTGAACTGTAGAATGATAAGTGACTATATTACCACCACCTTCAAAACCTGCATTGGAGAATGTAAAAGCACTGCTACCTGAAGTCGGGTCCACACAATTTGTTAAGGTTACTGTTTGCGTTGGAGTAACCGAAGTCGATAATGTAACATGTGCGAGTACAGCACAACCGGTAAGTGTATGGGTCACTTTAGCGGTTATCACTTGAGGGTTTTGAGTATTGGTAAATATTGAATTTAAATTCCCAATATTTGAATTGGCATCCGTATCATTTAAATAATAAGTAACGACATAATCGGGATTTCCATTGGTTACAATCGGACTCGCTAAACTCAAGTCATAGGTTGTCAATCCATCGGGATTGAACTCAAAATCACATTGACTTAACTGGGTATTAATAATTGTAGGTAATGGATTTACTTTCAAGGTAAAGGATTTATACCCGCTACAATTGGTAGTTGTATTTACAATATGTGCCCATATTGTTTCATCTTGATAGGCAACGGAATTGGTGTATAATAAAGGCAGTGGAGTAGTGGAGTTTTGTGCATTTAAAAAAGTAACTGTATTTGTTCCATTAGGATTTAATAGGTTGGCATACGGTGTCAAATTAAATGTTTCAAATCCAGTTCCATTGGGGTCACATGCTGTTAAATCAGTAAGTGTCGGTAAATTTAAGTTGGTAGTAGTTAACTTAAAGCTGGTATAAGCTGAACATCCGGAAATTGTATTTTCTAAACGAACATATAGGGTTTGTGGATTGGTTGTAAAATGAAAATCGGTCGGATTTACTATCGGATTTAAATTTGTAATAGCATCTCCTTCTGTTAGAAAATAACTGGCGATAATATTGGTTTGAGTGCCAATAGCAAGTGCACTATTTTGAGTAATATCCACACCTTGATTACTATCGATCTGACATAGATTCAAATCTAAATACGTGGGGATGTTGTTGGTATTCACTACAGGTGGATCATTAAATGTTGCTGTTCCTGTCCAGTTTAAAGAAAAATTGCCACTACCAATTGCGCGATTTACAACGATAAAATAAACTTCGTTAGGACTTACAGGGATAGCATTTACAAATCCATTACCATCTGGTCCCGGACCTTCGAATTCATCCGTTTCGGTAGTGTTAAGTCCGGTTATATTGGTGTTTAAACCGGCGAGTAGTGGATTTGTAGTAGAGCATCGTATCGAACTACCAATATTATCACATCCTGAGGATCCATCAAAAATGAAAAAATCATAATCAACTATAAGTCCTGTACTCGCGGGTGTAATGGTAAATGCTAAAGTTCCTCCGGTTTTAATAGAAACTTTAATCCAAACAGAATCGTATTCTTCCGTACCGCAGGAAGTTTGACCACTTAATTCTTGAATGTTACCGGGACCATTTACTGGAATATTTGTAAAGTTTACATTGCCACAAGTGACAACTGCATTAACGCAATCCGATTGGCCCCAGAGTAGTAGTGGAAAAAATAGAAGGAATAGAATACGAAATTTTGGCATACATAATCGTTATCGTTTTATCGCAAAGTGTCCTTTAGCAGTACGTCCATCACCTAATTTGATGAAATACCAATAATCATCCGCATTGACGGGGTAGCCGTTATACGTTCCATCCCAACCTGCTCCTTGTGGAGCAATTTGTTTGATGAGTTTACCATACCGATCAAAAATCAAAATCTCGGTCGTGCCATTAAGTGTTGGATTTAACCCTTTGATATTCCAAGTGTCATTAAATCCATCTCCATTGGGAGTGAAATAGGCCGGTACACCAAGCACATAAACAGTATATTCAGCGATTCCACAACCGTTCAAGTCTTTTACAAATACGGTATGAACTCCCATGGCTACACCATAAAAAATGGGCGAGGTTTGATAGGGACCATAGGATTCATCTAAACTATAGACATAATCACCATTACCCGTAACATTTACTGTTATCGTATTAATTTCACTTAAATCAACAACATCAACACTATTGATCGTTGCAATTACGGAGGAGTTAACCGTTATGGTTCGTGTTACTGGACAGCCAATCGCATTGGAAACCAACACGCTATAGACACCTTCTTGATTTACAGTAATCGTATAACCTGTTTCTCCTGGAAGAAGATTTGAATTAAAATACCATTGGTAGGTGTAGTTTGAAATCAAACTTGGATTCGTAACTCCTGCATCAAGTGTTACAGTGAAATTCGGTAAATTGGTACAAACCAACGTATCGTCCCATCCTTGAGCATTAATGTCTACCATTGGTAATGGATTGACTACAAAAGCTAATGTACTCGTTACTGGACAACTCGTATTTATCGGATTCGTAACCGTAACCAAAACATTTTGAGTCCCCGAAGTAAACGGGTTGGGTAAATTCGTGTTGTAAACGGTTCCATTCGCTAATGTGTAGCTAATTTGCATGCCCGTTTGTCCATTCAATAATTGATTGGTGAGCGTAGTGGTATCAAAATCAAAAACACCATTTTGTTGGGTTGGATCAACTTCATCATCACAAACAATCAGGGTTGCTGGATTTATGGGGAAGATTTCGGGTAAATCATCCACGATAAAGGTAAAGGTTCCTGTACGATCACAAGGGCCATCACTTGCAGCTGATGGGTTGTTCTCTATATGAACGGTTATTGTTTCCGTGCCATTCACCGTATAGGTAGCTGGAAAAGGTGATGGAATGGTAGCGCCCGAACTTGAAGTGTAGGTAATCACTACATTACTTTGTCCTTGCAATAAATCACTTTCTAAAGTTGCTGTGTTGAAGGTGTAAATTCCATCTTGATCATCATCACAATGGCGAATAACATTGTTTGTGCCTACTGTATGAATAATCGGTAAGGACTCTACTGTTAAAATTATATAAGGTCCCAAACCAAAACAAGCATTATCCACAGTACTGTCAACGCGAACCCAAATGGCCTGACTGTTTGGATAACCAATATTCATATAACTGCTTGTATTGGTAATTGCTAACGAATTTCCATTACTATCCGTTTCAATAAGTGCATCATTTTCGTTTTTATAATAGGTAATTGTGTATGTTGCTGTGGTAGGAAGTAAGGCTTGAATTTGAGCATTTACCGAACTAAAATCAAACGTTGCAATACCGTCGGTATCTGTATTTGAAGGATTAACATAATAATCACATTGGGTAAAATTCCATTGTGTTCCAGCCGGAATTTGTGTAGCTGAAACAATCAAATTCAGACGCGCAATGCGGTAACATTGATTGGCATTTTCTACGCGAACCCAAACCGTTGTATTAGTAGTTACATAAGCTGTAGGGTTGGTAATTTGAACACTTGCATCATCAGTGTCCGCACCCGTTTGTGTGGTAAAATAAGTGAAGGTTTCAAAAGTAGCATTTGCAGAAATGAGACTGTTTTTTTGTGTCAAATTAAAACTCGAAATCCCATCGGTATCATCATCACATTGTACCAAAGTTAGCGGTGTATTAATAACAGGTAACGCATAAGTGGTAAGTGTCGCTGGATTTGAATTCAATCCACAACTATTTCCATTGCGATTCAAAACAACCCGATACCAATAACCTACCATTGCCGGCGTTACATTGGAAACCGTTAAAGTTGCCGTAGTTACACCACTGTATACCACCGAATTGGTCAACGTAGTCCACGTACTTCCATTATTGGTTGATAACTGCCATTGGTAACCATCAATGGGTACTGCCGGAGTAACTGTGAATTGTGCTGTTTCGAGTTCACAAACAATTACATCTTGCGGTTGAGTAGTAATACTGATAGGTGCAGCGATCGTATAATTTACATTGGGGGCTGTATAACCTCCAGCTCCGGTTATGAGACCATTTGAATTGAAAGTTGGAGTACTTGAAGTACCCAATAATCCATCCCCATTGGCGTCGGTGTAGCCCGCTTCAATAACATCATTACAAGTATCATTATCCGAATCCAAACTAACATAATTATAAACACCATTGCTATCACTATCTGCCAAGGTATAATTGATATTGCCCGAATCTGGAGTTGTTTCTAAACTATTTTGTAGTCCATTGCCACCCACATTCGGACTGTCAATAGTTCCATCCGCATTACTGTCTGGCGCATTACTTCCTGATTCATTAAGGTCATAAATTCCGTCATTATCCGAATCTAAATCCAAATAATTCGGGATGCCATCACCATCAAAATCATTGATTATAAAGGGTGTGTTAAAAATATCATCCAATCCATCTTGATTGGTGTCTACACCAGAAAGCACAGTATAATTAGGTCCTTGCGATTCATATACATCCAAAATACTGTCGTTGTCAGAATCTAAATCTATGGCGTCAGGAATACCATCATTATCGGAGTCTTTAGGAACACAAGTGGCATAAAATCGGAAGGTCGCCCGATTGGCACTATCATCTACTAAATTTTTATGCAATAAAGTTAGACTAGACGTCAAATAGGTTTGAAACTTAAAAGTTCCCGTTCCCGCAGCCAATGGAGTGCTGCTGTTTACACGAAACCGAATTTCAAATGAAGAAAACCGTGTTACACCACTTTCGTAAAAACCATCATAATTGGTGTCGATTAATAGTTGGTCATTAGGGTTTTCCACCGTTATAGTTTGCGTGATGGGGCAACTGATGTAATATTCACCTTTATCATTTATTAAGTCAGTAGGATTGGCTGTAGCAGCATATTCCATGCTAACTGAAATGGGTTGCGCAAAATTTAATTGGTATTTCACCCAGTTGGTTTTCCCTGCCGGAATATCGGTTACTATGGTTCCGTCGTTGGTTGAAGTTAACGGATTGGTACTGGCTGTCGTAGAGGTCGTTACCGTTCCTGTAAACGAATTGGAATACGTTCCAACTGCAATTGTTCCAGCTGAAGCATTGGTAAGATTTAAATATTGATTTCCGTAGGACTCGGTGCAATTAGTAATACCGTCATTATCCATGTCAATATCCACATTATCGGGAACATAATCATTATCTAAATCTGTCGGACAGGTGCTTACAGGGAATTCATCCGAATACAATTCAATACCACAACTGGCTAAACCTGCTTTTACTTTATAATAACCGGGTTGCGTTGGGGTGTAAATATTGGTGATCGCTCCAGGAATTGGGACATTGTTAAAATACCATTGATACGTATCAAAACCATTCTGAGCATTAACATTCAATTCTACATTCGGTATGCAATTGGTCAAACTCGAATTAATTTCTTGAAAAACTACTTCCGGTTTAAATACAAATCCCGAATAATACCCTCCAAATGTAGCTGCTCCATCACTTCCATAAGCCGCTAAATACAATTCAGTTGTAGAATATACCGAGACATTTCCTTGTAAACCTGAAATGGTATAACAGACGTAATCTGTATTTCCTAAAACAGGAGTAGGTCCCACTACATTGTATTGTGTGCTTAATGCCGCTAAAGTATAAGGTACCGTATTGACAATGAAATCTAATGTTGACCCAACTTTTGTAGTAATCGTAACACGCCCATTAAAACTTCGACTGCCAACCAATTCAATGAACGGAATATTATCCAACGATTTAGGCGTTTGACAACTCAAAGGGGGGACAAAAAATAATTCTTGATTCGCTTGATTCGCCATAGAGCCATCACCCACGGATTGATAGGCAAATATATTTTTACTAGAATGTACAAATAGGTTCCCATTAGCCGTATAATCTGCACCTGTTAAGGACACATACTGACCTGCATTTAATGTATAGCTAGGTGTCGTTGAACCACTTAAGAATATTTGCGTATTGTCTTCATGAGCAATTAATAATACGCGTTCTACATTGTCCATTCCACTACTTTTGATGAAAATGTAATCGGAACCCGTACGCTCTACAGAAACAATTTGGTCAAATCCTGTGTCAATATTACTCATCTCACCATTCGTTCCACCAATAGATCCACAATTCACGGCGATAGGTTTGTCTGCCGTTACCAAAGCCCCAATTAACGCATCACGGTTGGCTGCAGTAGGACCTTGAACTGCAATGATGAACGATTGTCCACTGTTTAATAACACAGGAGCCGGAGCATTTCCAGCAGAAGCATTATTCACTAATACGGCCCCCGTTTTTATTCCACTAAAAGTAACCGTTGTATTATTTTCAGTTGCTAAAACGGATATAAAGGTATAATGACGTGCCGCATACGATTGAACTAACGTATTCGTCAATCCTCCAATACGGAATTGCGTCCCAAGTGCCGCCATTCCTTTGGATACTACACAACCTGCTTGATTCCCAGTTTGGTCGATAATCCGACCCGATACCGAAATTAAATCTTCCGCTTCAATGATATAACCCGCATCTTGAAGAATCATATTCGCATCAATTTGATCCACAACAAACTGACTTGGATTTCCACTCGTCGTAGTATCAAATACATACGGGGTGTCACGCGATACTGTCCCCGTGATATTTACACTACCCAATTGCTTAATGGTGAATTGAATAGGGGTTATACTTGGTGTCGAAATGTATAAGTATTTTTCGTTGATGGGCATGTCCATCGAACTAGATAGTGGTGGTAGGTAGTGGGTCTTACTGAATTGTGCAAAACAAAGCACTGGTAATAAGAACAGTAACAGTAAGGAGGCAAGCGTACTTTTCATGCTCCAAAAATAACAAATACGCACCGTTTGAACGATGCGTAAGATGTTTTTTTGACTATTTTAACACTCGTAAATTTACAAATCGCGTTTACGAATTAACGCATATGAGGCCCATACGAAGAATACAGTCCAACAAAGCACGGTAAAGACCATTGTATAATCTACTGTATATATTTTTGGTTCGGTTACACCGACCTGATTTCCAATAGCTTGAATCAATTCAAGTCGGGTAAATGGCTCCGTAATTAAATTCGACATCGATTCCAAAGGCAAGTACTTGAAAAAGTAGTTGTACGTTCCTTCAAAATCATTGAAAATGAACTTCCCAGTTATGCCATACCCAATTTTTTCAGTTAAAAACCAAACAAATAAAAAGCCCACCGCAAAAGCAGATCGTTTGATCAAAACTCCCAAAAACAAACAGAAACTGAAAAATCCAACCAACTTTACAAATAAAGCCAACAAATAATCCATTTGGGAGAATATAATTCCTGCTTCATCATACGTTGAGTACATGAGTCCGAGAATCAAGGAAATCACAAAAATGAAAACCGTAGACACTAAAGCAAATACAATAACGGTTAAGAATTTCGAAAGCACAAACTCTTTCTTACTCATTCCGTCAATTAAATTTTGTTTCAAAGTGCCATACGAATATTCATTCGCCATCATTGATACAATCACCAATGCCAAAAAGATTTTCGGCAAAGCTCCAATATAACTGTTTAAGTGCCAGATGTAAGGAAAGTTGAAAATCCCTTGTTGTGAAGCATCAAAATGAAACGGACCAAAATCAAATTCAATCGAAGCAATCAACGCAATCAAACTCAACACAATAAAATAGGTAAGGGTCAAAATCCGACTCGCGCGATTCAACCAAATTTTCTGTAATTCTATAGCTAATAATCGTTTCATAGGATTTATTTTGATGCAGTGATTTTTAAGAATTCTTGTTCTAAACTACTTTTACGTTCGTTCAAATGATTCAGATACACCGAACGTTCCGCCAAAAAGCGGTTCAATGCAGCCGCATCTATCGATGTCGAACTCTGAACAACCAATCGATCGTTTTCTTCTTTGATCGAACTAATGTCAGGGTATTCTTGAACGTGTTTGCGTAAAGCCTCCAAATCCGAAGCACCCAACTCCCATGATGTGGTTTGTTGCGCCATTCCTGCCACCGTTCCTGTATACAACATTTTGCCGTATTGCAAGACCAAAACATGAGTACACACTTTCTCTACTTCATCCAATAAATGCGACGCCAATAAAATCGTAGTGCCTTGTGCCGCAATAATTTTGATAATGTCCCGAATCTGACGAATTCCCTGTGGATCCAATCCATTTGTGGGTTCGTCCAAAATCAAAATCTCCGGGTCATTTAACAAGGCCGAGGCAATCGCCAAACGCTGCTTCATCCCTAACGAATAGGTGCGAAATTTATGGTCTTTTCGGTCCAATAGTCCCACCAATTCCAGTTTTTCTTGCACTTTGTGGTACCCAATGCCTTTGATTTTACAAACCAATTCAAGGTTCTGTTGCGCCGACATGTACGGATAAAAATTAGGTCGCTCAATAATGGCACCCACTTTTTTCAAGGCCTCATGCGTCGGTAAATTGCCACCAAACCAGCTGTATTCACCCGAAGTGCGGTTCACTACGTTCAATACAATGCCTAAAGTTGTTGATTTTCCAGAGCCATTCGGACCCAATATGCCGTAAACATTGCCCTTTTGGATGTCTAATGATAAGTCGTTTACAGCGTGAACACGCCCATAACGCTTGTGTAAATTGCGGATAGATAAGATGGTTTCCAAGGTATATCGGTTAGGTTATAGGTTTTAGACGAACCAATGCCAACTTTGTTACTGACGATTATAATTTTTTGGGCGCTCCCCCCGAATCCACGGAATTGCACCATATCAATTTCATCGTCGGGGGGCCGGCTTTCGGCCGTCGCTGCCCTCATGCTCACGCATCGGGCGAGCTCCACAAGGCCTCAATCCGTAGCGCAAAAAAAAAACTCCCGATACAACATCGGGAGTTTTTTTTCTCAGCAGCTCAGCAGCTCAGCATCTCAGTAGCTCAGCATTTCAGTAGCTCAGCAGCTTTACTTACAGCGCACTCGCAATCGCCACAAAATCGGCAGCTTTTAACGCCGCACCACCAATCAATCCTCCATCCACATCGGGTTTGGAGAAGATTTCTTTGGCATTCTCAGGTTTTACGCTACCACCATATAAAATCGAAACTTCATCCGCTATTTGTGGGTAACGCGCACGTATCGTATTGCGAATAAATTCATGCATTTCTTGCGCTTGCTCCGGACTTGCCGTTTCGCCCGTGCCAATCGCCCAAACAGGTTCATAAGCCAAGACAATTTGTGCCCAATCTTTGTCTGCAATATGGAACAATCCATCACGCAATTGGTTTTCAACTACATTAAAATGTTGCCCGTTTTGACGGTCTTTTAATTCTTCACCAAAACAGAAAATCACGGTCATGTCGTGTTTCAAAGCGGTGTCTACCTTATTGGCCAAAGCCGCATCGGTTTCATTGAAATACGCTCTGCGCTCGGAGTGACCGAGTATTACAGTAGTAACCCCAATGCTTTTCAACATGTCTGCCGAAATTTCACCGGTATACGCACCACTTTCTGCTTGGTGCATGTTTTGAGCGGCTACCGTAATCGGAGTAAATTCTACGTGATCTGCTGCCGAAGCCAAATTCACAAAGGTAGGTGCCACCACAATTTCTGCCTCCAAATCCTCCGGAAGTTGGGCAATCAATTCATTCAATAAGTCCTCAGTTTCTTCGGCATTTTTATGCATTTTCCAGTTGCCGGCAACAATTTTTCGTCTCATTATTCTAAAGATTTTAAAGTAGCATTCAATTTCTCAAAGTCGGTTTCAATCGCACGATAAATCGTGATTTTACCTTCTTTATCGATTATCATATAACGGGGAATCCAATCCAAATCAATGGATTTTCCAAAACTCCCTTTCATTCCTTTTTCATCATTAACCCAGTATTGATCACCCGTTAATTGGTGCTTTTCAATACCTGCTTTCCATTTGTCAAAGGCTTTATCCATGGAAATAAATACATAATCCACATTCGGATGTGCCGCTTGCATTTCTTTGACTTTGGGCATGGCCTTTACACAATCCCCACACCAAGAAGCCCATAGTTCAATCACGGTAACTTTTCCTTTGTGCTTTTCCAACACTTCAGAAAACTTCAATTCTTTACCGTCTAAATTCGTTACTTTTTCCCCTTGTGTAGCTTTTGAAAAGGCAGTAGGTGCCTCATTTTGCGCACAAGAAAATAAAGAAAATAATACCAAGGATACCGAAACTAATTTTTTCATCGTATTATAATTTTGGATTCGTTTTTTTTAATTCGTCATAACTCTTTTTCAAAACTGTTTTCAATTCAGCAGGATTGAATTTTTCATTGTTGATTCCCCACCAATATTTGACTTCGTTCCCATTCCAATAGTATTTCACACCCGGTGTGTCTTTTCCTTTACCTAGCGTATTCCAAAACGGAATGATCTCAATAATTTGATAGGGATAAGTGGCTCCTGCTTCTTTAAAGAACTCCGGAATCAGGTCGGCTTCTTCATTCATAAATAGTACAGAAAGGGGAGGCATTGCTGGATTGGCTTTGCGCATCTCTGTCAACTCTTTGGCTGCATCCCGACAATGGTCGCAACCTGGAACAAAATAGCACAATATCTTTTTGCCATTATCGATGGTCGGAAATAAATTGGCATAGCCCGAAACTACTTTTTTAGGTTCTTTAGGTGCTTCTGCCACTTTGGGTGTTGCCACCGTATCTATTTTCGCTTGGGCCACGGGAGCCGCAATAGAATCAGTCGTGTCTGTAACAACAGCTGTCGTGTCTTGCGGTACTACTGTGGGCTGACTCACGGTAAACTCCGCTGCAGGTGGTTGAATGGGAGCCAACATGAAAATGCCTAAAATAGAAGCAAACAATACCGTGGTAAGTACCCAGAAATTCGGGGCATCCGAACCTTTGGGAAGTAATTTTTGTAAATAAATTAAAAGTCCTACAGCAATCACATTTTTGATAATCGCTTCTACCGGTGTCATGGGTAATAATTCGCCAAAACAACCGCAATTGCCGCTGTTTCCACTCACAAAAGTTTCATAACTCAAATGCCCGATAAAAACCACCAAGAGTGCAATAGTCGCCGGAATAATAAAGCGTTTTAACCAATGGTTTTGTAACAATAACAAACCCAACGCCATTTCAATCCCAATTAAGGTTCGAGAAAAGAAAGCCGCCACCTCAGGAGAAAATCCCATCGGGTATAATTGCTTCACTTCAAACGTTGAAATTGCAAAATAGGGGGAAGGATATAATTTGGCGATAGCCGAAATGATAAATAAAAAGGAAACGAGGATACGCAATCCCCAAGCAATTGTCGATTTATTTTTTTCCATGCGTTGCTGTTTTTTACAAAGGTAACAACCCAAGGCATGGGTTGCTGTTAACGAATTGTTATTGGCCGAATCCCATTAAAATTAGCGCAAATACCGAATAATTAATCATGTCTTGGTAGTTGGCATCAATTCCTTCCGATACTAAAGTCTTGCCTTTGTTGTCTTCAATTTGTTTCACACGCAATAGTTTTTGCAAAATCAAATCGGTCAAACTGCTCACACGCATTTCGCGCCATGCTTCACCATAATCGTGGTTTTTGGCTTCCATTAATGCTTTTGTCAGGGCTACTTTTTCATCATACCACTTCGATGCCGCTGCCGTATCCAAGTCGGGTTGCTCCACAACGCCCAGTTCCAATTGAATCAAGGCCATGATGCAATAATTGATAATTCCAATGAATTCACCCGTTTCATCTTCGTCTACTTTGCGCACCTCATTTTCTTGCAAACTGCGAATGCGTTGGGCTTTGATAAAGATTTGATCTGTTAAAGAAGGCAAACGTAAAATGCGCCAAGCGCTTCCGTAATCGGTCATTTTTTTGACAAATAAATCACGGCAAATACCAATGACCTTGTCGTATTCTTGAGCAGTATTTCGCATTAACTCGTATCTTTGTTTGAAATTTTTTCAAATGTAACGAATTCGGGTAAAACAACCCAAGTGAAATGTGGTTTTTCACCGAAAACGTTTTCCTATTTTTAATGACCATGACGATACAATGCCGCGGCCAACTAGTGGATCTTTCTACCCCAAAAATCATGGGGATTGTCAACCTAACCCCCGATTCGTTCTATGACGGTGGGAGGTTGCAAAACCCCGAGCAAGTGATTGCTCAAGTGGCTCAAATGCTGGACGAAGGCGCTACGTTTATCGACATTGGCGGCTATTCAAGTCGGCCCAATGCAGCCCCTGTATCGGAGGAAGAAGAGTACCAACGTGTAGTTCCTATTATTGAATTATTGGTAGATCATTTTCCAACTATTGTACTCTCTATTGATACCTTTCGTAGTGCAGTAGCCGAAGGAGCTGTTCATGCTGGTGCAAGTATCATTAATGATATTTCTGCCGGACTTTTAGATGATCAAATGCTTTCCACAGTAGCGCGATTGCAAGTGCCTTACATCATGATGCACATGCGCGGAACCCCACAGACCATGACTACTTTGACAGATTACCAAGACATCGTTAAAGAAATGCAGTTTTATTTTTCAGAACGGATAGCCGCAGCACGTGCTTTGGGCATTAATGATGTAATCATCGATCCCGGTTTCGGATTTGCCAAAACAGTGGATCAGAATTATGAGGTATTGCAAAAACTAGAATTGTTTTCCTATCAAAAAGTTCCTGTGTTAGTAGGCGTTTCCCGCAAGTCCATGATCTATAAAGTATTAGATACCACGCCGCAAGAGGCACTCAACGGGACAACAGTCCTAAATACCCTTGCCGTTCAAAAAGGTGCCTCGATTCTTCGGGTGCATGATGTTAAAGCCGCTCACGAATGCATTCAACTTCTTCAAAAACTCCACTAATGCGTAAGATTATTTTCCTAAGTATCGTAGCTGTTTTTACAGCCTGTTCCCAAAAAGAAGTATTACTTCCTGAAGCGCAAGTAACTGTGGTAAAAAATGTCGATAATCTGTCTCCCGTTTATATTTTCTTCGAACAAGAGGGTAACGATACGATAGCCGATTTGAATCGAAAGAATACCATCACGTCCACGAATTACATTTTCAACATTGACAAACGTTTGCCGATGCGTTTGGTGGTGCCTGAAGTGAATTTTGTTTTGAAAAAGAAAGAAGCAAGTCCGCACAAAAGTGAAACCGCACAGAATTATTTTTCCTATTCTGATACCAAGGCACGCAATTTAGCTTTTCTCAATATGCAACTCGTTCATTTTAAGGAAGGAAAATATAAAGGAAACGTCCCTGTGTTGGTATCTAAAAACGGAGATATTCAGATTAAGGGTCAACCGATTGCCAAGGATAAAGTGATGGCGTATTTAGCGCAACTACCCACCGATAAACCTATCCAAGCTCAATTTCAATTCGATTCGGGGATGACCTATGGTGATTACCTTACGTTTCGAATTGCAGTGAGTCAATGGAAATTTCCCGCACTAGGAGCTACTTGGTTTACGGAGGATTGGTTTTCCAATAAATAGGTTAGCCGAAGTCTTTTTTGTAGTTTCTTTTAAATTTCCTCTCCTAGCAATTTCAATACAACTTTCACGTCAAAGACAGGCTATTTGAAAACCGAACTTAAATTTGCCGTAAACGAGCAATGGGAATTGAATAACCAACCCAATCGTATTTTGAAATACAATACAAAAGGCGTGACTAAAATGGAGGTGGTGTTTGATCAACAATAAAAGAGTTTTTTTATCGATTTTTTGGGGAAATAATTTCTTTTTAAACAGATGAAAGCAGAACGAATCGATAATTTATTATGGTATATTTACAACTTTATAAGACAGAAAAAAGTTTATTAAATATATCTTACGTTGACAGAGTTTCCTAAAGACATAAAATTCAAGTACACTTGGCGGAAATACCAACAGCGCGTTCTTGATGAACTCCAGTTTCATTTAACTGACCAACATTTACATGTAATTGCTCCTCCTGGATCTGGTAAGACAGTGTTAGGACTTGAAGTAGCAATTCGATTAAATCAATCGACTTTAATTCTTGTTCCAACAATTGCAATTCGAAATCAATGGATACAACGTTTTAAAGAGCTATTTCTTCAAACTAATCAGTTACCTGATTGGATTTCAAAAGATGTTAGGAATCCTAAATTCTTGACAGTTGTTACGTATCAAGCACTTCATGCGGCTTGTAATAATTGGAATGTTGATGAAACTGAAGAAGCAACGGACGAAGAAGAAAATGATGAAACAATTGCAAATGAGAATTCGAGTAATTCTAATCTTGATGACATTGTAAAAGGTTTAATAAAACAAAATATCAAAACCATAGTTGTGGATGAGGCGCACCATTTGAAAAATAGTTGGTGGCAAACCTTAACCCAAATAAAAGATAAGTTAAAGCCTGTTGTCGTAGGTTTAACCGCAACCCCTCCATACGATGGAACAGCAAAAGAATGGCAACGTTACATTGATTTAAATGGTTCTGTTGATGCTGAGATCACGGTTCCAGAATTAGTTATTGAAGGTGACTTATGTCCACATCAAGATTATGTTTTTTTTACCATTCCAACACATCAAGAAAACCAAAGTATTATAGATTTTAGGCAGAAAGTTCAAAAGATTTATCAAGAAGTAAAAGGTGATGCTACGCTTATTCAAGCTATGGAGCAACACCCTATATGGCTGAATCCATTGCAACATTTGGAATGGATTTATAACAATCTTGGTTATTACTCAGCTTGTCTTATTTTTTTAAAGGCAAATAATAAAGAAATTCCAGAAATTCATCTTGAAGTAGTAGGAGATAAGAAATTCGAAGTTCCAGAACTCAATTATGAGTGGATGGAAACACTTTTAGATTTTTATCTCTACAAAGACAAAGAGTACTTCAAAAGTTATGATACACATCAAAAGCTTCTAGAAAGCCAACTGAAAAGAAGTGGTGTATTGGAGAGACGCCAGATAAACTTTAAACAAAACAAACGTCTTACTGATTTTTTAACTTCAAGTTTAAGTAAGTTAGATGGAATTAAGGATATCGTTGATTTTGAATACAAGAATTTAGGTTCCCATTTGCGATTAGTAATCCTTTCCGATTATATTAGAAAAGAATACTTTAGCAATGATTCCGTAAATGATCTTGAATTAAACAAAATTGGTATTATTCCAATTTTTGAACGACTAAGAAGAGAAAATGATGCGAATATCAAGATTGGAGTTCTCACAGGGTCTCTGATAATTATACCCGTTACGGCATTTTTGAATTTTAAAAATCAAGCAGCACTACTAGGGATAACAGATTTTAAATCAACTCCTGTTCTGTATGATGCAAATTATATTTCGATTATTCCTTCTGAACATATAAAACATGAGCTTGTACATATTATTACTCAAATTTTTCAGTTAGGGGAAATTGAAGTTTTGATTGGTACAAAATCGTTACTTGGGGAAGGTTGGGACGCTCCAGCTATTAATACCCTTATTTTAGCAAGTTTTGTTGGTTCATTTGTACTTTCCAATCAAATGCGGGGAAGAGCGATAAGAACACAAAAAGGGAATGCTATGAAAACTGGAAATATATGGCATTTAGTCTGTATTGATCCAACTTCAGAATCAGGAGGTGATGATTTTGACGTTTTGAAAAGACGTTTCAAAAGTTTTGTTGGGATATCTTTTGATGAAGAAACTACTATTGAAAATGGTATTAGGCGTATGAATTTGAGTGAAAGCTTGACTAACGTCGATAGCATTAAAAAAATGAATTCAGAAACGTTTACTCATGCCAGTGGACGTGAGAGATTGAGACTAAGATGGGAAAAAGCACTTCAAAGAGGAACCTCACTCATTGAAGAAATTAAAATTCCATTTGATGAAGAAATAGAATTCAATGAATTAAAGTCTTTGTATTTAAATAAAACTATTCGCAACCTCTTAGCTACATTAAGTTCCGGATTGATCGCTTTCGGATTAGAAAGTATCCAAGCATTTGGTAGAGCAGCAAAAAATATTAAAACTGTTCAAGATTTATTTGTTTTTCTCGGGTTTCTCGGGTTTATTGGGATCGTGTTGTTTGGTAGGTTGACGTTGAAATCATTACGGTTATATTTAAGTTACAGAGATATCTCCAAGGATATTCAGCATATTGGTGAAGCACTTTTAAATACCTTAATTGAAATTGGAGTAATTCATTCTGATTTATCAACTTTAAAAGTAAAAACTTCAGTCGATCAGGAAGGATGTATTTATTGTCATCTAGAGGGCGGCTCTACCTATGAAAAGTCAACTTTTATAAATGCATTAATTGAAATTATTGATCCCGTTAACAATCCTCGCTACATTATCGTAAGAAAAAATATTTTCAAGTATTTTCTTAAACAGCAAGATTTTCATGCCGTACCCGAGCTTTTAGGGAAAAATAAAGATGGAGCTGTTTATTTTCAAAACCAATGGAAAAAGCATGTAGGATCATGTGATTTACTATTTACTAGGACAATTGAAGGTAGAAAAATACTCCTAAAAGCTAGAGTTAAATCATTAGCCGCCCAATTTAGTACTAAGGTTGATCAAGTAAACAAATGGCTTTGATTTAGCTATGATTTATTTGGATCAATCAATCAAATTGCTGGTGTTTGATCAACAATAAATTGATAGTTTGTGAGTTACAATAAAAAAACAAATGGGATGACTCGAATTTTATTTTTCTTTCTAGCAGTTACAATAGGGATGAATGCCCAAAATAAAGTTGTCCCATTGGAAGAAAAGGTAAATTTCACAATTAATAATCCTGATTTTGAAGATATACTTTTTTTAGATGTCAATCATCATCTCACTCCATTTATAGGGCAGTGGAAGTCAAAACATGATGGTTATGAAGTTGAATTTAGTATTGCCCAATATTTTGATAAGGATAATCATCAAGACGCTTTATTTGGTTGTATTAAAGTAGAAAAAGACGGCATTGTAATCTTGGATACGACCACCTTTACAGGGCCTAATTATATTACGGGGGGTATTTTTACAAATTCAAAAGATCCCCAAACCCTACTATTGTTTTTTTCAGAAATAACAGATAAATGGGTTTGTGGGCATGTGTCTGAGATTACATTAACGCTGACCCATTCAGGAACATTGCAATGGAATCTAAATGAAAAATATGGATTAAGCACCATACGTTTTTTACCAAAAAATCTCGAATTTAAAAAGGTAATTTAGTAGTGTTTACTGATGATGATACGGCTCTCCTTTTAAAATCGTAAAGCCGCGGTACAATTGCTCTATAAAAAACAAGCGCACCATTTGATGGGAAAACGTCATGGATGAAAGTGACACTTTACCCTGGGCTTTTTGGTAAACTGTTTCGCTAAAGCCGTACGGTCCGCCTATCACAAAGACCAAGGTTTTGAGTCCGGCATTCATTTTCTTTTGTAAAAAATCTGAAAAACCGACACTGCTATACGTTTTGCCATTTTCATCCAAAAGGATTAAAGCTTCACCGGGTCCAACTTTAGACAAAATCAATTCGCCTTCTTTCTCTTTTTGTTGGGCTTCGGATAGACTTTTGACGTTTTTGATATCGGGTAAAATCTCCAACTCAAATTTGATGTAAAACGATAACCGCTTCTGATAATCATCCATCAGTTGCTGCAATTGCTTGTTGTCCGTTTTACCTACCGCCAAAAGTTTGATGTTCATGTCCGACCTTTTTTTACGTCACAAAAATAGGGAATTTTAAAACGGACTACCCAAAAGTTAAAATCGAATTGTATCTTTGCGCCACACAACAACACCACTATGTACCGCATTCTCATTCGCCCGATTCTGTTTCGATTCGACCCAGAAAAAATTCACCATTTCACGTTTACACTCATTAAATTTCTTGCTAAAATCCCCGGATTTTCAGGACTTTGTCGTTCTCTTTACGAGGTGAATGATCCGCGTCTCGAGCGCGAAGTGTTTGGTTTGAAATTTAAAAACCCGGTCGGACTCGCAGCGGGTTTTGATAAAGATGCGAAGTTGTTTAATGAGCTATCCGACTTTGGTTTTGGTTTTATCGAAATTGGGACACTCACACCGGTAGGACAGGAAGGAAATCCCAAAAAACGCTTGTTCCGTCTTCGCGAAGATGAGGCGATTATCAACCGGATGGGGTTCAATAACGGCGGTGTCAAAGAAGCCGTTGAACGATTGAAGAAAAACAAAGGCGTACTGATAGGAGGCAATATTGGTAAAAATAAAGTGACACCCAACGAAGATGCGGTGTCCGATTACAAAATTTGTTTTGAAGCCTTATTTCCCTATGTGGATTATTTTGTGGTGAATGTGAGTTCGCCCAATACACCTAATTTACGCGAACTTCAAGACAAAAAGCCGTTGACCGAATTACTAGCCACCTTGCAAGCTGAAAATCAAAAACGTTCGTTGCCTAAACCTATTCTTTTAAAAATTGCACCCGATTTAACCGACGAGCAATTGCTAGACATTATTGAAATTGTTCAAGATACCCATATTGCGGGCGTAATTGCTACCAATACTACTTTATCGCGTGACGGTTTGTATTCACCCAATAAAACAGAAATGGGCGGATTGTCAGGTAAACCCTTAACCCATCGATCCACCGAAGTGATTCGTTTTTTACATGAAAAAAGTAACGGTTCCTTTCCTATTATCGGTGTTGGTGGAATCCATTCGGCCCAAGACGCATTGGATAAACTGGATGCAGGAGCAAGTTTGGTTCAATTGTACACCGGTTTTATCTATGAGGGTCCCCAATTGGTTAAAGCTATCAACCAAGAATTACGCAAGCGATTGGGTTAAAATTGAGAGCGAAATCGTTTTCTTTAGTATATTTGGAACCTGATGGAACACGTAAAAATTATTGAATGTCCCCGCGATGCCATGCAAGGCATCAAGACGTTTATCCCTACTGAAGTGAAGGTCAATTATTTGCAAGCTTTACTTCGTGTGGGATTCGATACGTTGGACTTTGGTAGTTTCGTGTCCCCCAAAGCGATTCCTCAAATGCAAGATACGGCTGAGGTTTTAGCTCAACTGGATTTGAGTCAGACCCGTAGTAAACTCCTTGCTATTATCGCGAATACCCAAGGGGCCGTAAGTGCGGCATCCCATAAAGAAATACAGTACCTCGGTTTTCCTTTTTCGATATCGGAAAACTTTCAAATGCGAAATACCCACAAAACCATTGCGGAGAGTTTGGTAACCTTGCAAGAGATTTTAGAAATAGCGCATGGTGCCAATAAAGAAGTCGTAGCCTATTTGTCTATGGGCTTCGGGAATCCCTATGGCGATCCATGGAATGTAGAGATTGTTGGCGAGTGGACGGAACGTTTGGCACAGATGGGCGTGACGATTTTATCCTTATCGGATACAATTGGGAGTTCGACCCCAGAAGTCATCGACTATTTGTTTGGAAATCTTATTCCGAAATACCCTAATGTGGAGTTTGGAGCCCACTTACATACCACACCCGATAAGTGGTTTGAAAAAGTAGATGCTGCTTACCAAGCAGGATGCCGTCGTTTTGATGGTGCTATTCAAGGTTTTGGCGGATGCCCCATGGCGAAAGACGATCTTACGGGCAATATGCCTACTGAGAAAATGCTGTCGTACTTCACTAGCGTTAAAGCCGATACAGCTTTGAGTCCGATGAGTTTTGAAAGTGCCTATAATGTCGCATCACGGGTGTTTGGAGAATTTCATTAATCGTAGTCTTCAGTCACAGTCACAGTCGCATATTCAGTTTTGAGAATTTTGTTTTTTAGTTATAAAATTAATTTACTTCCAAATTTTTCTGGATGTTGAATCATGTATTGGATTAATTTACCAATTTCCAGAGTCTCATTTTTAT
>JBDKGM010000088.1:0-18211 GCA_039798185.1 Bacteroidota bacterium
ATGGGTGTAACCCCGTACTAAATCCGTACTAACCCCGTACTAACCCCGCATCAACCCCGTGGTTAACTAATGGTTACCTTTACTATACCTTTAGGATACCCTTACTATACCTTTACCATCACCCGATAAAACCTATAAAGTCTAAAATTCCAAAATTGAAATTCCAAATCTCAAATTCCTCCCGAAATCTAAATTCTAAATTCTAAATTCTAAATTCTAAATTCTAAATTCTAAAGTCTAACGACTAATCACTAATCACTAATCACTAATCACTAGTCACTAATCACTAATCACTAATCACTCCAACCTGAAAACTGCGACTGCGACTTTTTAACTCTTTCTATAATAGAGCTCCTCCATTTTATAGTAGAGCTACTGCAATGTATATTATTGCAACTGCAACGAACATTATTGCTACTGCTACGTATAGTAGAACTACTGCAACGCACATTATTGCTACTGCTACGTATAGTAGAGCTGCTGCAATGAACATTATTGCTACTGCTACGTATAGTAGAGCTACTGCAACGAACATTATTGCTACTGCTATGTATATTATTGCTACTGCTACGTATAGTAGAACTACTGCAACGAACATTATTGCTACTGCAACGAACATATTACTTTAGCCAACCTGAAACCTGAAACTTTAAACCTGACACGAGGCTTTAGCCGACTGATGGAGCGAAGCGGAATAAACAAAAAAAACTTCCAACCTGAAACTCAATAAAAGCGCAGCGCCTTACTTTTCTTAAAAACTTCGCGAACTTCGCGCTCACTTTGCCACTTTGCGGTTCATTAAAAAACCTTGTGTAACCTTGTGCCCAACCTTGTGAAACCTTGTGCTCCTATTAGGTGCAATAGCACCCACCATATCCATTACATTTTTTAAACTTTTCCACCCGCAATCCCACATACATCCCTATAACCCCATAACCTTAAATTTGAAACCTGAAACCTGACACGAGGCTTTAGCCGACTGATGGAGCGAAGCGGAATAAACAAAAGATAATAACCAAATTCCAAATTCCAACCGTTGCGTGAAGAATGGAATGGGATTTCTCACAGTACATCAAAAGCACTTACCACCCTGCGCACCACAACTTTAAACTTTAAACCTGAAACTTTAAACCTGAAACTAATCTATAAAAGCACATACATCCCCATAACACACCAACCTGAAACCTGAAACCTGAAACTTGAAACTACAAACTACAAACTACAAACCTGAAACGCATAACTCATAACTCATAACTCATAATTCCTCACTACATTTGCCCCATGGAAGACAAAAAAGACATTCGAGCACTCACCAAAGAACAATTGCGTGATTTTTTTGTAGCACAAGGCGATAAAGCCTTTCGGGGTAACCAAGTGTATGAATGGCTGTGGTCCAAAGGCGCACACCAGTTTGAAGACATGACCAACATCGCCAAGGAAACCCGTGCACTCCTACAAACGCATTTCGTCATCAACCATATTCAAGTAGACCAAATGCAACGCAGTTCCGACGGTACCGTGAAGAATGCCGTACGCCTTCACGATGGTTTAGTCGTAGAAAGCGTGTTAATCCCCACCGAAACCCGCACCACCGCCTGTGTGTCGAGTCAGGTAGGATGTAGCCTCGATTGTAACTTCTGTGCCACCGCACGCCTCAAACGTATGCGCAACCTCCAACCCGATGAAATCTACGACCAAGTCGTCGCGATCGACCGCGAGAGTCGGTTGTACTACAACCACCCACTGTCCAATATCGTGTTTATGGGGATGGGCGAACCCCTGATGAATTACCCCAATGTGATGAAAGCCATCGAGAAGATTACCTCCGAAGAAGGCCTAGGCATGTCCCCCAAACGGATAACCGTTTCCACCTCTGGGATTCCGAAGATGATTAAAAAAATGGCCGATGACGGCGTGAAGTTTAAATTGGCTGTTTCCCTGCATTCCGCCATCGAAAGCACCCGCAACAAGATTATGCCGTTTACCACCAATTTCCCACTCACCGATCTCCGCGAGAGCTTGGAATATTGGTACAAAACCACCAAGAGTAAAGTAACCTATGAATATGTAGTGTGGCGCGGCATCAACGACAACCGGGAAGCCGTAGACGCCTTGGTGAAGTTTTGCAAATACGTACCCTGTAAGGTCAACTTAATTGAATACAACCCCATCGACGACGGGGAATTCCAACAAGCCTCCGAAGAAGCCATTCAAGCCTACATCAATGCTTTGGAACGCAATGACATCGTCGTCAAAGTGCGCCGTAGTCGCGGTAAAGATATCGATGCAGCCTGTGGTCAATTGGCCAATAAATCATAAAAAAAACGTCCCGAATAAGTCCGGGACGTTTTTTATAACTAACCTTTTGTATTAATTGCCAATGATAATGGTAACCGTAGTGCCGTTAAAGGTAAACAAGGCGGTGTTATCACAAGTGCCATCCCCATAATCCAACGTAGCCGAGTTGCCGTTGCGAACAATCGAAATCACACCACTTACAATTAAGGGTTTATTAACAGCCATACAACTCATTTTAATTTGCAAAGGAGTTGTGATCGTACTGGTTTGAATCGAAGTATTCGGGAAGGTTGTGGTCCAACTACCCGTTACTTGATACACATTGTCCGCCAATAGGGCAGGGGTATCAAACCCAGCTACAATTTCGCGCACGCGTTGTCCTACACGGTGGTAACTATTGCCGTTCGGGAAGGTAGCCGTCATGTCCATATTCATCGTCACTATAGGATGACTCGGTGAGGTAGCCGTAGCCACAGTCATCGTGCGGGTGAAAGTTTTGTTCCCTTCGTATTTAATTGCATTGTGGTAGAAGTTGTCAAATTGATAATTGATGGTATGGGAAGTCGCCCCTGGATCAAACACAAACGTGATGATGATGCGCCCTTTTACCACATTGCCATTGGCTAAAGGACAACCTGTAGTGCCAAAGTCAATCGTTTTGGTAACCTGAGTCCCCGGTGTAATCGCAGTTCCAAATGCCGGAACACGCGTAACCGTAGCACAAGAAGGTAAGTTTTGAGTCATAGGTTCGGTTGTTTTCCCAGATAACGAATTGTCATACGTATTGCGTTCTTCTCCTTCAACAATATCGGTCACATCATTGTTCGCGATATCCATCTTTGCATTCACAGTTGCTTCCTCAGCAGAAAAGTTAGCCACTTTATCCTCTTTGGAACAACTCACCATCACAGCGACTACAGCTGCACCTAACATCCATTTGATTGTTTTCATCAGTCTACTTTTTTTCGGTTATATCGATTAGAATTAGAAAGTTAAAAAAAGTTTAATGCTCCTTCAAAAAATTTTTACACTATAGGGATTGTTGTATCTTTGAACCGCATGAACATTACGGCACAAATAAAACAGCCCATCCAAGATGAAATGGAGTTATTCGAAAGTAAATTTCGCGATTCCATGTCGTCCAAAGTGGCGTTATTAAACCGTATAACCCATTACATCGTCAACCGTAAAGGGAAACAAATGCGCCCGATGTTTGTGTTTCTCACCGCCAAAATGCTCAATGAGGGTAAGGTGCATGAACGTACCTACCGCGGAGCTAGTGTGATCGAACTCATACATACCGCCACGCTCGTCCACGATGATGTGGTAGACGATAGCAACCGCCGCCGCGGATTCTTCTCCATCAATGCTTTATGGAAAAATAAAATTGCCGTTTTGGTGGGCGATTATTTGTTGTCCAAAGGACTCTTACTCTCCATCGACCACGGCGACTTTGATTTGTTGCGGATTATATCTGTTGCTGTACGCGAAATGAGTGAAGGCGAATTACTGCAAATTGAAAAGGCACGCCGTCTTGACATTACCGAAGACATTTATTACGAAATCATCCGCCAGAAAACCGCTACCTTGATCGCCGCCTGTTGTGCCCTCGGTGCGCGCTCAGTATCCGACAACGAAGAGGAGGTAGAACGCATGCGTAAGTTTGGCGAACTCATCGGAATGGCCTTTCAAATCAAAGACGACCTCTTCGACTACACCGACGATGCCATCGGCAAACCCACAGGGATTGATATCAAAGAACAAAAAATGACGCTGCCCTTGATTTATGCGTTGAACAATTGTTCGCCTAAAGAAAAAAGCTGGTGTATCAATTCGATTAAAAACCATAATAAAGACAAAAAGCGGGTGAAAGAGGTCATCCAGTTTGTAAAAGACAAAAACGGATTGGCCTTTGCCGAACAAAAAATGATGGCTTTTAAAGAAGAAGCCTTGGCACTTTTACACCATTTCCCAGATTCCAACTACAAAGAGAGCCTTCAATTGATGGTAAATTACGTGACCGAACGTAAAAAATAAGTATTTTTATACTACTGTTTTTCAGTGGTTTAAAAATTATTTTCAAAAAAAGTGCATTTTTTTTACCACCCCATGCAACCCTTTTGAATCGACAAACGTCTTACCAATAGAAACCCTTAGGAAACGAACCGAATGAAGGTCATTAACCTCCATAAAGATGAAAACGAATGGATCGCGATGGCGCAAGACAACAACCGTCATGCACAACATCAGATTTATTCGAAGTATGCGCCAAAAATGTTGGGGGTATGCCGCCAATATTGTAAAGACCTCCACCAAGCGGAAGACATTATGATCACCGCCTTTATGAAAGTGTTTGCCAATTTAAAACACTACGAACATAAAGGAAGTTTTGAAGGATGGATACGACGCATCATGGTCAATGAAAGTATTTCCTTCCTTAGGGTTCAAAAGAAAGTGCGGTTTATGGAAGAGGAAGACTTCTTTGAGGAAACCCACAACACGATGGAGAGTCAGATGACCGTAGATGAGATTCAGTTCCTCATTGATCAACTGCCGGAGGGTTACAAAATGGTGTTCAACTTGTACTGCATTGAAGGGTACAAACACCAAGAGATCGCCGAACTACTGAACATCAGTGAAGGCACCTCCAAATCGCAATTGTCACACGCAAGACGTTTGTTGCAACAGCAACTTAACCAACAAAAACAGTACACCAATGGCACCGAATAACTGGGAAAATCAAATCAAAGAACAACTGCAAGGTCGAGAAATTCAGCCTTCAGCCCAAGCATGGGATCGCTTAGATGCGATGTTGACTGTAGCTGAAGAAAAAAAAACCAAGCGTCCGTTTGGCGTTTACTTTCGCTATATGGCTATTGCGGCTTCCGTTTTGGTCTTCCTTTCGCTAGGATTCTATTTCACCTCCGACCTACCCGAACCGGATGCGAATACATCAACCGGAGTAACCCAAAAGGAGGGAACTAAAACCAACACCAACCCAGCCGATGTTGAAGTAAATCAGCTTCCCGAGGTACTACCTACAGCCACCGATGCGGTAGCGGTTCGTCCCACCAAAGCCCAAAACAATACGGTAAAGGGGACAACCCAAGCACCGCAATCAACTCAAAGAATCATCAATCAACCCCTACAATCAACCACCGAAAGTTATGCAGCCACTGCAGGGCAAGCACAACCGCAAGGGGTAGTAAATGCTCCCGCAACCCACATGGAAGCAGGAAGTAATCCAAAAACAGACCTAGTCGTAGCACAATCGCAATTGGCCAAAACCAACATCAAAGTAGATGCAGGAAGTCTGTTAAATCAGGTAGATGGCGAACTCAATCAGTCGTTTCGCGAGCGCATGTTTGACCGCCTCAACCGCAATTACCAATCGGCTAAATCCGCTTTAGCCACACGAAACCAGGAGTAACAATCATTCATCAAAAACAAAAATCACGAAGTCATGAGAAATTTAACTTTTTACTTGGCCGTAGCCTTATGCGCTCTTGCGACCAAAGTACACGCACAAGAAACCTTTGAATCCAAAGCGAAAAACATCGCAGAGAAGATTGAAAAAGTAACCAAAGACGAGAAAGAAGCGTTGAAAGTAGCCGTTGAAGCGGTAAACGTAAAAGTCGATAAAGGGGAAATCAATGCCCAACAAGCCAGTGCCGAGAAAGAAGCGTTAGCCAAAGCGACAGCCGCTAAAATCGAATCAGAAGTGAATCGCCTTAACGACGAATTGCGCACCTTAGTACAAGATAAAGTAGACGGTCGTATTGCGTCACAGGATACCACAAAAGGCAACCATACCTATGTTTTTTCAATCAAGAAAAATGAATTCAAGAAGAAAAAGTATGAATTCAATGGCGAGCGCCGTACCACTTCTCAATTCATTTTTGCTATTGGATTGAACAATGTAATGACTGACGGTTCGGTAGAAGATTCGGATTTCCGTTATCCGGGTTCGCGCTTTTATGAGTGGGGATTAGCTTACAATACCCGTATTTTCAAAAATGATAATTTATTGCATGCCAAATACGGTTTGTCTTTAATGTACAACGACTTGCGTCCGACCAACAACCGTGTATTCGAAAAGCAAGGCGACCAAACCGTGTTGGTAACCAGTCCGGTCGAACTGAAAAATGCGCGTTTTCGCAATGTGTATTTGGTAGCCCCAGTGCATTTAGAGTTTGATTTTTCAAAGAAAGAAATGAAAAACGATAAAACGATGTTCCGTACGCACAACAGTTTCCGTTTAGGAGTGGGAGGGTACGCCGGATTACGCATCAAGTCCAAACAAAAAACCGAATACAAATTGAACGATATGGAGTACGAATCGAAAGTAAAAGGAGACTTCAATGCATCTGACTTTGTATATGGTTTAAGTACTTACATTGGTTATAAAGAAACTAGTTTGTATTTGAAATACGATTTGAATCCGTTGTTCCAAAACAACGCGGTAAAACAGAACAATATTTCCTTGGGTGTACGCTTCGATTTCAATTAATCCAGGAATTATTTCATATTTATTTTGTTGAGGAGAAAAGACGTCTTTTTTAGGGCGTCTTTTTTTGTATTTTTACGAGTTCAAAAATGAAAGCACATCCATTTTGATTACCAAAGAAACCATCGATAAAGTATACGACGCCGTACGCGTTGAGGAAGTCATAGGCGACTATGTCCAACTCAAACGTGCGGGTAGTAATTTCAAAGGCTTGAGCCCGTTTTCTGACGAGCGCACTCCTTCGTTTATGGTTTCGCCGGTCAAGCAAATCTGGAAGGATTTCAGTACAGGTAAAGGGGGCAACGCCATCGCTTTCTTGATGGAACATGAACATTTCAGCTATCCCGAAGCCATTCGATATTTAGCAAAAAAGTACAATATCGAGATTGAAGAAACCCAACGCACCGACGAAGAGAAAGAAGCCCTCAACGAACGGGAGAGTATGTTTTTGGTGACCGAGTTTGCTTCACAGTATTTTCAAAAGCAGTTGTGGGATTCAGAAGAAGGGAAAGCCATTGCGTGGACCTATTTCAAAGAACGCGGATTTACTAACGATACCATCAAAAAGTTTGGTTTAGGGTATTCCCCCAATGTTTGGGATGCGTTAACAAAAGAAGCCCAAGCGCAAGGCTACCAATTGGAGTTTTTAGAAAAAACAGGGCTGACCATTGTAGGTGAAGACAAAACCTTTGACCGATTTAAAGGGCGGGTCATGTTTCCCATTCAAAGTATGTCAGGCCGCGTCCTCGGATTCGGTGGGCGTATTTTAACCAACGATAAGAAAGCCGCCAAATACCTCAATTCACCCGAGAGTGATTTGTACCACAAGAGTAAAGTGCTCTACGGAATTTCCCATGCCAAACAAGCTATTGCCAAAAACGACAATTGTTATTTGGTAGAAGGATATACCGATGTGATTCAAATGCATCAAGCCGGTATTGAAAATGTAGTGGCTTCCTCAGGAACGGCGTTGACTCCGGATCAAATTCGATTGGTGAGTCGCTTAACCAAAAACATCACCGTATTGTTTGATGGCGATGCGGCGGGATTGCGTGCTTCATTACGCGGTATTGATTTGATTTTGGAAGAAGGGATGAATGTCAAAGTCTGTACCTTCCCCGATGGCGATGACCCGGATAGTTTTGCTAAGAAAACGCCTTTGCAGGAATTGATCACATATTTGGATACCAATGCCAAAGACTTTATCCAGTTCAAGGCGTCTTTATTGATGGCTGAAGCCAAAAACGACCCGATTAAGAAAGCCGATTTGATTCGAGATATGGTGGTTAGTATTTCGAAGATCCCGGATCGCATTAAGCGCGAAGTCTATATCCAAGAGTGTTCCCGCATTATGGATATTTCGGAAGAGGTGTTGTTCAATACCTTGGCACAATTGCTCAAAAAAGACTTGGATGAGCTAGGGAAGAAGCATAAAGAAGAACAAAAAGCCTTTGAGGTCCACCGCAATGAAACACCCAATCAACCCGTTGAAGGAGTAAATATTCAATTGCTGTTGGAACGTAAAATCATTGAGATGTTGTTGTTGTATGGCGACAAGGAGGATGATTTTGAAGATGTCTTGATCAAAGCCGATGAAACAGGAGAAATGATTGAGGTCAAAGAAATGAACCGCTATAAAGTCTATCACCGCATCTTCTTGAGCCTTCAGGAAGACGAAATTGAGTTGGCTCATACAGGATTTAAACAAATCTACGACGATGTGATTCTGTATTTTAATACGAATGAATCCTTTGAGTTGGATCACTACATTGCCCAATTAACACCAGAACTTTCTCAAGAAGTTACAGGTATTTTAATGAATGAAGAACGGGAAGTGCTTCATAATTGGGAAACTAAGAATATTTTGGTGAAAGGGAAAGACCAAACCATTGGCCAATATGTTACAGAAACTATTTTGACACTCCGTTGGTATTGGGTAAATCAAATCATTGATGATTTAAAAAAAGAAATCAGCCCGGAGGCTGATTCTGATAATTCAAGTACATTAGAAATGATTGTTGATTATTTGGGTCTCACGAACGTCTTTTCCAAAAAACTGGGACGTGTCATTTCGAGACACCGCTTGAATTAAACGATATCCAAAGTTTTGGCTTTGTTAACCAAATCAACTAAGTTGGTTACGTTTAATTTCTGCAACAAGCGCAGTTTGTACGTACTGATTGTTTTTTCGTTGAGGTTTAGAATTTTAGAGATTTCATTGTTTTTCTTACCGTCCGATAAGTAACGTAAAACCTCAATTTCACGGTTGGATAATTTACGGTACACCCGTTCCGTTTTGTTTTGTTTGGCAATCAAGGCTAAGTTTTTCTTGATGTTTTCACTCATCATTACTAATCCTTGATGCACACGGATAATGGTGGTTCCTAACGTTTCTAATTTCGAACTTTTGTGCACGTAACCTGCAGCTCCTGCTTTAATCGCATTAGGTGCATAAACTTGCTCGTTCAAGCTTGAAAAAACTAAAACTTTGGTGTTAGGGAAATTTTTGATGATGGCTTTCAATTCGTAGATACTTTTGAGGCCATCGAGTTCCAAGTCAATAACCAATACATTGATCTCGCGGTTGCGCAAAGCGTCCGGGACCATGTAGAAGCTACCTACATTCGAAACTACCGAAATCTCAGGGTGATCCCTGAAATAAGATTTTACACCGTAATGTACTACGGGTAAATTGTCGGCAAGACAAACTGTAATCATAAATAAACGTTTTAGAGTGTGGTTGGGTTAACTTATTTTTGATTAATAAATTCTCTTTCAACGTTGAAGATTCGTTTCATCGGAACTTTTCAGGAATCAAACACACGGGTATAGGGTCCATCTTGTGCTTGTTGGCGCGATTGAGTCGGCTGTAAATAGCAAACACTTCGCGTTGTCTTCCTTCAAATTCTTCAGCATGCCGGCCTTTTGCATCTTCGAGCATCGCCCATTCCAATTCATCATAGCTGGCACCTAACTGATCTTCATCGGTTCGGTTGTCCCCAAATAATCCATCCGTTGGAGCGGCGAGCTGAATTGATTCAGGAATGTTTAAAAACTTTCCAAGTGCATATACGTCACTTTTCATCAAATCCGCAATCGGACTCACATCCACGCCCCCGTCACCGTATTTGGTGTAAAACCCAACTCCAAAATCTTCTACTTTATTTCCAGTACCAGCCACCAATCGGTTATGGATACCGGCTAAATAATACAAAGTAGTCATTCGCAGTCGTGCCCGGGTGTTGGCTAACGATAAGAAGTAGGCTTTCTCATCATTACATTGGGGTACTTCCTGTTTAAAACTTTCAAAAATGGGGGTAAGGTCTACACGGGTTTCCGAAACATTCGGATAGCGCTGCATTAATTGCGCAATGTGTTCCTGTGCACGACTCACCTGACTATTGGCTTGATGGATAGGCATTTCTACGCATAAAGTCGGTAGTCCAGTCTGGGCACAAAGTGTTGAGGTTACCGCAGAATCTACTCCTCCGGAGATTCCTACCACAAATCCTTTTACATTTGCTTTTTCAGCATAGGACTTGAGCCAGGAAACAATGTGCTCATTTACTTCGGCCACATGAAGCGTGCTAATTTTTGTCATTTGTTGTGTACTAACGAAAAGTGTTCTAACTAACGTATATTTGCAAAAATATTAATTTATACGAATAATCACACTTCTTCGTTTCTTATTAATTGACAAAGAAATTAACCATTTTTGAACATTTCATTAATGTACGTAAAAAACGAAGGTAGGGTTTTATTTACTAATGAAAAATTAAATTTTACTTAATGAAAAGAGTATTAGGGTTTTGTATGGCACTTTTCCTGGTTTGGGGTTGTGATCAAAAATCAAAAATTGAAAAAGAAATTGAAACCATTCCTGTAAAAACAAAATTGGTTCGGTTTGAACAATCTTTTTTTACAACTCATCCCAATGATTTAGCCAAAGTAAAGGCACAATTTCCAGAATTTTTCCCAGCCGATGTACCCGATTCGGTTTGGGTAAATAAAATAACCAATAAAGATTGGCAAGCGTTGTATCAGGCAGTTGAGTCGAAGTACAAAGATTTTAGTTCAGAACAAACGGAAATTGAGGATATTTTCAAACATGTAAAATATTATTTTCCGAATGTCAAAGAGCCACAGATCTACACCTTTATTGGGGATATGGACAATACTTTGAAAGCAGTCTACAATCCACAACAATCAAAATTATTTGTTTCCTTGGAAATGTATTTGGGCAAAAACCATCCTTTTTACAGCGGAATTGCGAAATACATTCGCGATAATTTTGAAAAACGTCAAATGATGCCGGATGTGGTTGCAGCCATTGGCTTTTCTGTGATTCCTCATTCAAAACAGCCGGATTTTATTAGTATGATGATCGATTCTGGGAAAGAGTTGTACTTGAAAGACCTTTTAATACCCGATTACACCGATGCAGAGAAAATAGGGTATACACCAGAGCAACTTAAATTTTGTCAGGAGAACGAGGCATATGTTTGGGAAAATTTTGTTGAAAATAAATACTTATACAGCACCGATCCAAAGTTGGCCAACCGGTTTGTGAATCTAGCGCCTTTCTCTAAATTCTATTTGGAAATCGACAATGAAACGCCTGGACGTATCGGGCAATGGGTGGGTTGGCAAATCATTCGTTCGTATATAGAAAATAATGAAAAAGTAACGCCTAAAGAATTGTTAGCAATGGATGCACATCGTATCTTTGAAGGCTCAAAATACAAACCCAAAAAGAATGAGTAAAAATACATATACCTCAGAAATTAAAATAAATGTCGAACTCGATGAAAACCGAATTCCGGAAAATTTGAGTTGGAGTGCTGAAGACGGTGGCGTTCGAGAAGCACAAGCAAAAGCGGTTTTATTGTCCATTTGGGATAACCAACAAAAAGAAACGTTACGTATCGATTTGTGGACCAAAGACATGCCAGTGGATGAAATGAAAGTTTTTTTTCACCAAACCTTAGTGGCACTAGCAGATACCTATCAACGGGCTACCCAAGATGATAAAATGGCAGATACGATGCGGGATTTTACCGACTTCTTTGCAGAAAAATTAAATTTAAAAGCATAAAAAAACCGGAGTATAAGGCTCCGGTTTTTTTTATAGTGTTTTTCGAACTTCTTCGTTGATTTGATCAATGTAGGAGAGGAGTTCATCCCGCCCAACACCACTTTCAGAAGAGGTGATGAAATAGGGTGGCATTTCTTCCCAATTGTTCGCTAATAGTTTTTTTCGATATGCTGCCACATTCGATTCTGCTTTTACGCGCGTTAATTTGTCTGCTTTCGTAAAAATCAAACAAAAGGGCACACCGCTTTCGCCTAAATAATTAATGAATTCTAAGTCGATTTTCTGCGCTTCTAGACGCACATCAATCAAAATAAAGGCGCAAACCAGTTGCTCGCGCTTTTCAAAATAATCGGTAATGAACTTTTGAAAGGTTTCTTTGGCCGATTTGGAAACACGTGCATATCCGTAACCCGGTAAATCCACCAAAAACCAATTGTGATTGATTTTAAAGTGGTTTATCAGTTGGGTTTTTCCTGGTTTACCCGATGTTTTTGCTAAGTTTTTATGATTGGTTAGCATATTGATCAACGAGGATTTCCCAACATTTGAACGGCCAATAAAGGCGTATTCTGGCAAGGGTTCCTGCGGACATTTGCTCACCACGGAGTTGCTGATGATAAATTCAGCAGAGGTAACTTTCATGTTATAAATGTTCTTTTTTTAACCAGCTTTCCAAATGCTGATTGAATTCTTCTGGACGCTCCATCATTGCTGCATGACCACATTGGTCAATCCAATACAAATCCGAATTAGGCATCAATTTGTGAAACTCTTCAGCAACTTCAGGAGGGGTTACACGGTCATTTTTACCCCATATAATACAAGTTTTCACATGCATTTTTGGTAAATCTTTCCCCATATTATGACGAATTGCACTTTTTGCAATAGTCAGCGTTTTTAATACTTTAATACGATCGTTTACAATTCCGAAAACTTCATCTACAAGTTCGGGAGTCGCCATTTTTGGATCAAAAAACACATCTTCTGTTTTTTTGCGAATGTATTCGTAATCACCACGTTTCGGATAACTGTCACCCATCGCACTTTCATACAAGCCCGAACTGCCAGTAATCACGAGTCCGGCCACTTTTTCAGGATACATTTTGGTATGGTATAACGCAATATGTCCACCTAATGAATTTCCGAGTAGAATCACACGATCAAAACCTTTGTACGTGATGAAATCTTTGACATATTTAGCAAACGCTTTAACATTCGTTTTTAAAATATTTTGGGTGTATAAAGGCAATTCAGGAATGACAACCTTATAACCGCTGTTTGAAAAATGATCGGCTACAGCTTGGAAATTACTGAGTCCGCCCATCAATCCGTGTAACACGACAATTGGGGTGCCTTCACCGGCTTCGTAATAATGGTATTTTCCTTCTTTTTTTTCGCTTACATCCATAGTGAATGCTGAGTTTTGAGTTGTTACAAATATAGTTTTTTAAAGAGAATATCGAAACCTTGATGGTATTATTTAAGAACAAACCACTGTGAATAAAGCGGTTTAGACGAAACTAAATGATAAACGCCCTACTGTCAGTTACTTCCAAAAATATAGAACAAAGCAAATTTGTTAAAAAACTAATGATAATTAAGAGATTTCCGTTGAAATGCAACTCTTATTTTCTGATTTTCAAACTTTTTCCACACTTCTTAAAAATAGTTAAAAACTGAAATTCGGTTTAGGGCTAAGCATTTGCGAATGAAGTGGTAAAACTTATCAACAAAGTGGTAGAATGTGGTAAAATGTGGTAAAAAGTTTTATATTTTTGCTCAAATCAAATTAGAATACCCATTTTGAATTCATTAATCGGAACATATGAGTGTAAAGTTGATGCCAAAGGACGGCTCCTAATGCCTGCGCCTTTGAAAAAGCAACTGACGGCCTCACTTCAGGACGGATTCGTACTGAAGCGCTCTGTATTTCAGCCTTGTCTGGAATTGTATCCGATGGCAGAATGGAATCAAATGATGCAAAAAATCAATAAGCTGAACCGATTTGTAAAGAAAAACAACGACTTCATTCGCCGCTTTACTGCTGGAGTGAAAGTGGTGGAAATCGACAACTTGGGTCGCTTGTTAGTCCCCAAAGACCTAACAACTTTTGCTCAAATATCGAAAGATGTAGTGCTGTCTTCAGCCGTGAATATTATCGAGATTTGGGATAAAGACTTATACGAAAAAGCAATTGATGATTCTGTCGTTGACTTTGCAGATTTGGCCGAAGATGTAATGGGAAATGTAAACGACGATGACAATGGAATATCATAATCCTGTATTGCTAAAAGAAACAGTTGACGGTCTCAATATCAAACCTGACGGAATTTATGTGGACGTAACCTTCGGTGGTGGCGGCCATTCCAAAGAAATCCTGAGACGACTTGGTCCGAATGGAAAGCTCTTTGCTTTTGATCAAGATGAAGACGCTTGGGCTAATGCTATTGACGATGAGCGATTCACGCTTATTCAGGAGAACTTTCGCTACATCAAGCGCTTTTTACGCTTTCATGGTGTGCGCAAAGTTGATGGTATCCTAGCGGATTTGGGTGTTTCATCGCATCAATTTGATGTGCCTGAGCGCGGATTTTCAACACGTTTTGAAGCCAAACTCGATATGCGTATGAGTCAGCTCAATGATTTGGATGCCTATCGTGTCATCAACGAATACGACGACGTGTCTTTGAAACAAATGTTTTTGGATTATGGTGAATTGAAACAAGCGCCTGCTTTGGCTCGAACCATTGTAGAAGCACGTTCCAAAAAACCGATCCAAACTACAGAAGAGCTAAAGGTGGTTTTGGCTAAATATTTACCAGCGCATTTGAGTAATAAAATATTAGCCCAAATCTATCAAGCCATTCGCATTGAAGTAAACCAAGAAATGGAAGTGTTGAAGGAGTTTTTGGAACAAACCAATGAAATCCTGAATCCTGGTGGTCGCTTGAGTGTGATTTCATACCACTCACTCGAAGACCGTTTGGTAAAGCGATTTGTGCGAAATGGAATGTTTGAGGGCGAACCCGAACGTGATTTCTTCGGAAATTTTACTGTTCCATTCCAAAACATTGGAAAGTTAATTGTTCCCTCCGAGGAAGAAATAAAAATCAACAACCGTGCACGTAGTGCCAAGTTACGCATAGCAGAGAAAAATTAATGAAACAAGGAGTTTACAGTGTTTTAAAAGCACGTTTTCTAGTCAATGAAGATGCCACCAAAAACTGGCGCTTCATTTTGTTTCTCATTTTGTTAGCCATCATTATGATTGCCAATACACACCGCTATGAACAAAAGGTATTTCGTATCGCGGAATTGAATAATGAAGTAAAAGAGCTTCGTTCCCGATTCGTGGACCGTCGTTCGCAATTGATGAAACTGCGCATGGAATCTACCGTTTCCAAAAAAATGGAAGTTAGAAACATTTATCCATCGCAAGTTCCACCACAGAAGATTACCGTAAAAAAAGAAGAAGAAAAAGGATTTTTTGCTAAACTATGGCAGTAGAAGATAAAGATAAAGCGCTTTCTTACCGTACCTACCTAACGGCTGTGGGCATCTTTTTTATTGCCTTAGCCATCGCGGTGAAACTTACCAATATCCAATGGGTAGAAGGGGAGTATTACCGTAAATTAGCGAAAGAGCGTACCGTTAAAACCTTCGTGATTCCCGCCAATAAAGGAAATATTTATTCTGCAGACGGGAGTTTGTTGGCAACTTCAATTCCTAATTATACCATTCGATTTGATGCAGTGGCTCCTAAGCAAACTGATTTTGAAGAAAATGTTGGGGATTTAGCCCTAGCCTTGGCGAAAATGTTTCATAAACCCGCTTCGCATTACCAAGATCTATTGCGTCGTGCGCGTGCCAACAAAAACCGCTATTTACTTATTGCCGATGATTTGACCTACACCCAATATGTGGATGTGAAAAATATGCCCTTATTCAATAAAGGAGCTTACAAAGGAGGAATTATAGTGGAGCAACATACGGTACGTGAACATCCTATCGGGAAAATTGCTGAACGTACCATCGGATATGAGCGGGTGTTAGAAGATGGTAGCATCCGAAAAATCGGAATTGAAGGGGCTTTTGGAAAATACTTAAAAGGTGAGGACGGACAAATTTTAAAACAAAAAATCGCTAAAGGACAATGGAAACCCATTCGCGATGAGAATGAAAAAGAACCCCGTGATGGTTATGATGTTATTTCTACCATAGATGTTTTTATTCAAGATATTGCCCATCATGCTTTATTAAAACAATTGCAAGAATATGGTGCCGAACACGGTTGTGTTGTAGTTATGGAAACCAAAACAGGTTATGTACGTGCGATTTCCAACTTAGGCTTAGACGAAAAATCGGGCAATTATTATGAAACGATCAATTACGCCGTAGCCGAATCCCATGAGCCGGGGTCGACATTCAAATTGGTCGACATGATCGCTCTTTTGGATGATCAAAAAGTGGATACAAGTCAGGTGTATGATAGCCATGGCGGTATTGTGTCTTACCACGGAAGCAAAGTGCGCGATTCTCACGATGGAGGATATGGTAAAATATCTTTAGGTCGCGGATTCGAAGTTTCTTCCAATACGGTTCTTGTGCAAGCGGTGTATGAAAATTACAAAAATAATCCCAAACAATTTGTGGATCGCATTGACCGTATGGGATTAAACAAGCCTTTGGGTCTTCCTTTTAAAGGGGAAGGAAGTCCTTTTATTCCCCAACCCGGTAAAAACGGTTGGAGTGCGATTTCTCTGCCTTGGATGGCTTTTGGCTATGGAGTTTCGGTAACACCATTACAAACCTTGACCTTGTATAATGCCATTGCCAATAATGGTGAAATGATCAAACCGCTGTTTGTTTCAGAAATCAAAGAATGGAACAATACCATTAAGAAATACGATAAGGAAGTGATTAACCCGAAAATTTGTTCCGATGCCACTATCAAGAAATTGCGAGCGGTAATGGAAAATGTGGTTAAAAAAGGGACGGGATCAAAATTGTATTCTAAAGATTTTTCCATGGCAGGAAAAACGGGTACAGCACAAGCCAATTATGCTAAAAATGGAGGGAATGAGAAACATTATATTTCATCATTTGTTGGGTTTTTCCCCGCGGACAATCCGAAATACTCATGTATCGTAGTGGTGCATAAGCCCAATACATCCAATAATAATTATTACGGAGCAGATGTAGCTGGACCTGTTTTTAAACGTATCGCTCAAAAGATTTTTACCGATGCACCCTCAACCAATGAGGTGAAAAACATCGATAAAAAAGTAGCCAAGCAAGAAGCCAATTACCATCAGTATTACTCCAAATTACACAAAGCTAAAAATACAATGCCCAACGTGAAAGGAATGCCTGGAATGGATGCCGTTTCATTGTTGGAAAATATGGGGATGAAAGTAAAAGTAACCGGTACGGGTAAAGTAAAAACCCAGTCGGTTAAACAAGGAGCATCCCTCAAAAAAAATACACAAATCACACTAGAGTTATCCTAATGCAATTACGAGATTTACTATATAAAGTTGCCTTAGAGTCGGTTCATGGATCGACCGATAAAGCCGTGGCAAAAATCGAATTTGATTCGCGAAAAGTTACAGCGCAAGATGCTTTTGTAGCCATTCGAGGGACGGTTTCGAACGGACACGATTTTATCGAAAAAGCAATTAGTTTGGGAGCTACAACAATTGTGTGTGATACGTTGCCAGATTTATTGCAAGACGGTATTACCTACGTACAAGTAGCCGATACCAATTCCGCATTGGCTTTTATGGCGAATAATTTTTATGGAAACCCATCTTCTAAATTAAAGTTGGTTGGTGTAACAGGAACCAATGGAAAAACGACCATTGCCTCATTGCTATACCAATTGTTCAAAAAAGCAGGGTACAAAGTAGGATTGCTTTCCACCGTAAAAATTATGGTGGATGAAATCGAATACAAAGCTACACATACTACACCCGATTCATTGACTATTAATCATTATCTAAATGAGATGACGGAACTGGGCTGTGAGTTTTGCTTCATGGAAGTGAGTTCGCACGGTGTGCACCAAAAACGTACCGAAGGCTTAGTGTTTGAAGGCGGTGTTTTTACCAATTTATCCCACGATCACTTGGATTATCACGCCACATTTGCAGAATACCGCGATGTGAAAAAATCGTTTTTCGACCATTTGCCCAAATCGGCTTTTGCTTTAACAAATAATGATGATAAAAATGGGCCTGTGATGTTGCAAAACACGCAAGCGCGTAAACTTACCTATGCCTTAAAATCCATAGCCGATTATAAAGCGCAAA
>JBDKGM010000089.1:0-34118 GCA_039798185.1 Bacteroidota bacterium
CTAAAGTTCAAGCACAAAGCGCTAGCCAACCCCGTTGGAACGTAGCCTCTTGGGAGCCCGGTTTGGGCATGGTTTTCCGCCACCAAGAAAAATTCAGTGCGGCCCGTGTACAATTGGGTACAAGAAATTTGATTCTTAAAAATCGTGTGGGATTCTACTATATCTTGGAATACCGTGGTGGTATCCAATTCGCTGAAGACAACACCAAATTCTATTTCAGAGACTTGTTGGGTGCCAACTACTCTGTAAACAAGAGTTTTTCTATTCATGGTGGCCTTGGCGTTTTCCGCAAAGGCATTTTGCAAAGTGGAGCAGCCCGCGGCGGTGAATATTTCTATAATAACATTCAGTTTGGTCGTTTGCGTAAGGAAATTGGTATTACCTACAAAATTCCCCAATACCCAATATCTGTAGATATTTGCTATTCAACTTGGGTAGGTCCTACCGCTACTTTTGGCTATGTAATACCCATGGAAAAGAAACTGGGCAATGCGCCGCTCAAGAGCATTCCTGTGTATGAAAATCCAGTTGTGGTTGAAACCAAGCCTGAACCTGAAACACCGATCAAAGTCATCGATACTGTGGTTGAGCAAGTGGTTGTGGTTGAAACCAAACCTGAGCCAGAAACTCCTCTAGTGGTTGTGGAAACCAAACCAGAAGTTGATTTGAACGAATTGGCCAAGCAAAGTACTACTTATTATCCATTCAATGTGGCTACCTTGAACGAAGCCAACAAAGAGAACTTAGAAGCATTGGTGACTTATATGCAAGCCAATCCTAAGTGTAAAGCAACCATCTATGGTAACGCCGACCGTTTGGGTTCAGAAAGTTATAACTTGACATTGTCAGCTACACGTGCCAAAAACGTAAAAGCCTACTTGATATCTCAAGGCGTACCCGCCAACCGCATCAAAGTGGTGGCTTACGGTGAAGAGAAAGCCAAAGGCGAAACCGAAGAAGAGCGCGCCCTCAACCGTTGCGTAGAATTCAGCTTATCTGCAGAATAAATGCGCTTTAAATGCGCTTTTGGGTTCCATTCATAACAAAATGGAGCCCAAAACAAAATACATAGAGAATACCTGAATTGATATAACCAAAGGATTCTCCATATTTCGCCAACAAAAATGCATTGTTTGGGAATATCAATCTCAGACCGCCAGCTAGGATAAAAATCAAATCCAAGGCAACACTGCTAAATACAAAAAAACGGGGAATAAAGGGCGCTACACCCATCCGTTTGAATTGTTGAAATGCAATGAATACATTGGTATAAATCACCAACTCCCTTAGACCGAATCGTACATAGATTTGGTGAAATGGGGCCTGCCAAGTATTTAATCGATGGTCGTAATAATTGTAGGTCAGCAATTCCTGACCTACTTGCAACATCAAAATGACCAGCAAGGTCAAGAAGAAGCGCGACCAAACAATCGAATTTTTCCCAGAAAAGTCAGCCATAGAAATAACATAATACCATACATCGCCCATTGAAATAATCCATGGTGGAGAAAATCAAACCATACGGGCGTCTTGCGTAGAACTTGAAATAATCCCACAATTCTAATTGCATTTGCCAATACAATCAATACAAAACCCGCCATTGTAAATGTCAATTTCTTAGTAACTGAATGTCCTGGAATAGACCACAAAAAGGCAGTAAACAAGAACAATATGGCTTTGCCATTGCATGAATGTGCAATGTTAAATGTGGCTTCCTTATCGGTGAGCAGATAACCCTCAAACGGCGTATGCATCCGGAAACAGAGGGTGGATTTACCTAAAAACAGTTTGATACCGCCCCTACTGAGCGATACAACCAAATCGGTTAACCAAACATCCAATGGCAGCAAGAAGTCCAACACTTGCCAAGCAATGAACCAGGCCAAAGCCGACAATAAAAAACGCTTTTGCGTTGGGTTGAGTTGCTCGTGATTAAAAAAAGTAAATTTTAACAAGACCCACCGTCATTTTTCTTTTGACGCAACTGGCGTGCTCCATAGAAAAGTGCGCCACCAATGACAGTAAGTATGCCACCATCTACGGGAACTCCATCGGGATCTGTTGGTGGATCGATACCATAATAGGCCAAGCTGCCACCTTCAAAAACGCCGCCGTCATCATCCCCCTGATCAATCACGTCATCCATGCCAAAAATATTATCCAAGGTTCCTCCATCTGTCGTATTGGTTTCTGCCATGGCTAAAGGAACAAAACCTAAGAAAGCACTCAAACACACACTCAATATTAACTTATTCATTCAATTACTTTTTTAGGATGGTTTGTACAGCAGTTCCTCCGTTATGATTAATCAACAACTGATACATACCAGGCGATAATGACTCTAAATTCATTGTGTGCACCTGACCCAACTTCACCTGATCAGAATAAACTTCCTGACCCATGGCGTTAATAACCACAAGTTGATTAATTTCATTTCTTGGGTCCAATACCTGAAATTGATCCATGCTTGGATTTGGGAATACAACAAACGAGCGCACCTGATTGACTTTCACATTTTGTGAGGTTTTGCCATTGAAAACCAACTGGAAACGATCTGCTTTCTTCTCCTCCGCAGTTTCTGCGATAAACGGATAACTCACCCCATTTTCAATGGACACAGACTTCTGAAGGACTCTATCGACCAAATAAATATCATAAGGTGTTTGTGCATTTTCACACAAATTGAAAGAAATTTCCAAAGCCATTTTATCTTGTTTGGGATAGACAATTTTTAATGGCACTGCTTTAGATCCTTCAGCATTGGTCATTACCCCTCTGCGATCAATAGTGTGCCACATATTGTCATCAGACAAACTTCCAAATCCCAAATACGCATGCAACTTGGGAACATCTTGAATGTCAGCCAAATTGTTCTGTCCAAGTTGATCATATTCCAAGGTAAAACCATCACTTTCAGGCATGTTTGGGTCCTGAAAATGAAGATCCGCAATCAATTGTTTGCAAACATCTGTTGTCAATTCCTGTACACCATTGTTAAAGTGATTTGTCACAGACAATGCACCTGAATACTTGTGAGATTCATTAAAAGTCAAAGAAGTAGAAGATCCTGAATTATCCACGATGAAAAATGCAGCTGCACCGGGTGCCAACAATTTTGATTTATTGCGATTGCTGCTACTATTGAATTTGGTTGTGCCACTTCGTCCTGGTTCACTACCCGCTTTACCAACACTATCCCAAGCATTATATCTTCTCGCAATTGCGTCATACAAATAGAATCTTGGCAAAATGGTATTGCGATTGGATTCATATACTTCTTTCAAATCTATGGTACAGGGATAAGGATTACTGATCAGGTTATAGCCTTTGTAAGTACCTGAACCGCTGTTACTTAAAGTGAAAGTATAACTTCCTTGAGAAAGCACTCCTTTAAAATCCATCACTTGAGATGTGGCAGTCACTGTAGTATCACCCAAGCCATTTCCTTTTGCACCCCTAAAGAAAATTAGCACGCCTGTACCTTGGGCAATAGAAGAAACACTATTACCAGAGGTATAACCAGACCAACTTGAGCTACTCTCAACCCAATTGAACAGTGAAGTATTGCAAGTGGTACAGCTTGTGGTAAATTCATTGGCATTGCTTCCACTATAAGAACCAGTGATATCAATGTCATCCGTAAATTGAGGAATGATCATACTGGTTGAAAATGGCAACCCGATGGTTCTGTATGAACGCTGTTTGTTATTAAAAATTTCAAACTGTGCACCGCCAGTAATAGAGGATGTAGCAGGCACCGCCAACAATTGACCAAATGCATTTGAATTGGCTTTGGCAGTCGCTCTCAGTTGCAAATAAGGAGTGAATCCATTTACATTAGACGCGGTAGTATAGTTTGTTGGAGAATTAGAAGCGAGGGTGGTATTGGCTTCCAATGTTAGTTTGGAAATAATAGGCAATACTGCTTCCAATGTGTATGTAGATGTAGCACCATTACCAACGACTACATTCATGTTTGAGTCAATATATAAGGTACCTCCAGAGCCAGTCAATTTTGTGTTTTTACCACGCAGGCGCAAAGTATTCGTTCCACTTGCTGGCTGGAACTTCAAGGTTCCTCCATTCAAAACAATATCCTTATGTAAAAGATGGGTACCCTCACCATCAAATAACAAAGTCCCCGCTTTCATGGTCAAATTTGATTTCAATAACGATGTATTTCCAGATTCAATGCGTGTTGTTACAGTGCCTCCATCTATGCGAAATCCTGCCAATGTATCTACCAAAAAATCAGTCCCTGTAGCCGATGTTGCTTCACCAATTTTAACCCTGCCCGAATTGGAAGAGGTAGAACACTTAAAAGTAACATTGTTGTATGGAGCAACGCGCACTTGAGAAACACTTTGATCTACCCCGTCCATGTAGACCGTGGTATTGCGCATGGTAGTGGTTGTTGCTAAATCAAACACCAAAATATCTGAGGAACTTGGCGATGTTCGTGATGGGGTCCAGTTTCCCGAAATGCTATAAGAACTATCCGTTCCCGAAGTCGGTTCCGTCCAATTGTAAATCCCGGTTGAGTTTACTTTGTTTACTGTCGCCTTGATTTTGAAAGCAGAAGATGTATCATATGTACAAGAACTTTGCTTATTTGTAGTTGCGGTGCTCAGGCCAATCCGGATATTGGCTGTAAATTCTCCCGTAGAGGTCCCTAAGTTTCTAATATAATATGAAGTTGTACAAGTACCATTACAGTTAGTTGAATTTTCTAACATTGGTTTACAAAATGGAAACCATGACCCTCCTGTAGGCTGACCCTGAACAATTTCCCAATTGCTAGATCCCGAAACAGCATCAAAAACAATGTACTCGCCTTTGGTGTTGTTCTGAATTAAGCGAATTTCTTTATAGTTATCATTAGCAGAAGAAGTTGTAGTAGAAGAATAAAAGGAAACATCCCAATTTTTTCCTGAATTAGTAGAAGTAGCACCAGGAATAATTATTCCCGTAATTGATTGCGCAAATCCATCAATTGAATTGAAAAAACACAATACTAAGAGTGCCAAAAGTCTAATATTCTTCATGTTGATTAAATTATCAACTTCGAAGATACAACGTTTCAAAAAAGTAAATAAACTTATTTCTAAAACACCAATATTGGTTTATGAAACACGCAACCGCGTTGTTAAGATTACCGGGTGTTTAATCTACCGATTCCAATTCGTTATCAACCACCGTCAACGTCAATTCGTAATTGGCATTGATGGCTAATTCAACCGTTTTAACACGCTGAACGGCATTGTTCCAATACCAGCTGCTTTGATACCTCGCTATACCATCACGGAAACAAGCCGATTCGCGATCCTTGCAGTATTGGGGTAAGGTTTTTACCGTATTGGCAGGACTTTGCTCTAATACCGCGTTCAAGGCTATCAAACGCTCCTCAAACGCCTTTTTCTTTTCCTGCCATCCGTCAGCTGTAGACGCAAATACCAACTTGTAACCCATTACAGGGCCTTTCTTCGATACCTTGCGAATACTCAGGGTCACCATACCACTGTCTACCATACCCTGAAACAATCTTTCCTTAGAGGTAGAACCTGCCTTCAATACAAAACCCCTTTGCAGCAAGGATTTCTCCACTTCCGTGGATGCCACATGGGTCTTCAACAAAGGCCAAATCGTAGCCATTGTATTTCTTTGTTGTGCATGCGCACCGCCTGTCAGTCCGCCGAACCCCATCAAGGCCCATCTCACTCCGATTTTCACGGCGCAAATTTACGCCATTTACTCAAGAATATACACCATTTACTAAAGCCAATAAGCCAGTTCTAAACCACTCAGAACCAGCCGTTTAGGCAAATTGGGTTTAAAAAATAACAATTCGCTAACATTCAGAGAAGTGAAAAGCAAGCTCCAAAACCCACTAAAACCGGTAAACCGCACTCACTTCCATATTCAACGACCATACATTGATTCCTGGAAAACGGAAATCCCCTTGCTTGCCATCGGGATCATAATTCCATTGGAAATTATAGGTTCTCAAAATGTGCAGGTTATACCCCACAAACAACTTTCCGTAGCTGGTATGGTGACTCAACAAAAAGCCCCAGTCTACAAAGTGTTTGCTGATATCCCTAAAAAATGGATTGGTTCCGCCTAGAAACAAGTAATCAATACTGCCATAGTACAAATCCTCATTGTAAACCACCCGCTCTAATTGTACTCCGTAAGTTTTAAACCCGTCCAAATACTTGATGCCCCCCGTATACATATTGCTACCCGGCCCAATCCCCGCACCCAACACCTGCCCGCGGTTTGTCCAACCCACATCATTCCCATGAGTATAAAAACTATAACCCACTAATGAACTCTGTTGCATAAAATTATCCATCGGTGCCTGAATTTGTGTTACCTCAGCCATTATCTCCAACCATTGATCCTTGCCAGGCATGGGTTGTAACTTTCTGAATCCTGCCATCCAAGCCGTAGTGGCCAAAGGGCGGGTCATCAAATCTTCAAAATCCCAAGCCCAATCTTCCCTACCCATCTCTCCATAGAATTCTGCATGGGCTTTGGGAAAGAAATACCGAAATGACAATGACACCAATTGGTTTCTGTTCATACCTCCCCCGCTCCCCGTATTCTCTCCATTCGCTCTCAAACCCAACACCCGCAAATAATCCAAAGGACTACTTGGCTCACCGCTCACTTGTACGATGCGTGTGACACCCAACGACAAACCGGGCGTCCATTTGGGTTGATAAACAGCCGTCATTCCATTGAAATAAGAATGAAATTTTGGCGCGGCAATATCCACCACTACATCCTCCGCAATGGGTGGCCAATTGCCATTATAGCGCAACGGGTATTTAAAACCAGAATGCCTGAGTTTGCCACCCACCATCTGGCCCTCCACCAACCCAAATTTGGTTTTGATGGGCTTATTTGTATTCACCGTATAATGGCCAAAACCTGGCGCATTGTTGCTCATGATGATGGCATTTTTCTGGCCAGCACCCCACCAAATGTTTTCCGTGGAATAGCCCGCAGAAAACGGACCCACATGCAATTTTACATAGGATTGACCCGCAAATGTCTCCTGATACTCCCCTTGGCCCATGCGTTCTGGAAAATCTATACCACTTAGGCGCATTGGAGGGTTTTGGAAGGGCTTGTTTTGGGCCTTAACTACTTCCGGACGAAATTGCGCTTCCAACCACTTCGCTTTGAAAAAAACGCCGCTAGAAATGTAACGCTGCATGCCCTTCGCTGAAACCATCGGACCGTCGGCCCAACCATAGGGATGATGGCCATTGTTCCTTACATGAATATACACCGGCAACAACTCCACCCTAAATTGTTTCTTTTTATCGGTCCAATGCGTATAACGTCCATAGGTATTCGTATCCGAAGGATACAACACCGAATCACGGTCCCAAGTGGCTCCACTTTTTAATGCGCGCTGTGGGTGTATTGGTCGAATCATAAAAGACGATGTAGTGTCCAAACGACCCATCAATTGGGCACGACGAATACCATCATCAAAAAATGGCATGCCCAATGGCACCGTCTGCGCCAACAACCATTTTTGGGAACATATACCCATGAATACCAAGAGTGCAAACCGAATTTTCATTTTCAATCTTTAACAACCAAAACTACTTGATTATTCATGGAATACCAAGTAAGCCCAATTAAACCATCATGAAGTCTGAGGAAAGAATTTTCCCAGAACCCGTTTCAATGATCCATGCCAAACATAACTTGCCATCAACACCCACCATTCCATCCCTCTCACTCCACCAACGGTTTTCAAAATATAACCATGTGATTTCAGGGCGAGCCACTTATTGGAAGATCGCGTACCTTCTGCCTTTGTAATGTCTGTGGTTAACTCAGATTGATATACCACGGTAACCGCATGTAGTTGAAACATCCTCAACCAGAAGGCATAATCTTCGTGTATATAAGGCGATGGCAATTCAGGAAAATAAGAGTCCTTCCGCAATGAATGATGAAATACCGCCGTACTCAACGGAATGGGATTTGTTTGCTTCAGCACCGCCAAATGAATATTGTGTCTGGTTTGTACAGGCAAGCGAACCTGACTCGATGGCGAATAAAAATTGAATCCTGAGCAGCAAAGATTCGCACCTGACCGCAACAACAACTCAAGCTGCTTTTCGAGTTTGGTGGGATACCAATAATCATCGGCATCACAAAATGCAATCCACCCACCTACGCTCAAACGCATCCCTATGTTTCTCATTCGCGATACGCCGCGATTTTTATCAGAAATCACCAACCTTACCCTGCCATCTTTGTTTGCCAATTGCTTGGCCAATTCTTCCGTAGGTTCATCCCTGCCGTCTATCAACAACCACAATTCCAACACCTCATGGGTTTGTTCCAACACCCCACGAATACTGCGATCCAAGGTTTTATCGGCCTTGTAACATGGCATAATCACCGAAACCAGCGAACCCCGGCTGTTCATGGGTGCACCCCCTCGTCAGAAACAATGGGCATACCCTCAGCATCCACCACACTGCGATAGGCCAATGCCAAAAAAACAAAGGGCAACGGATCGCCAATGCTCCCCAAGGCAAACGTATTAAACAAAAAGAAAATGGTAATAGACCGTGTATGCACATCTCGATACAACGCCTTTTCCTTCAAGTAGGGCCAAAAGGCTACCAAAAACAACAACAAACCCACTACCCCCGTCTCAAGCATGAGTCCCGCCGCAAACGATGTGGGCCTCACCCCCTGATACTCAGAACCCATGGCCGTGGCAAAAAAACTCATGGCCGATGCCTTGATACCAATATCGTCCATGGCTTGTATGCTGGCCTGGCCCCAACCACCAACCCCCGAACCCAACGGATGTGTAAATCCATATTTATAGGCAGCCCAAACACTCACAAACCGAAAGCCCGATTGCTCCAACAACCAAGGCATGGGATCCTGATAGCCGCCATATTTGAAAAAATCGTAAGCAGTTTCCACCGAACGAGGCGCATTGGGCGAACGCCCAAACTGATAAATCACCCCACCCAGCAGCAACAACACAACCAACCCGGCCTTCAGCAAATACTGAGCCCGTTGCATGCTCATCAAATAAATCAAAATCATCACCACCCCGGTCACAGAGCGAATGATAAACAAATCAAACAATACAATGCCTGCGATGGCGGCTATCCCCATTACCGATCGGGGATTGACCTTTTTACTCAACATGAAAAAGGCAAAGTAGTAGTGGATGGCCATGCTGGCATACGATGGCTCTGCAAACAATCCTGCCACACCCCTTCCACCACCATATATTTCATGGGTGAAACGGTCAATGAACAATCGAAAAATGGGTTCCAAAAATGGGGGAAACAACCCAAAATACTGAACCAAACACAGCACCAAATTCGCCAGAAAAACCCCGTGAAACAACTTCACCAACCCGCCATACTCTTCATCATTCACATGAATCAACAAAAAGAAAATCATCGAAGCGTTGATCAAGGCAAACAACGCACGGGCGGGCACCAAAATTGAAGGAAAAGACCCCAGCATCAGCAACGCCGACACCACAATGTACCCCAAAAACAACCCATAGCCCAGCGTCAAGCGCAAGTCTTTTCGCAACGCATACAAAAAAGCCCAAGGGAAAATTTCGGCACTGAACAGCGCCTTCAGCGGCATGATGTTGGGCAAAAATATCAATGCCCCCAATATGCGCCGCAAACGGGTCATACTGCTACCTCAGAACGTGATTTCAACCAACCCAAATACACCAAATAAAACGCCAGCGCCAATCCCAATCCCAAGCCCCCCAGCACATACTGCCACCAACGCAACCCCACATGCTCCAACGGATAATGCGGCCGTTCAATGATCTGTATCAACGGTGTCTGCTTCCGCAAGCCAATTTCAGCCAATTTCAAGTTTTTGATCAACTCCCCATACAATGAAATGCTGATTTGCAAATCAATCATAGAGCGATTCTGACCCACCCTTGCCTTTTGCATCAATGGATTCAAATTCAAATCACTCATACTCGCATTGGTCTGCAAATTCCTGTTCAATACCTTCTGCACAGAATCTGCCTCCAGACGCAAAACATTCAAATTGTATCTCGCCTTCTTTGTTAACGTCTCGATGTAATACTCAGTCACCGTTTCTATCATCATTTCACTCAACAACATCGCTACATCTGGATCGCGATGCGCACAGCTCACCGTCACAAAACTCTGTTTTTTATCTGGCCGACTGACTGCCAATACTTCATTGTTCACATACCGGTAAGCCAGAAATAATGCACTGTCTGTGAGACTCGAATGCTTACTGCGATCTGCCGAAAACTTCACTCCGTTGAAAACCGATTTCTTCGATGCCTTCATGTCCCTCCACACCAAATCCGCCAATAACGTTGGCTTACCTTGGTAATCTACCGTTGTTAGCAATGAACGCTCTATCAAGGATCTAATCTGAAACAACCTCACCAAACTCTCACCCTCAAATACGCCGCCAGGATTTGAGCTCCCAATGTCCAAACCAAACTGCGCCAACAACCCATCCATCCCAGAAGCCCCTTGCTCCTCAGCCGCGATAATGAATTCAGCCTTTTTCTTATCCGTATGCAAGACCAGACCTACACCCAAACCCACCAAACCAAATAGCAAGGGATACATTACCATCGGACGCCAATGTACCCTCATCAATTGCCACAATTGCCAAAGTTGTTTGCCTATATCCGCCAACGAGGCATCCTGATTCAATGATTTCAACGGTTTGTTTGTCATGCTCAATTCAATATCAAAATTAGGGGATTATCACCAAAATCAACCCATCCATGCCTTCCAGCGCGTTTTCAAACGGTCTTTGATCCTCAACCACTGATACTTCCTCGAATTCCACTCTTCCATACTGCTCAATTCAACCCCAGCATCCAACAACCACTTACTCAGGCGATGTTCCCATATCACACACTGTCTTTTCCTCTTTAACTCCTCGTCTCCTTTTTTCCCATGCCATCCACCCATGATCCCAGTGGGATTCAACCAACGTTGTAAAAACGCTTCATATTCAGCAGACAACGGTCTTACATCTTCTGCCAATATTGCCTTTAACCCTGATTGCAATACTTCCAAAGTGGCACGATTCGGCAACACAAAAATCCATGAAGCCAAAAATGGGTCTGGCCGTTCAATTAATTCAGATCCATCTCTCCGTATGTCGCCATAGACCACCAGTCGATCAGCATCCAATTGGGGTATTTGCTGCAGCAATTCTAGCCAGCCCTTCGTATCATGCGTGCGAAACAAGGTATCATTCATAATCACAAACGGACCGTCACCCTCCATCCTTTCACACAAAGTGAGATAGCCCCCAAATTCAAACTGCTCATTGTGTCCTTGAATTTCACCCAAGCCCGCTTCACCAAAACAGTTATTCACCACCAAACCGGAGTCAGTACCCAGGGCTGCACCCACTTGTTTTATTTCTTTTTGCCAAGCAGACTGCTTTGAATACGTTACCAACCCCCACTTCATGACAATCCCCTTCTCCTTTTTATTAACGACAAAAACACAGCTCCCGTTTGATCAAACAAATGAGTAAAAATATTTCGGTAACAAGACCATGCATAGCTTTTTAAGCCATGGATCATGCCCCAAGTACCCAATCTAAACAACCCCCACACAAACTGTATGCTCCGTTTCAAAGGATACAGCCTATACTGCCTCGTTTGGCCCACCCATTTCACCTCAGTAGCCGGTTGATATTTTTCGTGATCCAAGCCCACACAACCCCTTACGACGCCCAGTGGATAGCCCGCCTTTAACGACCTACCACACCATTCATAATCCACACACTCCAAAAACCAATGGGTGTTATGAAGGCCAATCACCGACATCGCCCTCAAATTAAACAAAGTACCTGCACTCACCATCAAATTGACCTCTTCGATACATTCTCGAAAGTTGCCCGTATTCAGAAAATTCAATGCCCCCCAACGAAACAAAGATTCCGGATGCCTTTCCAGAAAATGATCGATCCAAGACAAAGTACTTTCAGTAAAATCCGTATCCTGATCTACGTAAAATGCGCCGTTAAACCCCTCCTCAAGCACCGTTGACATCAGTTGGTTTAACCCCATTCCCATCCCCACATTTTGGCCATTACCAAGCCATTTTACTGAGGATAAACCTTTGCCTTCCGACCATCCACAACCGCCCGGCGTGTTATCATAAACATAGACATCGTATCCCTGCTCTACCGCCAATAACAACCTATCCTTCAGATATTCCTCAGGATAATAGGACACAACACACAAAGCAAATGCATGATTCATACTGAAATCTTAATGGCCTTCACCAAATACTGCTCTGTGAGTAAATCGCGAAACAATCCAAAAGTTATTCCGTTAAATACCGCCGACTTACTCCAAGGTGCAAATGCAGTTCTTCGCCATGCACTTACCGACAAACATTCCGTTTGTAACAATTCAATGGCCGTCTTTTTTGTAAAAAACCGCAAGTGAGTCCTATCCATAATGCCCTTCTTGGCATAATCGAAATTACCGTTCACCAACAACCGCCAAATCACTGGCAAGGTTCTCAAATTCGGAATACTGGCAATCAAACAACCGCCTGGTTTCAGAACCCCTTGCAACTGTTCCACAAACGACCAAGGATCTACCAAATGCTCCAACACATCCAAACACAGTACAACGTCATACTGTTCCAACGATAACGATGGCAGCAATTCCACCGCATTCCCCACAAACATACAATCTACATGCAATTCCGCTTCCTGGGCGATCTCTTCCATTAATTCCATCCCGTGCACCACACTCGCTAACCCCTTGTCTTTGATCATGCGCAAGGTAGCCCCATTTCCGCAGCCCACTTCCAACACGCACCCTACCCCAGCTTGTGGAAGCAAGGGCAAAATATCATGGCGCGCCGTTTCAAAATAGGCTTTATCCTTGGTTTGATATGCTTGAACTGTCATGGAGTTGAAGGCTGAAGCCAAACAAAAATACGAAATCAATCACGGTTCTACCCATCCAAACCCAAGCAGCACCCAATAAACCTTGTGAATGCACCGCCCACAGCAATAAAGGAATATACACCAGTAACTCCGCCACGTGCAATTTTGCGGTGAGTGCCACACGCCCACTGGCCTGTAACAAGGCCAAAGGAATGTGCGCCATGGCATTAAAAAATATACCTACCAACAACACTTGGGTTAGCATTCTAGCGCCCTCTGCAAACCCAGCGCCCAACCAGAAAACCAGCAGCGGTTTGGCAAAAATCAACAACCCCAAACACAATATTCCCATACCCCACATAACCACCTTCATCCCCTTCAACAGCTCTATTCTAATTTCCTTCACAGTGGCCGTTGACCATAACCCTGCAAAACGTGGAAACCACACCGTGGCCCAAGCCGCTGGCAACACCAACAACCGCAAAACCGCATCCTGCGGCACTGTGTAATAGGCCACCAACTGCGTACCCAACACCCCCGCCAATATAAAACGATCTGCTGCCACCATAAACGGACCCACCACATTCGAAACCGTCATCCACAAACCAAACTCGATCAATTGCCGTGAATCTTCAGACCCCCTTTTCTCGTTATTCCTACGCTCAAACCACACACTTTTTAACCACCAGGCATTCAACAGCAACACCAACAACCTGGCCACCACCAAACTCTGCACCATAGCCACCAATCCCGTATTACCAACAACCACCAACAACAAAGGCAATCCAAAATTCAGCGAACCCAGCAAGCCCCGCAACAAGGCGGCTTTGCCAAACAATTGCTGACCCTCCAAGATCCCCCTTAGCCCCGAACTCAGTGTCACCAATGGAATGCATAGAGCCGACCACAAACCCGCAAAAAGTGCCTCCTCACGCAAGGATGCCGACATAGAAATTCCGTAATCCAAATACAGAACAACCGAAGCACCCATCACCACCAAACCAATCACCCCAAAACCCAACATCCAATACAAACCCTTGCTAATGTCTGACCAAACCAATGCGCCCGTCTTTGACAGTTTACTCGCCACCTGTTGGGTCAATGCCCTACCTAAGCCAAAGTCAAACAGACCAAAATATCCAATGGCCGTCCATACCAAAGTTAACAGCCCAAAACGTTCCATCCCCAAGCCATCCAAGAGCCTTGGAATGGTGAGCAGACCCAATAGCAATGGCCCCCCAGTCCCTAAGACAGACCAGATAAACGACAGCGACAAAGACGAGATTTTGTCTTTCACCGGTGCAGATTTATTTCAAAATCTGACTGATGACAAAGGCAACAGACGACACCGTAGATGCCATCACAGAATACATGGTTACACGCTCGGTGGATGTCATGGGGTAAGGCCTGTTATCCTCTTTAATTTTTGAAGGAACAATGATCTGACAACCGGGTTTCACTTGTGGTTGTATCCGTAAAAAGCCCAAAGGATGCCTTGTTTTTGCACTTCGGCCATTTTGATAAACCACGAATACATTCCGCAAACGAGCCGCCTCCGTAGCGCCTCCAGCCATTTCGATGTACTTCTTCATGGTCAACTGTTTGTCATACATGATCACATTGGGATTGTACACCTCTCCCAAAATTCTTACTGTAGACTCAATGGTGGGAATAATAAAACGATCACCGGGCTGCAGATAAAAGCCCCGGGCTGTGGTTTCAAATTTTCGCTTTCCTCCACCAATGACAATGGTGTCGTATTCGAAACTATCGGTAAATTCACTGCTCAATTTTTTCAGACTGCTTGTATCCTCAGCATATAACTCATTCAACACTTTTGCCTTCAAGCGCTCCGTTACTTTTGCCGACAATTGTGTACGGCGTTGACGGATGATCAAACTTCCATCTATGCTACCGTATATGGTACTTCCACCTGCTTGGTTGTATATGTCCAAAAGAGTTTGTTTACGAGACGACATGGGATAAACGCCCGGAATCTTGAATTCCCCTTCACAACTCACATACACTTGATCTCGGTAATACGGATTGCGACTCACCGTCACCACATCCCCTGGCTGCAACACGTAGTTGTTCAATTCTGCGTCGTTCCAAAAATCTCGGCATGCACTCAAGACGCTCACTGTCGCCAACATGCTCTCATCCTCAACCTTTCGAGAAACAATCACATTGCTGGTTAATGCTTCTTGCTCAAAACCTCCCGCCAAAAACAATACCTTGGATACTGTGAGACCTGAACCAAAATCAAAGCCGCCTTGGCGATTGACATCTCCCACCACAAAAACTTGATCTTTACGATTCATTTCCAGGCTATCGCCCACCATGATCAAATCATTCTCTTCCAATGTAACATCTACTTGGCCCGCCAGTATTGGACCCAAGGGAAAACCCAAATAGGTACGTTGTCCATTTCTTGGATTTCGGTATACCAAAACATAGGATCTAACCGCATTGGGTTTCAAGCCGCCGGCGTTTTCAATGGCTTGTTTTAAATCAATCCCTGCAGCCATGGAATAATAGCCCGGTCTTTCCACAGCCCCATCTACTTTGATGCGATTTTTGTAACGATCTGCGATGGATGAAACCGTGATAATCTCTGAACCCTTCAAAGAAAAACTCGCCAATTCTGTAGAACGTACCGAGTAGACTTCTTTTTCGGTTTGACCATATCGCAACACCTCCACTACATCTCGGTAGGCAATTTCTGTGAACCCACCCGCAAAACCCAAGGCATCTTGCAATTGCTCATTGGGCAACAATTCAAACACCGCCGGCGTTTTTACCTCCCCACGAATTCTCACACGGCGATCATAATAAGGAATAAATAAAATATCATTGTCTTGCAGTGTGATGTCAGAACTCCGAGAGCCCCGACTTAAAAACTCATACAAATCAATGACGCGGATGGTTTTGCCATTGCGGATCACGTGGATGTTTCTGTAACTGCGGTTCATCCCCGGCCCGCCTGCGGCAAACAACGCGTGGAAAGCGGTTCCCAAGGAGGGCAGATAATAGGCACCCGACTGCTTGGCGCCCCAAACCATCACTTGAATGGTTCGAAATTCTGTGATCTGTATCTTCAAATGGCTTTCCCCGCTGCCCAAAGAGGCAAATCCGTATTTTTTGAGTTGCGCTACCAAATTTCTTTCTGCTTCGGCCAAGGTGAGACCACTCAACATTATCTTCCCCCCATACGGAATCACCACAGAACCGTTGTTGCCCACCACAACATTCATGGTTTGTTCTTGCAAACCGTAGATACGGATCGACAGCCTATCATTGGGACCTAAAATATAGCCTGCGGTGGGTGCCAAATTCAAGCTGGGTGCGAATCCTTGGATGTTACTTTCGAACAACTCTTGGCCATAAATGGCCACTGTTGACTGCAACACATTTTCTGAAACCCCTTTTTTCTTTGCATCGGCTGTATCCGATTTTTTCAATGGACCCTCCGTTTCTTGGACTTGAGAGCGCTTGATATCATCCAAATTCAAACCCCTCGCACGCGCCATGGCTTCCAAATCCGCTTCATTAAAACCTTGTTTTTTGGCGGCACGCAACACTTCGTCTCTTTGAGCAGAAGTTAACTCTTTCACATTGATATTACTAAGGTCTTTACCAAGCCAACCTTGGGCATTTACTCGGCAAAATGAACCCAAGCAAATGAGCCATGCAAAAAATACAAATTTGTTCATGTCACCTCAAAATTACATTAAAAATTCACGAGGCCCTATTTTTTTAAAACCACACCCACACTGCGCCACAAAATCTGAATATCCCCCCACAAACTCGCGGTTTGGATATAGGCCAAATCATGCACCAATTTTTCTTGGTGATCATCAATGGTGGCATTGGGGTTATGCACTTGGGCTAAACCGGTGATACCAGGTTTTACGGCATGACGGGCATCATAGGCCGGGTATTTGGTGATGCAGTTTGCCACAAAGTCTAGCTGCTCGGGTCTGGGGCCCACCCAGCTCATGTCGCCACGAAGTATGTTCCAAATCTGGGGTAGTTCATCCAAGCGGGTTTGACGCAAAAAAGCCCCCATCACAGGAATCACGGTCCCATCTCCCTTCACCATACCCGCCCGGGGATTGTTGTGCTTTTTCTTCAAACTGCGCACTTTGTACAAATAGAAACGCTTGCCGCCCAAGCCCACCCGGTAATGACGAAAAATTAGGCTCCAACCACCAAATAACGGATAGACCAAACAAACAGAGAGCAACAACAACAACGCAACCGGTAATACACATAGACTAAACGCCACATCAAACCAACGCTTGATATGGCTCATGGCATAAGGAGATAATACCACCGGTTGAGGGGTAATGTTCAATTGCGCCGCGTTGATGGGCTTTTGTTCATCCAACTGTTCAAAGGGCGAGTTCTCACTGATATATTCTGGCACCAATCGCTTGAGCCAGCCCACCAGCTTTTCTGAACGTTCACCGCCTTTGATCATGTCGAGCAAAGATCGCCATTCTTCCCTAAAATATTCTGTCTCCGATTCCCTGACTTTTGCCACCATGATTTTGGGGTGATTGGTGGGCAAAGTAGTTTCGGCGTCGCTCAACAATTCCTCATACAATTTCTCTCCAGGACGCAATCCCGTGTACACAATGTTCACATCCAAATAGGGTTTGAGCCCCACCAACCGGATCATGTTTTCTGCCAAATCCCGGATTCTTACAGGAGAGCCCATGTCAAACACGTATATCTCACCGCCATTGCCCATGGCGCCCGCTTCCAATACCAACGAACAAGCCTCAGGAATGGTCATGAAGTAACGGGTGATTTCAGGATGGGTTACGGTCAAAGGACCACCTTGGTTCAACTGCTCCTGAAACAAGGGAATCACAGACCCATTGCTGCCCAATACGTTGCCAAAGCGGGTGGTGATGAATTGGGTTTTACCCAATGCCGACAGCGATTGAATGTATCGTTCAGCTGCCCGTTTACTAGCCCCCATTACATTGGTTGGGTTAACCGCTTTGTCGGTACTCACTTGCACGAAACGCTCAACCCCAAATTCCAAGGCCATTTCCGCCAATTGGGCGGAACCCCAGGTATTGGTATACAGGGCTTGGGCGGGGTTGCCTTCCATCAACGGCACATGCTTGTAGGCGGCCGCATGAAATACCACGTGGATGTTGTGGTGGGTGAAAATTTGTTTGAGGGTACTGGCCTGACAGATGTCCGCCACCAAATACTGTTTTTCAATGCCCTTGTAGGTTTCGAGGGCATCCAGATCACGCTCTAAATGAAACAAGGGGGTTTCCCCTTGGTCTAGGTATAAGACTTTGGCTGGCCAAAAAGACAGGACTTGTTTGGCGATTTCAGCACCAATACTGCCAGCTGCACCTGTTATGAGAATGGTTTTTCCGAAGAGCACATCGGATACTTTCTTTTGGTCTAATACGATGGGTTCACGCCCCAACAATTCTTGCACATCCAAGGCCCGCAGGTTTTGGGCGGTTACACCCTGACTCAGCATTTCATCCAACTTGGGCACCAATTGCAATTTCACTTGGTTGGCCATGCAAAGTTGGGCGATGGTTTTCTTTTTATCCACCGGCAACCCGTGAATGGCCAAGATCAACAAATCAATTTTACCAGATTCAATGAAATCAATTTGGGCTTGTTCCAGCGAAAAAATCTTTTTGCCTTGGTAGCGTTTACCTTGTTTGCTACGGTTGTCATCCACAAATCCCAAGACTTTGTATTTGGCCTGAACGGCGTTGTAGGTAAGTCCCCCAGATTCACCAGCTCCATAGATTAACACAGTATGGGCTTTTTGATCACCGGGTTGCATGAGGCCAAAAATCCATTTTACAAAGAGACGCAAAGTAATGAGCAAGAGTGCGCTGAGCAGAAAATCTACCACCAAAATGGCATATAGGTATTCGGTATGATCGGCGTTCCGTTGTTTCAACACAAAGAGCACAGATATAGTCAAGACCAAAAATCTAACCACCAACAATTTCACCAAATCGTAGAGGGCTGTTTGGCGGATGATCCCCATGTGAGGTCTTAGCAATAAATGAATTACCACACTAGTAGGCCAAACAATAGCTCCATGCAGGAGACATTGTGATAAAATGAAATTCACCGATTGGTGATAGTGAAACAATACGGTGGTCAAGAGCAACGACAGACCACACAGCATCATGTCTAATAAAAACACAACCCAGCGGTGATAATACGAAGTCTTCAATTGCAATGCCATTGACTGAACAAAGTTAATGGTAAATTCGAATTGGGTTTAACTCTAAACCAAGAAAGTAGTGTCATTGGCAAAATGCTAAATAATAAAGCCACCCTTAGGGTGGCTTTATTATCAAAGGAAATATGAAATTCACTTTCTCACCCTATACCCAAATCCTTTACCAAATACGGTAAGGAAAATGTACTTAAAATAGTACCATACATTGAGGAGCTCCATCATCTTGGCATCGGTTTCTGCCAAGCGTTTTAATTGTAAAACTACCCTGAACTAAAATGCAATTTTCCATAGAGTTATACCGATAATCTTGAAATATTCCAAAACACCATATTTATTGATGTATATCATATTGTACTTCAATTTATCAGGCATTACCTTCTCAATGTAATCCTTCTCTGGATTTAAAGACTTCCCAAGAATTACATTTTCATCGCGATAAATTATCGATGCCCAATCTGTGATGCCTGGACGAATTGTTAATACTCTCTTCTGTTCTTCTGTGTATAGGTCGACGTATTTTTTGACCTCAGGCCGTGGTCCAACCAAACTCATATCTCCAATCAATACGTTAATGAGTTGCGGAAGTTCATCCAATTTGAACTTTCTTAAATAATACCCGATGGGAGTTACTCGTGGATCTCGGCCACCAACAGTTATTAAACCCAATTTATCTGAGTTTGACCGCATAGAACGGAATTTATAAATACTAAATTCTACTCTATTCAAACCGACTCTTGATTGCTTATAAAAAACTGAGCCTTTGGAACTCATTTTGATAATCAATCCGATCACCAAAAGAAAAGGCGAGAAAAAAATTAATCCGAAACCCGCAAATAAAAAATCAAGAATTCTTATCATTCAGTACAATGTTATTGTAAGAGTTGAGCACAGATTCGCATATCCAATTTATTTGTTCTTCAGTTAATTGCGGATAAATTGGCAAAGATATCTCCCTAGAATAATTGTCATAAGCAACAGGGAAATCTTCAATTTTATAACCTAAATTTCTAAAGACTGTCAACATCGGCATTGGAATAAAATGAACATTTACTGCCACTCCCTTTCTTGAGATTTCCTCTATCATTAAATCTCTTTGTTCTTCTTTGCAACCATATAATCGAAGAGGATACAAATGAAAACATGATTTTCTACGTTCATCTTCAAGAGGCGGCAATTCAAAGTGCTTATATTTAGAAAAAAATGCATGATATGCTTTAGCAACCCTCTCTCTTTCTTTAATCAATATACTATTATATTTCCTGATTTGAGCCAGACCGATTGCCGCGCACACGTCCGGCATGTTCACCTTTAATCCTGCAAAAAGTATATCATATTTCCATCCACCAGCCTGTGACTTCGTGAAAGCATCTTTATTTTGACCATTAAGAGTGTAGAGCTTCATTAACTTATACTCATCCTCATTACTAAAGCAATCCGGCAAATTCAAACAAATAGCACCACCTTCAGCTGTAGTTATATTTTTAACTGCATGAAAAGAAAATATCGTAATGTCTGTTAACTTACCGGCCGGTGATCCTTTATAAAATGCACCTATTGAATGTGCCGCATCTGAAACAACTAAAATTCTGCCAAGTTGTTTTTGTTTATCCGATTCTGCTATAAATAGGCTCCTTATTGACTTTTTATTGACTAAGTTATTTATTGAATCGTAATCGCAGGGCCAGCCTGCAATATCCACAGGCATAATTACTTTTGTCTTTGCGGTAATTGCCTTCTCAATGTTCTTCACGTTGATGGTGAAGTCATCAGTGACATCTACCATTACTGGTACTGCTCCACAATGTAACACTGATAGAGCTGTTGCGCTGTATGTATAAGCAGGTACAATCACCTCATCGCCAGCTTTTACATCAAACCACTTGAGTATGAGAATTGCACCCGATGTCCATGAGTTTACACAAACAGTGTGTGAAACAGTTGTCAAATTATTGACTTCTGTTTCTAACAATTTTACTTTAGGACCACTTGTTATCCATCCTGAATTTAATGAATGTAAAACTTCTTTTATGATATCGTCGTCTATAAATGGGGGTGAAAAAGGTATATTCATAAATATAATCGGACATTATTAATCATCAATTCACATTTTTAATCATTTTTAACATTTTCCTATTGGGATAACCAATAAATTCATAATAAACTTCATATTGATGACTCTTGTAAAACTCTATTACTTTGTCATTCCCGATAGAATCCGTGGTCAGGGCAATTTTTGCCACCTGCCGGTCTCTTGCCTTTTTTTCAAAGGCCTCCAATAATATCTTTCCATAACCTAATCCTATACAACTTGGCAACAAAGCAATTGAAAGTAATTCAGCATACTGTTTATCATCTATTTTGTTATATTTTTTATTTAAATTCTTTATTAATCTAACAATCGCTAGCGGTCTGTTCATTAAAACCATTAAGAGACTTATTGTAAAATGTAAGAAATTTTGTAATAGGACTGCTTTATGAAAACCAGCTGATTGGGATGTACCAGTTGCAAATCCAATTAAATTACCTTCCTCATCAAATAATCCTACGCATATACTCGTTCTACCTTTTATTGAAGCAGCATAATATGTCTCAATAAATCTTTTACCCAGTGACGTTAAGAAAAAACCTTTAAAAGCCTGTAAATGAATTTCAGCAATTTTTGGCACATCACTAGTATTTAAAACTCTCAATTGCATGTAGTAATTTTAGGAAACAACAACCGAAATTTGTAGATCACGAACAAATTCAGAGAACTTTTTTAGCTGTTTTTCTTGGTCAAATAAAGATCCTAATTTATATGAGTTTTCCTTAAAATCTTTCAGATTACTTCCCTCAATGATTTTATTTATGGAATCTTGAAATGAACTTAGACAAGATGCTTTATAGTTTAATCCTATTCTATTGTTAACTACTAAATCGTTTACTTCGCCATCTAGGGAATTAAGAATTGCTAATCCTGCAGCAGTATAATCATAAAATTTATCAGACATTTCAACATTTGAAAAAACTGCGTAAGTATTCAGGCCAACATCGCATTTGCTGTATAAATACGGTAACAATTCCTTAGATATCTTACCAATATACTTTACGTTAACTAAATTGTTATATTGAATAAATGTTTCAACAAAATATTTCTCACTACCATCACCGGCAATAATCAATTTACAATATTGATTATCCAAATTTAAAAATCCGTGAAGGACTGTTTTCAAATCATATGAAGGACCTAATGTGCCCGCAAAAATAAACCAAATCTCATTTGTGTCTTTCCATCCAACTTTAGAATCAATGAATTCATCAATCTTTGACATATTAAATCTGAATTCATCTACATTTATTCCATTATAAATAACTGCGCTAGGTATTTCGGAAACATTTTTAGAGATGACCATTGGAATTTCTAAATACTTTTTTGCTAATGAAATGAATCCTGTACTATTATCAAAGACCTTTTTCCGAATAATATATATTGGAAAACACAGAAAATTAATGATTGGTCGAAACATTTTTGGAAAAGCATTAACAACTAATTCAGGCCAGAGGTCCATTTGATCTACAACGTACGGAACTTTGAGTTTCTGTGAATACCAATAGCTTGGAAAATAAAATAAAATAGGAGAGTCTCCTATAATAAACAAATCTGGTTTGGGATAATCATCATTGAGTATCTTAATTAAATTAAAACCATATGTTAAATCACGGAATATTCTCCCAACTGAAAAGTTGTTCTTGTAGGTACTTGACTTTATTAAATGAATTGTAAAATTATCACATATTGGAATTATTTTTGATTTTTGAAATCTTTGTTTTTTGAAATGATGAGAAAATGTTGATGTAAACCAGACAACTTTAAAACCGTTAGAAGCCAAAGTCCTGCCTAATAAAAAGAATCTATACTCTCTCCAATCTTCACCCGGAATAGTTCCATAAGGATTTGATAAATATATTTTCATTACCTTAATCTTAAATCATAAACTTTTTTTCCACCAATCATCGAATAATGATGAATACCTTTATATTTCACAGAATCCACTTTTATTTCTTGTAACACAGTTATATTCCCCTTCAAATTTATTTCACAAATATTTATTGATCTACCATAAAAAGGGTATGAGTTTTGACAATAATTAATAATCCTGTCCCCCTCCAAAGTAAAAACTCCAGCACTACGACTATAACACAAGTTTGTTATTGGTTGAAAATCCAATTTTTCTATAAATGGCATGGTTAGGAGATCTTTACTGAAGAAAAGCCGCTTTTCCTCATTAAAACCAAGATCAACATGTGTTGTTAATAAATAATATCCTCCATCTACCTTAAGCACCAGAGTATCCACAAACCTACCAATTAATAAATCTTTAATGAAGAACATCCCATGATCTCTTAATTCATATAATTTCACAGAACCGCCTCCCAAGGACTCTGGTATAATAAATACTCTACTTTTCTCTCTGAATACAAAAGGGTGGCTTAAATGAAAATCTTCCTCTAGTATATGGGTTTCTTCTAATGTATTTAAATTGACTGATACCAAAATTCCTTTTCGCTTCTTATTTAAATATTTCTCAACTACTATAGTATCATCATCCAAAAAAAAAGGGTCAGCATACCAACTGTTATCCTTGGAATTAATAACGCTCCGCTTACCATTTTGTTCAACGCAAACTACCCATTTTTGATTCAACGTGGTAATCTTAAAACAAATATTACTCAAAATGCGCAAATAGTATAAGCAAATGCTTCTAAATGAAGGAATAGTCAGTAGAATCGGAGTAACTTCGATTGGTCTCGGTACTCGTTTCGCATATTTAAAATAACAATCAAACACTCTACTAGAGACCGAATACACATTACATTGATTAAGTACAAACGAGAAATTAATTGTTCTACAGTGATATTGAGCGAGCAAGTCACCTTTATCAAGTTCATTTGTAAGCTTTTGCAAAGAGACACTAGTCTCATGTTGATGAAAAATAATTTCCCAAAATCCTGCAGGTCCACCTCTATTTGAATACATATCGCCATGATGCAGTGATAAAATAGGTATACTGTAATCATCAGGAATTACTAAAATACCAATACCATTCACCCTTATTAGATAATCAAAATGACCGTCTATTATATCTAAATTCAAAAAAGTTTTGGCCCCATCTCGATGACCATAAATATCTAGTTCTGTAACACTGTGATTTACGAAACTTTTATTATCCAAATATTTTATACCTCGAAAATATTTTAAAACAAGGTATTCTATTTGGAATGTAATGAAATATGGTATGTTTTTAAATTTCTGCCTAAACTTCTTCTCCTTTCGCTTTACTTCCAAATTCAATTTAAGCAACGTCACTTCGTAAAACTCGTCGTTAATAAAATAATTCAGAATTTCAACTTCCCATTGCTTAATAACACTCAAATCACACAGCAAACCAATCTTAATTTTTTGTCTCATAGTCTCTTAAAAACAAATTACGCAGTGTAAACTCAACTAACAATTTTAAAATTTGAAATATTAAAAACACATTTAGACTAACCTCACCAACTAAAAGTAAAAGTATGAAATAACAAAAAGTGGGCAAAACAGAAGCAATAAAGTACTTAGAATACCCCGTTTCCTTCGGCACCAGCATCGTAAAACTATTTGAAGCATTTAATAATATTGCTAAGGCGTAGGATATAAAATAAATATTAAAAGATATTCTAAAGGAAAAAAAACGTCCCAAGATTAAATATATAGCTAAAAATAACAAAATTGTTACCGGAAAAAAAGCAGAGAAAAAACTACTTTTTTTCGCTGCTGTAAAAGATACATTAAAAACTACAAGAGGGATCATTATATTCACTGCAGACAAAGTATATGATAACGATTCATTTAAAACAATAAAACCTTTGTCATTTAGAACAGTCCCGGAATATATGAACTTATCCATTACATTACCAAAAAAGTAAATTATATTTATCGATAGAAAAAAAAATTGTGACTTTGAAATATAAAAATCTGTGAAATTTACTATACAAAACAAATCCTTTATAAAGTAAATCGAAACAAAGGCATGCAATATAAAATAGATAATCCCAAACATCCATAAATCACTCGAAAACAAAAAAGCAAGATACAAAATAATTATATGAAATATTCTTATTAATACACTTCGATTTGGACGGTCTGCTACTTCATTGGCGTATTTATAGAAACTTAAAACATGTGAACAAGTTGAAATGCATGACATGACCAAACATTCAAATAGGTTCAATTCGGATAAGTAAAAAATTACTACGTATCCAATAAAAGTATATATTAAATAGGGGAGAAGTAAATTTTGACGCGTTCGAATTAAGTTCCTTTGGAACCCAAAATCAAAGCTGTAAAAAACTGTAAAACAATAAAACAGGGGGTAATAATTCTCATGTTTAGCGGCAAATGCATCGAATGATATAGGAAATAATACATATTGAACTACAAGGGCAAACACTACTAATACAAAATAAATCCATCTTGTAAGAAAATAAGCAACTAACTCCTTATATGTGTCTTTCAATTTCAAAGGTCAATTTGGATATTTTGTGGCTTCCAGAACATAAAAATAATCAAATAAATATGCATATTTTACTAAAAAGTCATTAATAACTATCTATTGAAAAAACCAGCATTAGCAAATAGAATATGGAAGTAATTAATATTTCTTACTGAAATCAAAAAGTACGTTATTAATAATAACAGACTAATATATTTGCTGAAATTTTTGCACTGCGATAAATGCAGTTTGTGTTATTTAAGTCTAGTATTAAAAATCAAGAAGGGATGCTTTCAAAATCAAGTTCGACTCTCTCGAGTAGTTATGTAATATTTTTAGATAAAATTAGAGATTCATTAAAAACACTGGACATTTAACTGAATTACACAATTATTACTTACCAGGGCTCAAGAAATTCTGCTGACGCGCAAATGTTCATTTTCCTTGACAGCAAATACAATGACGTTTAAAAGGATAAACATTGTCGGTAAATAATAATCCAAGTCTTGATAAGAAAATGCGAATAGAAGAGCTAAGTATAGCTGAATAAATAAAAGAAAATCCTTTGAATATCTAATATTCCGCCACAAATGAATCATCAGAACGAAATTAAAAAACAAAAATGTAAAAAAGCTTAATACTCCGTAATCGAATAAAATATGAACAAAGGTATTGTGTGCGCCCAAGTTCTCGTCTGATCCAAATAATATACCGCCTGAGTAATCAGTCGTTCCAAAACCATTGCCAAAAAAACTGAATTCTAGGGTTTCCAATAGCCTAAGTGGGTAATATAAACCTCCTCTTTCGATTTCGGCAACAGATTCTGTACCAAGCGAGTCAGAAAATAAACGATTATAAAAAATTTCTTTGACTGAGAAGCCTGCAATTTCAAAATCTTTATTATATACACTCAAAAGTGTAAATAAGGATAAGAAGGGTAAGGATAATTTAAATACATTGTAAAATATATTTTTCAAATTTTTCTTATTCATTGAAAACGTATTCCATACCAACCTTGGTACAAAATATATAATTAAGATTATCCATGCTGTGCGCGTTAATGATAATAGAATAGTCAATATCAGGATACTAGTCAAAAACCAAAAGGTAAAAGATTTGATTTGAGATTTAAAATGAAATAACAAGATAACAATGAATGATTTGGAAACAGCACTTATAGTCAAATTGTAAAATCCCTGGAATCTCAAGCCAGGATAAAAAGACTTAAATCCATCAAGTTGAACAATACCAAATACAAAAAAAAAGAGAAGGGCGATCATATCAAGTATTACAATCGAAGTAGCAGTTAAGAGAAAAAATTTTTTTGCATTATGCAGAATAAAAGAACGATTCGATAGTATGAAAAACGAAAAAAAGACAACTGCTGCGGGTCTTGCAATGGATGTGAATTTTATATGTGTAATATTTATAATAATTGAAATTAAAACTAGAAAGTTATAAAATAAAAAAGCCTTTACAATTAAACTTTCCTCTATAAATAATTTCTTTAAATTGATAAAAGGTAATAATAAGAAAACGAGAACAGAGGATATATCGAATCCGTCCAAGGAAAATAAAAGCGATATTAAAATAATTGAGAAGAAAAAAGACTTAAATGGCATCAATTGATGAAAAACTGTTTAAGAAAAAATCCAAATCCCCCAAATCGAATTTTAACATTTCAGCATCTGCTTTTGTATTCATTTTATAATAACTTCTTAAAAGGTTGTCTCTACAGATGATATTTAAACTACTTACAATTTCATCAAGTAAGCAAACAATACCTCCTTTAAAAGTTGAAATACAACCGACATTGGTGGAAACAAAGGGAATTTCGTGAAAAATTCCATCAATGATTACAATAGGTTGTGCCTCAGTTCTCGATAATACTAATATCACATCGATATTTTTTCTTATAAACTCATTAATAGATATCCTATCTAGTCCTTGGTGAAATGTAATCCGTTCAACAAATAAACGACATTTCTTTTTAACCCTTTGTGCGTATGCGTTGTCCCTAGGATAAAAAAAATGAATATTAATCGACGTCTCTAGTTTATCGAATCTATCAATGATGTACGACTGATTCTTGTTAGGTGACATTTCGCCAATTACGGCAATGTTAAAACCTTTAGTCGTTTTTGTTAGGTATTGTAATTTCTTCGTAAACACCTCTTCCACATTTATGTTAGGAATAATAATATTGGGGATAGAAAATTGCTTGGCAAGCCTGTAATCACTAAACCGCTTCATATCTTCATAGACGGAAAGCAAGATAATCCCATTAACCGCTTTAATAATTTTTTTTCTGTATATCCTGTCATGTACAAAATATCCTAGCCACCTCACCAAAGAGGCCAAATTATAAACATCTTTGTCTGCCGCACCATGACTAAAAACAATCTTCAAATAAGTTTTTGGAAGCCGAGTTAATAGGTGGATACCCCAATTATACCAACCCTCAACGAATATATAATCTGGATTTATTGAGTTTATTTTATTTAAAATTTCAACAACAGGACCCCTCACAGGATTCCAAAATAATCCAGAACCACTAATCGGGAATTTGATGCATGAAACATTCGATAATCCAAATTCATTAATGGCATCTTGGTCAGGGCAATCGTTTGATATAATTGTGATCTCTAGGCCAAGATTACTTAACATTCGGGCATGCCCAAGAGTTGCATAAGTCATTCCGTTGAGAACGGGCAGAAAAGATGGTGTTAAAATCAACGCTTTTTTCATCTGATTAATTATGCAACAGAAGATAAATTAGCATTTATTTCGAGAAAGAGCGATAATTAAATACTACAGCTTCTCCCTTAAAAGTATTGCTATTTTGTAGGTAATAGGATTCATCTGAATCAGTAGGCCAATTAATTTCTTTTTTAGGAGAAAAAGAAATTTCAATTATATGAGGTACTCCCGAATCACTAATGGCTAATTCATTAATGCAAACACCTATAATATTAAAATCTAACTTTCGGACAAAAGTTTCAAGCATATCAACATTATCCTTTTTATTGAGATCATGAAATTCAATACAAATTCCCTCGATTTTATCTTTTAAATCCAATATTGAATCTAACAACTCATATTCAAATCCTTCAATATCGAGTTTTAGAAAAAAACGATCAGTAATAGACAATTCTTGACAAACAGTGTTAATTGTATATTGCTTTCCAAGGTATTTGTACTTGTGTGTTGCATGCTTCTTAACATCGAAATAATTAAATAATTCACCCAAACTGTAAAACCCGTTTTGGCTTCTTTTAAAAAAATGGTAAATAGATCTAATAAACATTCGAATTATCGATGTCGTTGGATCTACGAAAACAATTTTCACTTCTTTATTTATTAGCCTAAAATCTGATTCAAAGCGAACATTACTACCAACTCCTCCAGAAATTAAATATTTCGAAGAGAGTACAGAACGATAATCAACAATATATGAACCATCAATATATCCTCCAAGTTTAGCCAAATATTTCGAATCTACATTTAAAAATTCCTGGAGAAACTTTAGATTATTTGGTATTTCAATTTTCATACTTTTCTATTAAATTTTTTTAAAAATTACAGCGGATTAAACTAATAGACACAACTATTTTTACCCTTCTCTAAAAATTTTCATTATGTCATCCAAATAAATACAATTTCTAACAATATAATGCTCTTTAGGAAAATCTAAACTCCAATTAAGAGATGAGGTGCCCAAAACAGCCCCCCAAAATAATAGGGTACTACCGTTATACCAAATATTATCATATTGACAAATAAACCTAAGAAGTTCAATACTTGATAAATTAGTAGTTGAAATTATATTATATTTTTCAGCCCTATGGATGTATTCATTATTTATGCACTCGATCAACAAGTCTTCTTCATTTGTAATAATATCAACGCGTTCGTCAATTTTACCTAAAAAATGATATATAAATGTATCCTTCTCCTTGTTAGAGGTAAAAAAGTCGCCTAGCCTTATATGTACTAAAGTTTTTTTCACTATTCTCTTCTTAATGCCGATTAGACTTCTTAAATATTTTAAATTTTCATCAATATCATTCCTGCTAAATAAAGAATAATTAGATTTTTCTAGAAAATAACCATCTGCAATAATTACGTTTCCTATTCGAACAAAATCTTTCTTCCTAATCTTTGAATATGTAAGTACTCTAGGAATTCGTAAAACAAGTAGTAAAAAATAAAAATTACGTGCCGGCAGGAAATTTAGTGATTCCAATTCCCAATGAGCAACCCTCTTGTAATTTGAAGAATGCAGGTGATAAATGTTTACACCCCCGAATTTAGCAGCTAATATTAATGCGAAATTTGACTGGAATAGTTGATTTCCTATTCCTCCGCATGTTCTTAAAAGGATAGTCAAAATGATTAAGTATCTACTTGATTTATTCTTCCGTAAAGTGCAATCTCATCTTCTTTGGAATGATGTTGAAACACAATAGTGTAAAACAATGTTTATCAATCTCTTAACGATTTGAAATGATTAATAAGTATTTTGAGCGTATGGACCACACTCATCATTTTAAGTCTTCCACCAACGCTGTAATAAAAATGTGATGATTCCTAAAAAGCAAAATAAAAATGCGCAACCGACTACTGTCATCATTTTAGACGATTTCTTTCTTTCCAATGGAAATCTTGGCTGATCAATCAACTGAATCAACGGCTGCTCTTTAGCCATCAAGGTTCGGCTCAATTCCAAGTTCTTTAATAATTCCCCATACATGGTTGAAAGTACCTGAATCTCCAATTGCTTCTTTGCTTGAGGTACTTTGGCCACACCCCTAACCAAATATTGGTTGCCATCCACTTCCGAAGCCACCCCATACATCGCCCTTCCCAGTGCCTGTTTTACACTGTCAACCTTGTGCTCCATCATCTTCACATTCTTTCGCATTTGTCGCATTTTGGTCTCTACATAAAACTCAGTCACATTTTGAGTCAATACTTGGGTGAAATGCTTGGCAAACCATTCGTCATTTCCTGTGAATGAGACTGATACGATGGCCAACTTTTTGTCTACCTTGGATACTGTCAAATGTTTCTTGGCCAAATCCGCACACACTTTGCCCAAAAATGAATCCTGTGCCAATGAAAACTGATCTGGATTCAATTTGTCCACACTGTAAAATACGGGTAATGGATCAGTGGGTTTTCTAGGTTTGGGCTTCTTGGGTTTATTAAAATCGATGTATTGGTTAATCAACAACTTTTGTTTTCCATTGCTATCTACGGCAGTCAATAGGGTTTTCTCAATCAATAAACGGCTTTTCATGAGTTCCAGGAGGTTGTCGCCACTGAATGCCCCACCAGAACTAACACCCATGATGTCTATGCCAAACTGGGATGCGATTGATCCCAAACCACCTACCTTATCACCCCCTTCTGCCAGCGCGAAGGTCAACTTCGCCGTATATTCAGTTTTTTGGGATTTCGCATAAAAAAAGCCGCCTAAGCCCCCTAAAAAAACCAACAGTAATAATTTCTGCCACCGGGTTTTTAAATAGCGAACGGTTTCACCCACTTTTTGGATCAACTCCTTCAATGAAATTTCTTCGGTTTCTTGTTCTTGCCTATCCATGTTATGATTTGATTAATGCCCACAAAGTCGCCAAGCCGGTTAATTTCACCGTTATGTCTTGAATGATCTTGTTCCAATCCGTTGGGATTTTGTTCAGTTTGTCTTTTGCACTGGTCTTGGCTTTCTTTTCCTTGGAAATCACATACACCGCGCTGCCCTTTTTCACTTTCGGTGATACCCTAAACAAGTAACAATTTACAGTTCTTCTAACACGGCCATTTGCTTCCACCACATAGGTCTTTGAACGCCATGCATCCGCTGTATAGCCATTGCCAAATGTTCGAATGTAATAGCCCGCCCGTTTGCCTGAAACAAAAGGAGAATTCATCACTGCATAATCCGTCAACGAATCCAAATTCAATAAATTCTCTATGTATTGAATGCCCGTACCGTAAATGCTGATGTAATCAATCACCTTGGGTACCGAAATGATATCGCCCTCTTTCAAGGTGTAATTGTACATCGATCCACGACGGTTCATGGCTTTCTTCATGTCAAAGACCAAGAATCCCCCAGGCAAATTGTGTCGGTCAAATTTGGCACCTTCAGGAAATGCATAGGCCGTTAATCCACCGGCCAATTGCACCGCATCGTGTACCGTGAATCCTTTGTCTTGTATCACATAGGTACCAGGGTATTTGAATTCCCCCCTCAATTCAATCACCTTTTGCAGTTCAAAATTGGGAATCCTTCTTACCGATACAATATCAAAGGGCAACAAGGCCGTCTTCAACACTTCCTGGTTCTCTGTTACATCTTTGGGAATGGTTAACTCCAACATCGAAGTTTGGTAGGGCTCACCAGGTTTGTAATTGGGAGTAAAAATATTACTCCGGGCAATTTCAATCTTTGTCAGTTCCGCTGAAATCTTGATCCCCCCTGCTAATACCAACACATCACCCAAGGTCAATCCTTCTTTGTATGACAATGTCAAGGGGTTTTTCACCTCCCCGTTTACATTCACCGTAAACGTATCCAAAAATTCCGCTTCTGTGTACAAAAGCAATACATCGTTTTTTCTCAAAACAATGTTGTTGCCGTTCTCCATGCTGTTAACCAGCGCAGAAACTTCCAAGGGAATATATCTTCTTGATTCGTCTTTCTCCGTTCTCACCAAATAGGCCCGCTTCAACATGGCCTGTTCTTTGAGTCCACCCGCTTTTTGGATCAAATCCAATACCCGCTCTCCAGATACCAGCGGAAAAACACCGGGGAAGTATACAGGTCCTTTGATCTCCACTTGGTTTTCCAAATCCTCATTCACTACACCCACCACTACAGAATCGCCGGCTTTGAGACTAAAATCGATATTGAGTTTACTCAAGCTATCCCAATTCACTGGAAACAATCTTTGGTTCTTGTCAATGTAGCGCTGCACTTGGGTATTTGCTGCCAATGCATTGGGTTGGAATCCACCGGCATATTTGAACAAATGCGACAGTTGTTCTGTCGGCAACAACTCATATGTCATCGGGCGTTTCACCGCACCCGCTATGCTCACCAATTTCCCTACAGTACCCACCACCAAGTAGTCATTGTCCTGCAGAAAGAAATCATCTTCTGATCCTGGATTCTGCAAGTAAGCATAAACGTCAAACGTCTTGATCACTTTTCCATTGCGGCGCAGCTGCACGTTTCTCAAGGTACCGATATCGGTGGGACCACCAGCAGCAATCAAGGCATTGAAGGCCGTATTCAAAGCAGGAATTTTGTAGGAACCTGGTTTGAATACCTCACCCACAATGTTCACGGTAATGCTGCGGCTGTAGGCCAAACTGATTTCCAGTTGATTGGCCCCCATATTGAAATTGTTGCTCAGTGCAGTCTTAATCAACATCTTGGCTTTGTCAAAGGCAATGCCTTTTACATAGATACTGCCCAACTGTCCCAATTCTATTCGTCCGCGCGAATCCACCTTGGCCACAGTGTTGTAATAACTTACCCCAAAGATGGAGATGCCCAATTCATCACCCACGCCCAATTCGTAGTTGGCTGGGGCTTTGGCATCCAAACTGCGCTCATAAATTTTCAAATCGCCTTTCCGAAACAATTCCTGTCCATAGACCGTCACAGCCCGCTCTTCTTTGGGCACCACAATTTCAGAGCCGGTCAGCGGCGTCGCAACTTCAATTACCGCATGTTTGGCTTTTTGCTCTGTAGCTGCCTGTGTAGCCAATCCAGGGGTATTGGCAGTTGACGGGGTTTGGGTTTGGATCTTGTTCAAACGGTCTTTGAACGCCTGTGCCTCAGAGGCTGGCATCCCCTTGGCCATGGCCAACTTTTCTGCTTGCTCCACCCCCAAGCCGGCGGCCTGGGCTTGGGCCAACAAATCCAACAATTGGGCATCGGTGAAATCAGCGGCTTTTACCGTCGCTGGATTCTGTGACAATGCGGGCTGGGCTGTCAATGACAAAATCCCTAAAAAAAAGATAATCAGTGCGTTGTGTTTTTTATTCATTGCTAAAGGGCAAAGATACGTAGAATACTGAGGCGCTGAGCGTGCATGGCTTCGCCCCTTCAGTCACAGCGGTGACCTACGGGGGCGCTGTAACAATCCAAAAAGCACATTGTTTGCAGCCATACAAAGATATGACCAAACCCTTGCTCAAATGCAGTGTTTAACACCAATTTAACACCAAATTTGTAAATGCACCACAAAGGCGCATGAATGACTTAATACCGGTAAGTATCCTTTTTGAATGGACCGTTGACGTTCACGCCAATGTAGTCGGCCTGCTCTTGAGTCAACTCAGTCAACTCAGCACCGATGTGCGACAAGTGCAATTTCGCTACTTTCTCATCC
>JBDKGM010000090.1:0-38313 GCA_039798185.1 Bacteroidota bacterium
GATGATTTGGCCGAATGAAAAAAGGCTTGTAAATAAGGCGGATAGGAGTAATTTTTGTTTCATAATCAAGCTTTTAGGAGTATAAAAGTAGTATATTTTTGCAAACAAAAAAAATCCATACACTTTCGAGCATGGATTTTCAACTAAAAACTTAAAAATAAAAACTAAAGTATACCGAGTTGTCGCATACACTCGGTCATTTTTTCATACGTACGTTCGATATCATTATCCAAACCAATAGAAAAACGAATTAAGCCATCCGTTAATCCCATTTCTTGTTGTTCATCCATCGGAATCTCACTCGAAGTCGAGGTTCCCGGTGCACTAAATAAGGTTTTGTAAAATCCAAGACTTACCGCCAAATAACCTAAATTGTTATGCTGCATCAATTCCATTAATGCATTGGCACGATCGAGCGAACCCACATCCATGGTCATCATACCGCCATAACCGTATTCATGATTCATTTGTTGGGATAAGATCGTATGACTGGGATGACTTTCTAAGCCTGGATATACCACTTTCAAGCCGTCCTTTTCAAATCGTGACGCTAAATAGGCCGCATTGTAACTGTGTTGCTTCATGCGAATGTGCAACGTTCGTAAGTTTTTCAATATAGAAGCTGAGCGGAAACTGTCCATCGTCGGACCCAATAGCATACAAGCGCCGTCATTTACATTTCGTAAATCATCTATAAATTGTTGGGTGCCACAAATTACGCCACCCACAGTATCCGAACTTCCATTGATGAATTTGGTCAAACTGTGAATCACCACATCGGCTCCTAATTTAACAGGGGCCACTTGTAACGGGGAAAAGGTGTTGTCAACGACTAATTTTAAATTGTATTTTTTAGCTAATTGAGCCAAACCTTGAATATCCGCCACTTCCAATAATGGATTACTTACGGTTTCACAATACAATACTTTGGTGTTGGGAGTAATCGCCGCTTCAACCACATCCAATTTGGTAATGTCGACAAATCGTGTTGAAATCTGCCATTTCGGCAACATATTTTTCATGAAGGCATAGGTGCCTCCATAGATGGTGCGACTCGATACAATGGCATCGCCACTCGCACATAATTGCATCAAAACTGAAGTAATGGCTCCCATACCTGAAGCCGTAACATTGGCAGCTTCTGTTCCTTCTAGTGCCGCTAAAGCCTGACCCAAATACAAATTCATAGGGGAGGAATGGCGGGAATACAAATAACAGCCTTCCGCGTTTCCTTCAAAAGTGTCAAACATCGTTTTGGCTGACAAGAAGGTATAAGTAGAAGAATCGGAAATGGAAGGATTTACACCTCCAAATTCGCCAAAATATTGTAAATCTTGAATGTTGTCTGCAGGTTTGAAATCAAAAGGATGTTGCGTTTGCATAGTATTTCTGTTGAATTATTCATTCAAAATTGAGAATTACTATTGTATTTTTCAACATAAAAAATGATTTATAGAAAATAAATCTAATTAATAAATATTTGTTAGAAAATAAATTTAAATTCGTTTACTTTTATTTCGAATCGCTGAAAAAACAATTACTATGGATAGTACAGACAAGAAAATTGTACAGTTTTTACAAAAAGATGCCCGAATGACCAATAAAGAATTGGCTTCAAAATTACAAATGTCGGTAACTGCAGTCTATGAACGCATTCGTAAACTCGAACGAGAGGGCATCATAAAAAAGTATGTGGCTTTGGTCGATCGCACTAAAATTGAAAAAGCATTTATCGTATTTTGTCATATCAAATTGGTGCAACATACCAAAGATTACCTCATGCGTTTTGAATCGGAAGTGACAAAGTTACCCGAGATTTTAGAATGTTTTCACGTGAGTGGAGATTATGATTATATTTTAAAAATTGCGGTAAAAGACATGGAAGCCTACCGTGATTTTATGGTGACCAAACTCACAAGTTTACAGCATATTGGAAGTACCCATAGTTCGTTTATGATTGGGGAGATAAAAAACAGTACGGCGTTCGAATTGTAACCTATTTTTTAGATTGATTATTCGATTTGCGTAGGGAATATATTCCAATGAAAAAGAGCACGATTCCACAACCACCTATTACATATTCATTGGTGCGTAAAGGGATTGCATCCCATGCTTTTAGCACTATTTTCATGAACGTAAGCAGACCAATTACTAGTAGTATTATCCCCGCAATTTTAGTTCCTTTTTTCATTTATCTATTTTAATGAAATATTTTGGTTGTATTATTTATTTTCAAAAGTTAAAAATTGATAACGCATGGGATAAAATATAGGTATAAATAAAAAATGATTTTCAATTAATAATCATGCCTATAATAGAATCAAATGTCAAAAAAATTAAATAAGAAAAGAGGAGTTTTGAATGTTTATGAAAAAAATAAAATCAGTAATTGTGCTCCCACAATGCGCAAAATCATAGTGAGTGGATAAACCGTGGCATACGTTGCAGAGGGTGTATCGTTTCCAGCTATTTTTAAGGCAAAGGCTAGGGCAGGAGGGTCCGTAGAGGCACCTGCTAAAAGGCCCATAATTTCAAAAAAGTTTTTCTTAAAGAATTTTTTAGCCACCCAACCCGTAATTAAAAGGGGAAGTAAAGTAATTGCTAATCCCATTCCAATCCAATAAAATCCGGTGGTTCCTGTAAAAGCCGTTGCTAATTGGGCGCCACTGCCTAAACCCACACTTGCGAGGAAAAAGCAAATTCCCAATTCACGGAGCATTAAATTAGCACTATGCGTCGTATAATTATTTAGATAAAATTGATTGCCAAACCGACTTAATAAAAGAGCCACAAGTAACGGTCCACCCGCTAAACCGATTTTTACGGGTACAGGAATACTCGGAATTTGAAGCGGGATGCTTCCCACTAGGAGTCCGAGAACGATGCCAATAAAAATAGGTGCTAAATCAGGGACTTCCAATCGTTTGATTGAATTTCCGACAATTTTAGTGGCTTGTTCCAAACCTTCAGGTGTACCAACCACTTTTATAGTATCTCCCAATTGTAAAACGATATTGCCATTGGGTACCAATTGAGTACCTGCCCGGTTTAATCGGGTAAAGGTAAAATCATGTTGGTGCAGTTCAGTGATATCACCCAAACGACGGTGCGTAATGGCTTTATTGGTTACCACAAAATGCTGACTTACCAAATTACTGTCTAAAGCAGTTTTAAGATTCATCGTACTCTCCACGCCAATCAATACGTGCAATTGGTCAAAAGTTGTCTTTGGAGCTACTATTAAAAGTACATCTCCTTGAGCCAAAATGGTTTTGGGAGTAGGAGTAATTATTTCTCCATGATGAAACATACGAGACACCACAATAGGCGTTTTAATGATTTCGAAGATTTGTGAAAGCGGTTTGCCAATTAATTGATGGTTGTCCAATTGAAGGTGTTTTGAAATCACCCGATTCTCACGTAAGTTTTGCAATTTGTTTTGAAGTTCGGTTTCCTTAGTAATATCAACTTTAAAAATACGTTTCAGAAACACCATGGCAAGGATAATACCAAATACCCCAAAAGGATAAGCTACAGCATAAGCTAGTGTAACCGTTGCATTGTCGGCAGTGCCGCCATGGATATTGCTCAGCGTAGTTTGTGCTGCGGCCAATCCAGGAGTATTGGTAACTGCACCACTCATAACCCCACTCAGCTCACCGATAGAGTAGGATGTCGTACAGTAAAATAATAATGTAAGGGCCAAACCTAAACTCACGATTAGAGCGGCTAATACATTATTGGTTAAAGCATTTCGATTCAATGAAGCAAAAAAGCCAGGGCCTACTTGCAATCCCAAGGTGTATACGAAAAGAACGAGTCCGAAATCTTTTAAAAATTCCCGGATTTCATTTTCAACAATAACCCCTGCAAAAGAGAAGGCCAGCCCGACAAACAACACCCAAGTTACGCCGAGTGATACTCCGAAAATTTTCAATTTTCCTAAACTAATTCCAATGGCAATCACTAAACCAAAAAGGATAAGAGTGTGTGCAAATGAAGGTTGGGTCAGTAAATTGAGTATCCAGTCCATAACTCAGCGTATTTAGGGTTGTAAATTGTATTTAGGCTTCTATTGGTTTTTCAAAGGGTTCCAATTGCGGACCCGCATTTACAAGGCGTTCACCTTCTGCTGTATCCGTATATTGAGCAAAATTCTTAATGTACAATGCACTTAGTTTTTTTGCTTTTTCTTCCCATTCTGCAGCTAGAGTATACGTAGCTCTCGGATCTAAAATTATGGGGTCTACGTTTTCCAATTGTGTTGGAATGGTGAGGTTAAGATACGGAATTTTTGTGGTTGGCGCACTTTCTATACTTCCCTCTATAATGGCATCAATGATCGCACGGGTGTTTTTTAATGAAATTCGTTTTCCAGTTCCGTTCCAACCCGTATTCACTAAGTAAGCTTTGGCACCGTGCTCTTTCATTTTTGCGACTAATGTTTTTGAATACATGGTCGGGTGAAGGGTTAAAAAAGCTTCTCCAAAAGCGGGTGAAAAAGAAGGTTGTGGTTCTGTAATTCCGCGTTCCGTTCCGGCCAATTTTGATGTATAGCCACACAAAAAGTGATATTGAGCTTGATCTTCATTTAAGATCGAAACAGGTGGTAAAACGCCAAAGGCATCCGCACTGAGGTAAATGATTTTTTTAGCATGGCCTGCTTTTGAAGGCAACACAATTTTATTAATATGGTAAATCGGATATGAAACCCGAGAGTTTTCCGTGATGCTGTGGTCATAATAATCCACTTCACCATATTCATTGACCACTACATTTTCTAACAATGCATCACGCTTGATGGCCCGCCAAATGTCGGGTTCATTTTCTTCACTTAAATCAATCACTTTGGCATAACAACCTCCTTCGTAATTAAAAACACCACGATCATCCCAACCGTGCTCATCATCGCCAATCAAATAGCGTTTTGGATCGGCTGATAGCGTCGTTTTTCCAGTTCCAGATAACCCAAAGAAAATCGCTACATCTCCGTCTTCACCCACATTTGCTGAACAGTGCATAGAAGCCATGCCTTTCAATGGAAGATAATAATTCATCATAGCAAACATTCCTTTCTTCATTTCGCCACCATACCATGTACCGCCAATGATTTGCATTTTCTCGGTGAGGTTGAATACGATGAAATTCTCTGAATTCAATCCCATTTCTTCCCAATTGGGGTTGGTGGTTTTTGAACCATTTAATACCACAAAATCGGGTTCGCCAAATTGTTGCAGTTCATGAAGCGTTGGTCGAATAAACATGTTGGTTACAAAATGGGCTTGCCATGCCACTTCCATCACGAATCGAACTTTTAAACGAGTGTCGGGATTGGTGCCACAAAAGGCATCCACCACATAAAGTTTACGTGACGTAGACAATTGTTTAAGGACCAATTTTTTTAATTCACTCCAAATGGGTTGAGTAGTGGGAAAATTGACTTTACCGTCCCAACAAATGGTATCTTTAGTCACGTCGTCTTTCACAATGTAGCGGTCTTTGGGTGAACGACCCGTAAAGATGCCCGTTTTTACAGCAACTGCGCCACTTTCAGTTACAGCACCTTTTTCAAAGCCGCGACAATTGTGAGAGAGTTCGGCTTCATACAATTCTTGATAGGTCGGATTATAAACTACTTCATGGTAGCCGGTAATCCCCATTCCATGTAACTCTTGGATTAATTTGATATTTTTCATGGTTCTAAATTTTTAGCGAATGGTGTACTTATTTATTGAACAATTTTACTACTTCAAAGTTCGTTACACCCCTTTCCAAAAACCCTGATATTTATCATGAATTTGATAAATCTACGAAAACGATTTCATTGTAAGTAATTGGTTTACAGTGTGCAGTGTAGGGGTTTTTTCGAAAACAATCCTGTGTGAGTGATTTTGAAAAGTTCTCCGTTGACGGTCCACTTTTTAGTCGATTAATGCTCTTGTTGATACAGTTGTATTCGGCAAGTATTCAGTAAACTTAAACCATCAATTGTAAGGCTTGAATAATATTTCTTTTTCATGAATCTTAACCCAAAAAACATTTGTAATTTTGTGCCACGATCAATAAAATACACAACAAAATAAGAACGATATGAGTCAGTTTGATGTTACCGTGATTGGATCAGGCCCTGGAGGATATGTGGCAGCGATCCGTTGCGCTCAATTGGGGTTCAAGACCGCAATTATTGAAAAATATAACACATTAGGAGGAACCTGTTTAAACGTAGGATGTATTCCATCAAAAGCGTTATTGGCTTCTTCTCACCATTATGAAGAATTGCAGCACTTTGCAGACCACGGTATTGAAGTGGGTGGTAAGGTAAAAGTAAATTTAGCAAAGATGATTGAACGCAAGCAACAGGTGGTTGATCAAACGTGTGGCGGTATCAAGTTCTTAATGGATAAAAATAAAATTACCGTTTTTGAAGGTGTGGGTTCGTTTGTGGATGCTACGCACATTAATGTTGCAAAAAATGATGGTTCAAACGAAGTTTTAGAATCAAAATATACGATTATAGCAACGGGATCTAAACCGTCAACTTTGCCTTTTATTTCGATAGATAAAGAACGAATTATTACCTCTACGGAAGCTTTGAAAATGACTGAAGTGCCGAAACATTTGGTCATTATCGGAGGGGGAGTAATTGGAATCGAATTAGGGCAAGTATATTTACGTTTGGGTGCACAAGTTTCCGTAGTTGAATATTTGGATCGAATTATTCCAGGTATGGATGCAGGTTTGTCAAAAGAATTAACCAAAGTCCTTAAAAAGCAAGGAATGAAGTTTTATACTTCACACAAGGTAAAAGAAGTAACCCGTAAAGGAAAAGCAGTAACTGTAAAAGCCGATGATGCCAAAGGAAACGAATTGGTATTAGAAGGTGATTACTGTTTGGTAGCGGTTGGTCGTCGTCCGTATACAGACGGATTGAATGCTGAAGCAGCCGGCGTAAAAATCACTGAGCGTGGTCAAGTTGAAGTTAACGACCATTTACAAACTACAGCAGCAAACATTTATGCGATTGGCGATGTAGTACGCGGTGCAATGTTGGCACATAAAGCAGAGGAAGAAGGCGTGATGGTTGCTGAATATTTAGCAGGTCAACGTCCTCATATCGATTATAATTTAATTCCGGGTGTTGTCTACACTTGGCCAGAAGTAGCTGGAGTTGGAAAAACCGAAGAGCAATTGAAAGAAGCGGGTATTGCGTATAAAGCTGGAAGTTTCCCTTTCAAAGCTTTAGGAAGAGCACGTGCTAGTGCTGATCTGGATGGTTTTGTAAAAGTATTAGCCGATGCTAAAACCGATGAAATTTTAGGAATGCATATGATTGGTGCACGTTGTGCCGATTTGATTGCAGAAGCCGTTATTGCTATGGAATTCCGTGCTTCGGCTGAAGATTTAACCCGTATGTCACATGCGCATCCTACCTTTGCAGAGGCGATTAAAGAAGCCGCTTTAGCAGCTACCGACAACCGTGCTTTGCATGTGTAAATTTTGAATTTAGATTTTAGAATTTAGAATAAAAAAATCCTGCTATTATCGGCAGGATTTTTTTTTAAATTGAAACCAAATGGTTTACATAAAATGGTAGGCTTCCCAAAATTTAGTATTCAGAATTGCAATTAGATTTCTTGTGCACAAATGCTATCTACCATTTCTTTTGTAATGGGTTTGTTTAAATATTTCTTGACAATGCTATAAGAGTTGGCGCGTTCAATATCTTCATCATTAATTGAAGATGTCATTATATATACACGTAATTTTTCATTAAATGCATTGGGGAGTTGTTGCAATTGATCTAAAAAGCCAAATCCATTCAGCACGGGCATATTTAAATCAAGAAAAACAACCATATTTTTATCGATATGTTCAAGCATGCCCGTAATTACATCCAGTGCAATTGTCGCTTCATTGTATAAAGAAACGGAGGAAGTACAATCGCCCAGTTCCAAATACATTTTGCCGAGTTTCAAAAAGATGTCATCATCATCAATAATAATAAAGTTAGTTTTTTTCATGGTGATTAAGGTTTTGATTAGGGAGTGTTATTTTGAATGTTGTACCTATCCCTTTTTCAGAAGTTACTGTGATGGTTCCTTTAAGAAAATGTATCATTTCTTTGATTACATAGAGACCAATGCCGCTTCCTTGTGATTTAGCGGAAGCTCTAAAAAAGAGTTTGAAAATATCATTTAAATTTTTTTGATCAATGCCTTCTCCATTATCGGATATAGTTAAAAGACAAGTTTCTTCAGTAATTTGAATGTCTATGGAAACATAGGATTCAGTGTTGGCTTTTGAATATTTTAAAGCATTAGAGATCAAGTTGTTTAAAATAGTCCGTATCCGGAAAGAATCCGAATTGAATGGGCAGACTGATTCTATAGTTAATTGTAAGGGTACCGAAACGTTATAGATGATTTGATAATTGGAATATATTTCTTGAATCATACCTTTTAAATCCAAAGCAGTTATTTTCAATTCTACTTTGTCATTTTTTGACAATTCATTTAAATGTATAATTGTTCGGTCCAGTTTTTTTAAGGTATGAAGTACATCGGGGACTTGACTATAAAGTAACGGTTCAGGGAGTTGAAGTAATCCGATACTAGCCAATAGTGGGGCTCTAAAATCATGTGTAATTGCATAAATGATGGAGTCCAAACGTTGGTTGATTTTCTCTAAAGATTCATTTTTATGACGCAAGTCAGTAATCATTTTCGTACTATCTTCCAAAGTCAAAGTATTTTGATTCATCATCAAAAAGGTGTCTACGGCAGAATCGTGTAGGGCAAAATCAGTAATCACTAAATTGTATTTTAGTATGTCTTCCATTGACATCAACCAAGGTGAACCACAGAACCAAAGTTCGTTATCTACTTCATGATGAATGATAAACTGGCCTTTTATCCGAATCTTGTTTGGGCTATTTCGAAGTTCTAAAACAAAAACTTGATTGCTAAATTCAACTATGGATTCAAAGGTATAGGTTATTTCAAAATTGGGACGGATGTATTGAAAATGGTCTTCAAATTTTCCAGATAAAGTACGAAGTTTACCCATGCTTGGACCATATTCAATAAAATTTAAATCATGATCAAGTCGGAGATAAAACGGAAATAACTGTCGTAAGGTTTGCATGAATAACAGCTTGGGTTAAGATACTATTTCAAAAAGCGATTTATGGTATTCCCCTTCGTTGCCAATTTCAATCAGTTGTATGGAACAATCAGAGGCAAAAAAGGATTTTAAACCATCTAAAATGCCCGTAACAAAGGGATGTAAGCCGGATCGTTTAGAATAATAGTACAAATGAATACATTGGGGAGATTTTTCAATTACTTTAAATTCAGGCGGAATAATATTGGGATAGTAAAGCATGACTCGACTATGGAAATTAGGTAACTGAATTAAAAATTCTGATAGAGTAGTACCTACAGATTGTAAAAGTGCATTGTATTTTTCATTGGCAATAGTTAGTACCCAATAACGACCAAATTCAAAAAGCAAATCCGACAATTCTATTTCTAACAATTTAGAAGCATTAACGGCTAAAGTATAGGTTAAACTGTCTGAATAATTTTGATTGTTGTAAAAAGTGGTGCCTTGACAATCCGATGCAATACAGATCTCATTCCAAGCTTCGCTTCCGTATCGTTCGATGATTAACCCTTCAATGGCTTGATTGACTACTCCGTGCATGCGTTTTGTTTTCTTTAAAAATAATAAAAAAAAACTTACAAAACGAATGTGGATTAAAATAATTTAATATAAAAAAGTAAATATTTTTTAATTTGTAGAAAAAATGTTAAAAAAAAGAAACATAATAATTTTTTTTAACAATTACGAAAACAATATTAAATTTCGTGTGTGAAATTGCAAGTAAAAATTAAGTTTATAATTTGCGCATTTCATTTGTGGGTCGATTGTTCCAATTGCGTTGAAGTTGCTCTATCAACAATAGATATTGCGACCCAGTGTCGGCATTTTCTGTGACCACTTTGCTCCATTCTTTGAACTTATCTTCCTTTTTTTGAAGGTAAAAGAAATAGGCCATACTCGATCCTATTTCACTTTTTAAAACTTTGTCAGTAGTTCGAGTCAAACATTGTTGGTAGGTTTTCTCAGCCATGGTTGTCATACCCGAATTCAAAAAAGCAAAAGCCAATTCTTTGTAAAATAATGGATCGTTAGGATTATGTTCCAAAGCTTTTGGCAACATAGCAATCGTAAGATCATAACGACGTTGTCCACTATAACTATAAGCCAATTGTAATTCTAATTCGGGGTAATGAGGCTGCTGATTGTACAGCTGTTCCAGAAAAACTTGCGCACGTTCAAACTCTCGATCATCATTGAGGTATTTCCCTGTCAAAAACAATTGTTGTTCCGAAGTGAGTTGATAATAGGCAGCACCATCAGGGTGTTTCGGAATTTGTAAAAGATGGCAATGCTCAGCGTTTAGTTCCGCTAGTTTAAAGTTATAAGCTCTTCCTAAACGAATGCGAAAGAGTTCATTTTTATCAATACCATCAGTGAGCAACTCATTTTGTGGCCCAAAGTGAAAACTCAGTTGGTATTGAACAAATATGCCTTCTTTCGGATCTAAATATACATAACCCGCTATAATACTTCCTTGGTTTTTTAAGGAAGGAAATGCCACCCATCGATTGATAACCTCAGCATAATGTTTATCAAACACTAACGGATTGGCGGTCTGTGCTATAGTAAGTTGATAGAGTAAAACGAAAAGGAATAAGATTCTATTTTTCATGCATTCCATTTGAACAATTCACGGTAATAAACGCGTTGTTGTACTAATAAAAAGAAATTAGCTCCCAAAACAAAAAAGCCGATAGCTAAATTTGGCCGGTCAATAAACAAATGCACAAGAAAAATATTAATTGAAATCGGGAAAAGTACAAGCGGAGTAAGTCGTGGGAATTTATTAAATAATAAACCAATACCGCACAATAACTCAATTGCTTTCACTAATGGGAAAAGGTATTGCGTAGCCATAAACCCATCATTCATAGTTTTTACTGCATCAGTTGGCGTTTCAGCGTCTACTAATTGAAAGAAATACGCTATGGAGGCAAAGACCATCAAGCCACCAAATAAAATACGAATAACGATTCCAGTAATTTTCATAGATTGTAGATTTTGGTTATTCCAAAAGTACAAAAAAAACCACCGGAATCTTCCGATGGTTATTGGTTTATTTTTTTGCAAACCTCTTGTATCCGTAATACCCGAGACCGCCTAGTAGTCCGACAGGCCAAAAAAGCAATAAAAAGGAAAATATACTTTCAAAGGCAAACCACCCTGTTTTAATGTTGTTCCAAGCTCGGGTTCCAAATGCGGGTTGAAGTCGATCCATCCGTTCCATACTCGCTATTCGCTCTTGTTTGATAACACTATTTTGATACAATTTTAAAGCTAGAGTTGCATAGTTTACTTTGTTATCCAATTGTTTGTTTTCAAGTTGTTTGACGTCGCGCTCTGAAGCTTTTGCTTCACGTTCGTTTTCCGCTTCAATAACTTGGTTCAATTTGGCACTTCGACCGTCAATTCCTTTTTCTAAACGCAGGGAGGTTTCGTTTTTTCGTTTGCTTTCAAGTGAGTTAGCTACAAATTGTAAGGTCACATCTTCGGTGTCAATGTTGCGATAGTCCACGTATTCCACTTCTTTAGCTATCGCTTGAAGTACGCTGTTTAATTGGGCGGTTGGAACCCGAACAACCATATCGTTTTCAGTATGATATTGCGTAGAAATCAAAAGGCTGTCATTGCTGATTTCTGTTTCTTTTCGTTCCTCCACCTTGGATTCCATTTTGGTGTGGGTGACAAATCCTCCCGCTGCACTAACTGCATTCTCAATGCGATGGGTAGACTCAACCACATCGTTCACACGAACTCGAACTTCACCCGTACGGACCAATTTCTTGGATTTGTCATTCTTCGTGTCAGCAGCTACAGTGGTTAGTGGATCGGTGTTGGCAACAGTATCTGCTGCAACCAGGGCTTCATTTGATTTTTCATCAGTAACAGCGTTTTCTTGCTGTTTACAACTAAGGGCTGTTAAAAGGATACCCAGCCCGAAAACGGTAATGATTCTTTTTTTCATGTTGAAAATAATTAAAGTGATATAAAAAATGATTAAGAATAAAAAGTTAGAAATGAGTAGTTTTTTACATACTTTACATATTTTATTTTATCTCAAGTTTACCATTGTTTTCTTACCCTATAAAAACCGTGCCAAAATGAATTTCGGACTTTTATTCCCCAAAAAAAGAATGTATTTTTGACCCTATGCGAACCGAACAACAGCGAATTGTAAAGCAACCCGAATCGCTCAAAGCACAACTATTGCATTGGGCACAAACGTCACGCGAAGTGGTCATGTTGGATTCCAATCACTACCAGCAGTCACACAGTTCGTTCGATTGGCTTTTAGCAGTAGAAGCTTTTACTTCGATAAAAACCGATTACCACCAAGCATTTGATGATTTACATCAGTACCAATCACAAACGAAAGATTGGTTGGTAGGCTATTTGTCGTATGATTTAAAAAATGACACGGAAAAGCTGGTTTCTCAAAATGAGGACGGACTAGAATTTCCGGACTTATTCTTCTTTCAGCCCAAAAAAATATTCCGTTGCAAAGACGATGTCTTGACAATTTCATATTTGTATTGTTGTGACGATGAAATGGAATCGGATTGGATGGAAATAACACAAGTGGTAATTCCAGAAAATCCTCCGAAACCTACCTTGACCATTCAGCAACGTGTTTCTGAGGATGACTATGCCCAGCGTTTTGCTAAAATGTTGGATTATATTCAAAAAGGAACGATTTATGAAGCCAACTTCTGTATGGAGTTTTTTGCAGAAGAAGCGGTGATCGAACCTTTAGCGGTTTACCAAGAATTGAATGCAATTTCAGAACCGCCATTTGCAGTATTTTTTAAAAATAACGAACAGTATTTGCTTTCAGCTTCGCCCGAGCGTTACCTTCGAAAGGAAGGAAATCAGGTGTATTCGCAACCGATTAAAGGGACTGCCAAACGAAGCGCTAACCCCGATGAAGATGCACGATTCATGTCGGATTTGGAACAAAATGAAAAAGAGCGCTCCGAAAATATCATGATAGTCGATTTGGTTAGAAACGATCTTTCTCGAACCGCATCAAAAGGAACCGTTCGCGTGGATGAATTATGTAAAGTGTATTCATTCAAACAAGTACACCAAATGATTTCAACGATTCATGCTGAGGTTGCTGAACGTATTCCTCCCGTTGAAATCATCCGAACCACTTTTCCCATGGGAAGTATGACAGGTGCGCCAAAAATAGCTGCAATGCAAATTATTGAAGAGTTGGAAGCCACCCGCCGCGGGGTTTACAGCGGTGCCGTAGGCTATTTTACTCCCGAAGGTGATTTTGATTTTAATGTGGTTATTCGAAGTATATTATACCATCGACAAAATAAATACCTATCCTTTTCCGTAGGAAGTGCTGTAACCGCAAAAGCAAATGCCGCAGCAGAATATGCAGAATGCCTGCTCAAAGCAAAAGCCATGCGACAGGTTTTGGGAGCCAATTAATTCCGTATCTTTGAAAATGCTCAACCAATTTCAACACCATATCAGCCAACAGCTCCCGTTTTTACAAACGAAAAAACTAATTATCGCCGTGAGTGGCGGAATCGATAGTATGGTGTTGTTGGAATTGTGTCAACAGCTGGATTGGAACATCGCTGTTGCACATTGTAACTTTAGTTTACGCGGTTTAGAAAGTGATGAAGACGAAATCTTTGTCCGGGACTATTGCCAAGAACGTAAAATTCCTTTTTATCTCAACCGTTTCAATACCGCTGAATTTGCCGAAGAAATAGGCATGTCCATACAGATGACGGCGCGTCAATTACGCTACGATTGGTTTGAAACTTTACGCGTTCGGGAAGGCTATGATTACATTGTCACAGCCCATCAAGCGGATGATGTAGCGGAAACTTTTTTAATTAATCTTACACGCGGTACAGGTTGGGACGGACTCACAGGTATTCCGCAACAAAATGGAGTAGTGGTGCGCCCTTTATTACCTTTTTCAAGAAAAGAAATAGAAAATTATGCCGCTGAGTACTTGATCTCTTGGCGCGAAGATTCGAGTAATGCCGAAAATTATTACCAACGCAATGCATTACGACATGAGGTGATTCCGGTGTTGAAGGACATGAATCCTGTTTTTTTAGCCAATTTTCAAAAAACTTTACTGTATTTACAAGATACCAAAAATTTAGCGGATTGGGCCGTAGCTCAGTTTCTTGAAAAAGCACTACGCCAACACGGGAATGAATTTCATTTGGATTTGCACCAATTGAATGCCATGCCTGCACCGCGCGCCATATTATATTATTGGTTAAAAAATTACGGATTTACAGCTTGGGAAGATATTTATCATTTGCCTCAAGCCGAGTCCGGTAAGCAAATTTTCGCTCCTGATTTTGTTTTACTAAAAAACAGAACCCATTTAATCCTTTATGCACGACATGAAGTGCGTCAAGAAGTATTTACTATTGAAAAAAATACCTTTAGCGTTAATTTTCCCATAAAATTGGAGTTTTGTAGCACAAGTGACATTTCTACTGACGATGCAAATACTATCTTTGTGGACGCTGATTTATTGGATTATCCGCTCACATTACGCAAATGGATTGAAGGCGATATGTTTCATCCCTTCGGAATGGACGGAACCAAAAAATTAAGTAAATATTTCAAAGATGAGAAATACAGCTTGACCGATAAAGAACGGCAATGGCTGTTGTGCTCCGGAAATAAAATAGTATGGGTGATAGGCAAACGCGCCGATAACCGATTTAAAATAACCAACAACACACAAACTAAACTCAAAATTACCTTTACAGAATGAGAAATTATTGTCTTGCCATTCTAATTCTATTGACCACGTTTACAACATTGGGACAAATTAAGAATCCCGTAAAGTGGTCTTCCAAAACTGAACAACTTTCCGAAACTGAATTTAACCTAATCGCTACCGGTACTATCGAAGAGGGATGGCATGTCTATTCCCAATTTACCCCAGACGGCGGTTCGTTACCCATGGTGCTTACTTTTAAAGATTCAAAAGGAAATTATGAATTGATAGGCAAAGCCAAAGAAAGCCCGTACAAAAAAGTGTATAGCGATATCTTTGAAGTCGATGAATACTTATTCGAACACAAAGTAGTGGTCACTCAAAAAGTGAAAATTACCAATCCAAAGTTGAAAGCTATTAAGCTCAAATTGGAATACCAAGTATGTAAGGAGCAATGCATCAATGATTCGAAAGATTTTACTTTTGACCTACCACCCCTAAATTTAACTGCTGCAGTTGAAACACCTGAGCAAGCAGACACAACGTCTATGGCTACAGCGACTTCTCCGATTCCTACCAAAGAATTGGTAAAAGAAGCAGTTGCAGAAGTAAAAACAGCAAAAAAAGCGGATGAAGACAAAAGCATCTGGTCGATTTTTTTCCTTTCATTTTTGGGAGGATTAGCCGCATTATTTACCCCATGTGTTTTCCCGATGATACCGATGACGGTGAGTTTCTTTACCAAACAAAGTAAGACACCCGCTCAAGGAAAGCGAAATGCCATTTTTTATGGAGCAGCAATCATCATTATTTATATTTTATTAGGTTCTATTGTAACGGCAATTTTTGGCGCCGATGCCCTAAATTCATTATCAACCAATGTTTGGTTTAACTTGATTTTCTTCGCATTGTTGGTGTTTTTTGCCGCATCGTTTTTAGGGGCATTCGAAATTGTATTACCCAATTCATGGGCCAATAAAGTCGATCGTCAAGCAGATCGCGGTGGTTTTGTAGGTATCCTTTTTATGGCATTAGCACTTGCAATTGTGTCGTTTTCTTGTACCGGACCGATTGTGGGTAACTTATTAGTTATCTCGGCTTCCAAAGGAGGATTAGCGCCTTTAATTGGAATGTTCGGCTTTTCCTTAGCGCTCGCTTTACCTTTTATGTTATTTGCCTTGTTCCCAAGTTGGATGAACTCGTTGCCCAAATCGGGAGGATGGTTGAATACCGTTAAAGTATCACTCGGATTCTTAGAATTGGCTTTAGCGTTTAAATTCTTATCCAATGCAGACTTGGTATTGCAAAAACATTACTTCGAACGTGAATTGTTTTTAGCAGTTTGGATCATCATTTTTGGTGCATGGGCCGTCTATTTATTTGGAAAGCTCACCTTACCGCATGATAGTCCGGTGACACATTTGTCAGTAGGACGATTGTTCTTAGCTTTATTTGTTTCTATTTTTACCTTGTATTTGATTCCCGGTTTATGGGGGGCACCGTTGAAATTAATCTCTGGTTTCCCACCACCAATGCATTACAGTGAGAGTCCAAATGGTCTTTCGGGTGGAGGACATGCCGGACTTACAGCCAGTTTACCAGAAGGCGCACATGTTGGGCCTCATGGAATCATCGCTTTTGACGATTATGAAAAAGGTTTGGCATATGCAAAAACAGTGAATAAGCCCGTATTCGTTGACTTTACAGGTGATGCTTGTGTGAATTGCCGTAAGATGGAAGAAAACGTTTGGCCATCAAATGCTATTTTACCCACATTAAAAGAAAAAGTGGTCTTGATTTCGCTAGTGTGTGATCGTAAAATTGAATTGCCCAAAGCGGAACAATATGTTTCTAAAACAACAGGTAAAGAGATTGTTACGATTGGTAATAAATGGAGTGATTTTCAAATTACCCGCTACCAAAACAATGCACAACCCTTATATGTGATTCAAACTCCTGAGGGTAAGGATTTGAGTAAGCCGATTGGGTATACTCCCGACGTGAATGAATATAAACAGTGGCTCGAAGACGGTTTGAAAAACTTTAAATAAATAGAAAATCCCAAGTACTTAGCTTGGGATTTTTTTTAGTCATTTTCTTCCAATTCGAAGATTTCTTCTACCGGTTTTTCAAAATAGCGACTCAACTTCAGCGCCAATACGGTGGAGGGAACATACTTACCTTTCTCCATGGCATTTATCGTTTGCCGACTGACGTCAATCTGTTTTGCCAATTCCTCTTGCGAGATATTTTTTATTGCGCGTAATATTTTTAAATTATTCTTCATCGTCGCCAGCTTTTGATAATTTATAAATGCGGTAATGAAAACGCAAGATAAAAAAGAAAAGTAACGTAAATAGATTGTGAATCAAGACATTCATATACGCCAAACCGAAGATGAATAAGGTGGTGAAAAGTATGATGCCGTAATTGAGATACGTTGCCCAAACCAAACTTTCATAACGGATATTCGAAATCATTTCATCCTCATTTTTCATTTTTGAAAAACCAACTAAAAGTCCGCCACCAATAACCATAATCGTTAATAGTTCATCCGATATTCCATTTTGAATGCAATGAAACCAACTACTCTTACTCAACATATCATCACTATACACCGCAAAAACTGTAGTTTGTAAATAATCATCAATGTTGATGTCTAGGAACGAACTCACCAGAACCAAAATAATGCCAGGAATAAATAATAACCAGCCTAACTTTTTCCATGAATTAGGAAATAAAAATTTTGTTTTCATATAATTTGAATTAATAATTACATTTCAAATGTAAAGTTTGTTTTACATATAGACAAATAAAATTTACATATTGTAAAAAATAATTTACTTTTAAAGTAAAATGTGTTGAAATACAATGGGTTATGATTTGAATTAAAATGAAGTTTGATTTTGGAAAAAATAATTACCTTCGTAACTCATTAGTTATAAGCCTTTAAATTGTTTAAGCCATGTTAGTAAAAGTTTTTGGAAGCGCCGTCTTTGGCGTGGAAGCCACTACGATTACCGTAGAAGTTAATGTCGACAAAGGTGTCGGCTATCATCTTGTCGGATTACCCGATAATGCCATTAAAGAAAGTAGTTACCGTATTGCAGCCGCTTTGAAAAATAACGGTTATGAATTACCCGTTAAAAAAATTACCATCAATATGGCGCCTGCCGATTTACGGAAAGAAGGTTCGGCCTATGATTTAACCCTAGCCCTCGGAATTTTAGTCGCCAGTGGTCAATTACCAGCCGATGAATTGGACCAGTATATCATCATGGGCGAATTGTCCTTAGATGGCAGTCTCCAACCCATACGCGGGGCTTTACCCATTGCCATAAAAGCCCGTGAAGAAGGTTTTAAAGGCATCATATTACCGCTGCAAAATGCCCAAGAGGCTGCCATTGTTGATGAATTAGCGGTTTATGGTATTGAAAATGTGATGCAAGTCATTGACTTTTTTTCAGGGAATATAGAGTTGCAACCCACCGTCGTCAATACCCGGGATGAATTTTTTAAATCCCAAGACTTTCCCGAATTTGATTTTGCCGATGTCAAAGGCCAAGAGTCGATTAAACGCTGTATGGAAATTGCAGCCGCTGGCGGACATAACATTATTCTCATCGGTCCACCCGGAGCGGGTAAAACTATGTTGGCCAAACGATTGCCTAGTATTTTACCCCCTATGACATTGCGGGAAGCACTCGAAACGACCAAGATTCATAGTGTTGCAGGGAAGGTGAAGGAGGTCGGACTCATCAGTCAGCGGCCGTTTCGGAATCCGCACCATACCGCGTCAAGTGTTTCTTTGGTAGGCGGGGGGAGTTATCCACAGCCGGGAGAAATTTCGCTAGCCCATAATGGAGTACTCTTTTTGGATGAACTACCCGAGTTTAAACGCGAAGTATTGGAAGTTATGCGTCAACCGCTTGAAGATCGTGAAGTGACGATTTCACGGGCCAAATTCACCATTACCTATCCGTCTTCATTTATGCTAGTAGCGAGCATGAATCCAAGTCCGGGTGGTTATTTCAACGACCCTGATGCACCCGTAACTACGTCACCTGCGGAGATGCAGCGGTATTTGAGTAAGATTTCAGGGCCTTTATTGGATCGAATTGATATCCATATTGAAGTGACTCCTGTGCCTTTTGATAAATTGGCCGACCGTCAACGCTCCGAATCCAGTTCGATCATTCGCGAACGCGTAATTGCTGCACGAGAAATTCAAACGCAACGCTTTTCAGAGTTCAACCACATCCATTACAATGCGCAAATGAATACACAATTGATTCGAACCTATTGTGAATTGGATGCAACCTCACTAACTTTGTTGAAAAGCGCTATGGAACGGTTAAATTTATCCGCCCGTGCGTATGACCGAATACTAAAAGTAGCCCGAACGATTGCCGATCTAGAAGGCGCACCCACAGTGCAGCCGTCACATATTGCTGAAGCAATTCAATACCGAAGTTTAGATCGCGACGGTTGGTTGGGTTAAAAACAGAAAACTATGAAACACTTACTTATTGCATTTTTTGTTATAATGGGCCTACAAGCTCAAGAGTTACCCAAAGTTATCTCGGGTTCATTGGAACGATTGCCCAACTTTAAATCAAATTTTGTCACTTCACGAAATGTCGATATTTGGTTGCCCGAAGGCTATTCAGTTTCCCAAAAATATGCTGTGTTATACATGCACGACGGGCAAATGTTGTACGATGCCACAACCACTTGGAACAAACAAGCCTGGGAGGTTGATGATGTGATGACAGAACTTTTGATTAAAGGAGCCCTTCAAAAAACAATAGTTGTTGGCATTTGGAATGGAGGCGAAACCCGCCATGTCGATTATTTCCCTCAAAAACCTTTTGAACAGCTCACAACAAAACAACAGGATTCTTTGTATGCAGTCAATCGACCCAACGGAAATTCAGTTTTTAACCAACGCAAAGTGCAATCGGATAAGTATTTGGAGTTTTTAGTCAAGGAATTGAAACCGTATATTGATAGTCACTATGCGGTTTATACAGATGTTGACCATACGTTTATTGCGGGAAGTAGTATGGGGGGATTGATTTCGATGTATGCCCTTTGTGAATATCCCAAAGTCTTTGGAGGTGCAGCCTGTTTATCTACCCATTGGCCAGGTGTGTTTTCAGTGGAAAATAATCCTATACCCGAACAATTTATTCAGTATTTAAAGAAACACTTACCCAAAGCCAATTCCCATAAAATCTATTTCGATTTTGGAACAGCAACGTTGGATGCGTATTATGAACCCTTTCAGAAACAAGCGGATGCCGTACTACAAGCCAAAGGTTGGGATGCCTCCCACTGGATCACACGTAAGTTTGAAGGCGAAGACCATAGCGAACAAGCATGGCACAAACGCTTGGCTATTCCCATAACTTTTTTGTTGGGTACTAATTAGTTTTGAAAACGGTAATAGCGCGCACCCACCAATACAGGATTTTCTTTTTCAATTGACGCTAAAACAAATCCTTGCGGATGCCCTACAGCCATGCTCAATTCTTTTTTATGCAATTGTTCGTAGGTAATAAAATCAATTTCTTTTCGGCTTTCCAAATAGGAAAACAAGTTCACTTTTGCAATTTGTGCTTTCCATTCGGGTTGTAAAGTACCTTCAAATACTTTTGATTTGGAGCCACTTCCATAGGCAATGAATCCTACTTTTTCATGTATTAATTCCGCTTCTTGAGTTGCTAATACACTTAATCCAGATAACATACCTAAGAAAATTGAACCCGTATATAAGTTACCCACTTGTCCTGACGCAGCCTCACTGGGCTGAATTTTTTCTTGAACAAATTGCAGGTATTCTTCGCTTTTGGCTAAAGCTTTTACTTCTTCAGCGGGAAGATTAGGATGTAATTCTTGTTTATAGATTTCTATAAAAGTGCGACGCGCTTGAAAGCAATAGGGAAGATGCATAAAGACTTGTGTCCAATTTTGAAAAACAATGTCAGTTGCTTCAGTTTGCATTTTAAAATGCTGATAAGCTTCCGTAATTCGGTTGATATAACATTGATTGGAATACTGTCCGTCAAAAACAGGTTGCTCTTTATAAATTTGGATTTCGTTTTCTAAAACCCCCATCCAATCAGGATTGTTGGTTGCCGCTGTGACAGCGGATTTATCAACTACACGTCGGGGTTTAAAGAAGTCAAAAACGCCTTCAGTGGCTACGCCGGTTTTAGAACCTATTGCTAAAATACGCGGATTTGCAGTAATCAGTAATGCCAACGCACCTGCTCCTTGTGTATATTCACCTGTTGAGGCTAAATCGTATTTGGCATTGTCGGTTGTAACCACAATAGCTTTCTGTTCGGGATTTAATCGTACAAAATCGATACAACTTTGCAATGCATCTACACCACCAATACAAGCAAACGTGAAGTCTACCGTATCACAATGAGCAAAACTACGTTGGCCCAACTGACTCTCCAATAAAGAGATGATATACGATCCGATGGGTTTGGAACTGTCCACACTGCTTTCAGTTGCCACATAAATGCGAGCAATGTCGAATGGGTGTAGATTTTCTTGACGAATTAATTGTAAAGCTGCATTGGCGGCAAAGGTTACCACATCTTGGCCTACATCTGGGAAAGCCATTTTATGCAATCCCAAACCTTTGATGAATTTATCCGCTTCGATTTGTCGGTGTTCGGCCAATGTTTTGATGGGTAAATACAATTCGGGTAAAGCGATCGCGATACTGTCAATTCCTACGTTCATTGCGGTTATTTTTTGGCAAAATTAAAAATACTAATGCCTTATAAACGTTGGACAAGCCCTAAATTATTGGAGGAACGAAACGAATTATGAATTTGGTAAAAAAGCAGGTGTAAAATTTTACTATTGTCGATTTCACACCTGATTTTAGTTAGTTTTTCAACCATTTGGCGATAAGGTTTTCCAACACTTCTTTGATGATGGGTTTAGAAGCATAATCATCCATACCCATTTCCAAACATTTTTCTTTTTCACCCATAACTGTTCCTGCCGTAAGGGCAATGATAGGTACGTGTTTTCCTTTGTCTGATTTTCGAATTTCTTGGGTGGCCTCATAACCATTCATAACGGGCATTTGAACATCCATTAAAACGATGTCGGGTTGAAGGACATTGTATTTGCTTACGCCTTCTTCACCGTTTGTTGCCTCATAAATCGTGCCGTGGGGGATAATTTGTTTGACTAATGTTTTGGCCAAAAGCATATTAATCTTATTATCCTCGACAATCAAGACCTTGAAGTTTTCATAACCGTAATTTGGCTTTTCAGTTTCTGTTACTTCAACTTCGATGCTGTTTATTTCATCCAATGTTTTGGTATTATTGGCTTTGACAACCACATCAAAATAAAATTCTGAACCTTTACCGACTTCGCTGTTTACTTTCAAACGACTCTGCATGAGTCCTAACAACTGGTTTGATATGGTCAATCCTAATCCGGTGCCACCAAACTTACGTGTGGTTGAATTATCACCTTGTGAAAATGCATTGAAAATTTGTTCTTGATATTCTTTACTGATGCCGATGCCCGTATCTTTTACCATAAAGCGTAAACGGCATTGGGTATCGCCAATAAACTCTAAATTGGAAACCGACAAGTTAATTTTTCCTACTTCGGTAAATTTAACCGCGTTGCCTAACAGGTTAATCAAGATTTGCTTCATTCGGATAATGTCCGTCCAAACGTACTTGGGAACATCTTTATGAATGGTCAATTCTAATTTCAAATTTTTACGATTGGTGTCGTATTTCACGAGTTCGACTACCTGACTTAAAATATCTTTCAAATCATAACGTCGCACATCCAGTTCTAATTTACCCGATTCAATTTTTGAGAAATCCAAGATGTCATTTACGATATCCAAAAGCGATTGAGCCGATTCATTAATCGTGTTCATATAGCTGCGTTGGATTTGCTCCAAATTGGTGCTTTTTAATAAATCTGTAAATCCGATAATTCCGTTCAAGGGCGTGCGAATTTCATGACTCATATTGGCTAAGAATTCCGATTTTGCTTTATTGGCTGCTTCGGCATATTCTTTAGCTTTAATGGCTTCCTCGGCTTCTTTTTGACGTGTAATGTCAATTAATATTCCTTCGATGTATTGCGAATCTTCGTTACGAATAATATCCCCAAATTCTTCCACCCAATGTACTTCATTGGAGTTGTTGATAATACGATAGGAGGTATGAATTTTTTTCTTCGTTAAAATTGCTTTTTCATACGTTTCAAATACCCGCTTGCGATCATCGGGATGGATTATAGTGCCAAAGCAATTTTTATGATTTTTAAAAGACTCCTTCGAATGTCCCGTTAATTTTTGAATTTCATCGTTCAGATAAATGTACGTGTACTCTTCGTCTACATTACACAAATAAACGGTACCCGGAATATTGTTAGCAAGTAATCGGAAACGCTCTTCATTTTCTCGAATGATATTTTCATTGATGTTGCGCTCTAAGGTTGAAGAGATAATCCGTGATAAGGTTTTTAAAATAGACACTTCTTCTTCATACCAAATCCGCTCGTTTTCCATATCATCCAAAATGATAAAGCCTTCCATGTGATTGTTGGCAAAAATAGGAAGCATCAATAGTGATGAAGATTGCATGAATTCTAAGAAGCCACGTATTTCTGGGTTGGGGATGTTTTTAACCAAAGACAAATACACTTTATCTTCCCGTAATACAGCAAAAATATCTTCAAATTTTGGCATACTTAAATTTACCAAAACAGGATTGATTTCTGTGAGGTTTTGTTTTTCCTTATGCCAACGATTTTTTTGACTAAAGGTTTGTTTCTCATAATCAAACTCAAAATACGACATACGGTCAACTTGAATAACCACACCGATGGTGTTCAATACTTCATTGAATAATTCTTGTGTGGTTTTGATAGTTAGGAACCGGTTGGTTAATCGTGTAATCTCAGTAAGAATTCGATTTTTATATTCTAATTTTCCTTCTGCTTCAAGACGTTGATGGGTTTCTATAGCAGCTGCTAAATAATCACTTATCGAACGTGCAAATAGGATGTCTTCATTATCCCATTCCTTAATTTTAGTATCGGATTCCATACACAATACGCCATACAAATGGCCATTGATGTAGATGGGAGTATCCAACATGGATTGGGTGGCAAAGGTGTTGAAATAGGAAGATGTGAATTCTGTAGTGAACGGATTTTCCAATACATTGGTGGCCACAATTTGCAATTCATTTTCGATGGCACTAAAGTATTTGGGATAATTGGTCTTATGTACCACAAAGCCCGCCTCATAGGCATCTTGATTTTTGATAAAAACACGTTCACAATGGATACTGTTTTCATGATATCTCCAAAAACCTACACGATTGATATCTACTTTTCGGGCAATAATTTTTAAAACATTATCCAAAAATAAGGTGAAATTATCACCGTTTGGTTGGTGTTTGAGGGTAAGGTTTTTAATGGCCTCATTATACCGTTTTAGTTTTTTCTCCTTGCGAACATTTTCAATTTCCAGTTGACGTTGCAACGTAATATCTCTCGCGATTACGGTATAACCGATAATTTTACCCGCTTCATTACGCTTAATTGTCACATTTTGTGAAAGCCATAAGGTTTCCCCATTTTTGGAAGAGATGGGAATGACAAGAGTAGGAAATTCACTAAATTCTAATTCGGTTCGTGCATAGAACTCACGAATACGACGTTGGTGGTCTTTTCGAACCAAATTGAAAAACAGCATTTTTGAAAACTCCTCTTGGGAATAGCCTGTTAAAGCAACCCCGTGTTTGTTTATAAAAGTGAATTTTCCTGTAGCGTTTATTTCATAAATGATATCATTGGCATTCTCAATCAAGTTTTGATACTGATTTTGAATGTTCATTTGTTCGGTTACATCTTGACCAATCCCGATAATCAAATCATCAGCGAATTTTTTATCTTTCCATTGAATGTATTTGTATTCTCCGTTTTTTGCCTTTAAACGGCGAATATGCATACGGTTGTCAATAAAATCATCGTGGTAGGCTTCGCCAATAAAATCGGGATCTTCGGTTAATAGCCAAAAACGCATTCCCAAAACTTCATCCGGTTCATACCCTAAGAAGTCGCGAATCTGTTCGCTACAATAGGACAATTCCCCTTTTTTGTTGGTGGCAATGGTTAAGATGTTTCCTTTGGATAAAATTTCATTGGCAAATAGAAATTTACTTTTTGTTATGGCTGTCGCTAAATGTATTGAGGAATGAATAGCTACAGTTAAAACTAAACAAGCAATCAGTACCACTATATGTTTTTCGGGAATGATTTCTTGTTGGAACAAACTCATGATGAAAAAGAAAAAGATCACCACAAAAGTCCAATACTGTACCATGTTTTTGAAAACATAATAGGCCATGAAAAAATTAACCATCAATGACGTGTAAGTCATGATGTCAAAAGGAAGAAAAACTAAATTGTATAGATTTAATAAGAAATGACCAATATATATTATAATGAATAGATTATTGAAGTAGGGCTTGATTAACTTGGTTTGCGTATTTAAAAAATAAACACCTACAAGTATACAACCAAGTGTAAATTTGAATTCAAGAAAACTAACAGCTCGAACGTCAAATAAATCCAGCACTAATTCAGATAGCGGTACAGAAATCCCCAACATCAATAAGAACATGTTGTACAGTTCTTCTTTTGGAGCAAATTCGGAGTAGTTGTAAATAAAACTGTTTTTCTTGGATTTGTAGTTAAAAACGGCGTATGTAAGATACAGTACTAAAAAAAGGATAGCCAAGACGATAAACCACTTCTCGAAATAAAATTGCCTTGCAATTATAGGAGTAGTTTGCCAATAGAGTGCTTGTAATCCGGTCAATGGTACATTGAACAAATGTGTCATGAAGGATTTGTAGTTTGGGTTGATTTCCTAGCAATTTACGAATTTATCAGAACAAATTCATAATTTTTTTAACAAAATTTTCTTTGGATTTATAAGGTGCATAACGAATGGGAGCATCACCCCAAAAAGGTTTGTAAACGAGAGATTTATGGTGCGTAAAGGTGTCAAATCCCCATTTTCCATGGTACGCACCCATACCACTATGTCCCACACCGCCAAACGGAAGGGCTTTGTTGTTGAAATGAATCAAAGTATCATTAATGCAACCACCTCCCAACGACCATTTTTGAAGCAGTCCTTTTGCCCATCGGATATTTCTTGTAAAAATGTAAGCTGCCAACGGAGATTCATAGCGAGCGATCCATTTTTCGAGTTCGCTTTCATCTGTATATGTAATAATGGGTAGTAATGGTCCAAAGATTTCTTCTTCCATGAGTGGACAAGGCTCCTGTGGCTTAATTAGTGTAGGGGCAATGTAACGACTTTCAATAGCATGTGCTCCACCGTAAAGTACCGTTCCTTGTTCCAAAAACTGGGTGAGTCGGTGCCAATGCCGCTCCGAAATAATTCGTGCAAAATCAGGTGACAATTTAGGATTTTCGCCATAAGCCTTTTGAATTTCCTGACTTAAAGCGCGTACCAAAGCATCGCGTTTGGATGCATGAACTAATACATAATCGGGGGCAATACAGGTCTGACCCGCATTCATGAATTTCCCCCAAACTATCCGACGTGCCGTTAATTCAATTGCTGTATCTGCCGCGACAATACACGGATTTTTACCACCCAATTCAAGCGTACAGGGTGTAAGATGAACCGCAGCCGCCTGGGCTACCATTTTTCCAACCCCAACACTACCCGTGAAAAAAATATAATCCCATCGCTGTTGCAATAGTGCTTGTGCAACCGTTGCATCGCCTTCTTCTACATTGGCTTCATCTGCTGTGAAGACGGCTGCTATCAATTCGTTGATGATTTTTGAAACGGATGGAGTTAACTCTGATGGTTTCAATACCACTTGATTTCCAGCAGCAATGGCAGCAACCAATGGCGTAAGTGCCAATTGAAATGGATAATTCCACGGCGCAATGATCAAGACTTTACCATACGGTTGTTTGTAAATCGCTTCCACCGATGGGAAGTTCAATAGGGAAGGCCATACACGTGTGGGTTTTGCCCAACGATGAATATTTCGAAGGGTATGCTTTAAATCAGCCAATACATACGCAGTTTCCGTAACAACAGCCTCAAAACGGGGTTTTTGAAAATCGGTAGATAACGCTTGTATAATCGCTTCTTCCCGAGCTTCAATAGCCTCGTACAACGCCTTTAACCGTTGCTTACGGTGTGCAATGGATTGCTGTAGTGGATTCATTAGAATATTCCAAATCGCCAGCCTAAATAGACATCGGCTTGTTTTGCATCATTAAGTAAGGCCGTAACTCCAGACCCCGAACCGATGTAGAATCCTCCTGCACGAATTCCAATTCCTGTATTGAAACCCGAGATTTCATTTTGGGTAAAGGGTAAAAAGAATTCAAAGAATCCCAAATTCACATGCGGTGTGATCGTCAAATTGTTTTGTACCGCAATTTGATCATTCACATCAATCGATTTTACACGTTGTTGGATATATCCCGACACAAAGAATTTAGCAATTACTTTTACATCAGCATACATCACAAAAGTGGTTGGTAAACTCACTTTGAAATCTTTGTTGGAAGTGGTTTTTGTCAAATACCCACTGTTCAATAAGATCGTTTCAATATCTTGAATGCTTTCTACATTTTCAAATTGGTTCAAATTTAAACTCTGTGTTCCTTGAATCGACAATTGATAATTGGTGCTTTTATTGTTGGGATCTTTGAAGGTCATCGAACCCACATTGCGCAAAGCCATGCCCAAGTTTAATTTGTATCGGTTCTGATTTTTCTTTGGATTATCAGAGGCTTTATCGCGCCATTGGTAATTAACTCCTAGGTCGAAACCAACTCCGCCAACCGAACCGATGGCCGATTTGCTGTAGTTGTCAAATTGGGTAAAACTATTGGCCAACTCACCGGAATAGGCAAAGTTCAACGAAGCTTGCGTATTGGTGAGATACGCCACACCACCCACACGAGAAATCGTACCTGTGAACTTGTCCAATCCCATATTGGCAAAGGAGCCGGGTAATAATAGTTTACCCGTGAACCCTACATTGAATTTGTGTTTTTCTTTATTAATCAAACTAAAGGCTACGGTTCCCGCTATTTCTCCCCAAGCGGTTCCATTGACCCGTTGGTTGTAATTGTTGGCTACGGTAGTCGTTCCAAATATCGAATTAACGCCTGCATTTACAAAGGCATCTCCCAATCGTGGATCCACATCAATGATGTCCATATTGCCGTAAATTTTGGTACTCAAACCCAAGGCAAAGCGCTTGAATTTAATACCCATACCAAAACCACTCACTTGCACATCTGCGCGCAAATTCACCGGTTCTGTTCCTCGGAAAAGGATGTTGTCTAAATTGTCGTTGTTGATAATGTCATTGATCGAAAGTTTGTTGTTGGAAACATTGGCACTTAAACCAAAAAGGTTTACATCAAACTTATCGGACATGTTGTTCAATTCAGCGGGATTGAATTGGGTATTCAAAACACCCACCCGACTCGAGAGTCCGATGCCGGCAAAGTGTTCCTGAGCATTTGCAAATAGCCCTACGAAGGCCATAGCTAGGATGTGTCGTTTTTTCATGTATTCTTGGGGTTTTGTGCTAAAGTTAGCTATTTTTTTATAAACGAAAAAAGTTTGCCTTTAGTTTTCAATCGATTGCCAAAGGATATCTTGCGGTACAGGAGCACTAATACGAATTGGGATTTTAGTCACTGGATGCACGAAGGCGAGGGAACGGGCATGCAAGTGTATGCCTCCATCGGGGTTGCTACGGTCGAATCCGTATTTTAAATCGCCTTTGATGGGACAACCGATGGCCGCCAATTGTGCGCGAATTTGATGATGCCGTCCCGTGTGGAGTTCGATTTCCAAAGCATAATACCGATCCATTTTTTGAATCAATTTATAGTGTAGGCTCGCGCGTTTACTGTCAGGGATTTCTTTCGTATATGCTTTTGAAGTATTGTTCTTCGGATTGCGTTTAAGAAAATGTACTAAAGTGTCTTCGGATTGGGGTGGTACATTTTTGACCACAGCCCAATAGGTTTTTTGGGTCTCCCGGTTGCTGAATAAGGCATTCATCCGCTCCAATGCTTTGGATGTTCGTGCAAATACCACCAAACCCGTAGTGGGTCGGTCCAATCGATGCACTACTCCCAAAAATACCTCACCCGGCTTCTCGTATTTTTTTTTAAGATAAGCTTTTACAATGTCAGATAGGGGAGTGTCTCCCGTTTTATCGCCTTGAACAATATCGCCCACCCGTTTGTTTACCACGATCAAATGGTTGTCTTCATACAATACGTCCAAATTATCGGGTGTACTGATTAGCTTCATGTAAAAGAAATTTAATTTTTGTAGTTGAAAAAGTTGAATGGTTTAAAAGTGTAAACACTTTATGTTCATAGCCGTTATTGCCCCATTGCCTCATTGCCCCATTGCCTCATCGCCTCATTGCCTCATTGACACATTGCCTCATTGACACATTGCCTCATTACTAAATCAATACTGCTCATTCGCATTCGGGAAATCCACGGCTTTTACATCACTCACATATTGTCCAATAGCTTTGGTCATGTCTTCATACAAATTCATATAGCGACGTAAAAAGCGCGGACTGAATTCGTGGGTCATCCCAATCATATCGTGCAATACCAATACTTGTCCGTCAACGCCGCTACCCGCACCAATTCCGATCACTGGAATATGAATACTTTCTGCTACGCGTTGAGCTAATTTGGCCGGAATCTTTTCCAAAACCAATGCAAAACAGCCCAATCGCTCCAATAGTTTGGCATCTTCTATTAACTTTTCAGCTTCGGCTTCTTCTTTGGCACGAACGGTATACGTACCAAATTTATAAATGGATTGTGGAGTTAAACCCAAATGTCCCATTACAGGAATTCCTGCATTTAATATTTTTTTAATCGAATCTTTGATTTCAGAACCGCCTTCTAATTTGACCGCATGACCACCGCTTTCTTTCATAATACGAATCGAGGAACGCAAGGCTTCTTTGGGATCGGACTGATAGGTACCAAAAGGTAAATCGACCACGACTAGTGCGCGATCAATGGCACGCACCACCGACGAGGCATGGTAAATCATTTGATCCAACGTAATCGGTAAGGTGGTTTCATGTCCGGCCATCACATTACTCGCCGAATCACCTACTAAGATTACATCAACGCCTGCCGAATCGACAATCTTTGCCATGGTGTAATCATAGGCGGTTAACATGGATATTTTTTCTCCATTGGCTTTCATATCCACCAAGGATTTAGTAGTGATTTTTTTATAATCTTTTTTAGCGACAGACATGTTTTTCTTTTTTAGACGAAGTTGTGCGCTGTAAAAATACTAAATTGCTTTAGTTTTGTAGGGAATTCATCGGAAATTCTAAATCCAGGTAACCAATCTTTTTTTAAGTCATGCGCAACCTCTATCTTTTATTTTTCATCAGTTTCATCGGATGCTGTCAGGCACAAGAAGCGGAAGTAAAGCAAACCATCCAACAATTTTTTGAAGGTTTTCACCAAAAAGATTCACTAAAAATGAAACAGGTTTGCAGTCCGACACTCCGATTGGAATCCATTACCGAGTCCAAAACCAAAGGCAATCAGTTCACTGTAGAAACACCCGCTGAATTTTATAAAGCGATTGTCTCGTTGCCTGCAGAATTGCGTTTTGAAGAGCGCTTATTAAACTATTCCATTCAAATTGACGGGTCGATGGCCGTGGCTTGGACACCTTACGAATTTTATATCAACGGCAAACTCAGCCACTCCGGTGTAAACGTATTTACTTTGTTTAAAAACAAGGAGGTATGGACGATTATCTCCATAATTGATACCCGTCGTCGACCATGAGGAAATTCGTTTTTTTATTTGTATTCCCAATGTTTGTTTGGGGTCAAAATGACACGTTGAAAATCGAATGGGGTGGGTTTATCGATACCTATTATTCGTATGATACAGCCGCACCCAACGGGGAGCAAAAACTACCTTTCTTTTATAATTACAACCGCCATAACGAATTTGCAGTCAATCTCGCTTTGTTGAAAGCCAAAGTGAACTACCAGAATATGTATGCTTCGGTGGCTGTGCAAGCGGGAACCTATGTGGAAGATAATTATGCCAATGAATCGGTGAAATACCTCAATGAAGCCTATGTAGGCGTGTATTTGGATGCGCAGCAAAAGCACAGTTTGGAAATGGGGATTTTACCGAGTTATATCGGATTTGAATCTGCGACTACCTTAAACAACTTGACGCTCACCCGTTCTTTACTGGCGGACAATTCACCTTATTTTATGACGGGGGTTTGGTACCATTACAATCCGAATGCACGTTGGAGTTTGGGTGCTTTGGTAACCAACGGTTGGCAGCGAATCCATAAAGCTGATCGGTCAGTCGAACCGGCATTGGGGACCCAAATTACATACAAACCCTCTTCAAAACATACCTTCAATTGGAGTAGTTATGCCGGGAAAGAGCAGTATGCCACTTTCACGGGGATGCGTTGGTTTGAAAACTTGTATTGGGAGGCACAGTGGAATACAAAATGGCATACACTGTCCGGAGTTGATATAGGATTTCAACATACGCCAAGCGGTTACAAGACCTGGTGGACACCCGTAATTATCACGCAATATACTTGGAATACCCACTGGCAAACCGCCTTGCGTGGGGAATATTATAGCGATAAAAATCAAGTGATGATTGCATTTGGGCAACCGTTTGCGGTTTGGGGTACCTCATTGAATATGGATTATTGTGTGAACAAATTCTGCAAATTCCGTGTAGAAGGACGGTATTTGTCTGCTACTGAAAACATCTTGAATGGTCAATCCAATTCGATGTTTTTGACGACCAGTTTGGTGATGGGGTTTTAGTTGTTTTGTATTACCATCATGAAAATGATTCCTTAATACGTTTCATTAGATCTTCTGTTTTCTTCGACCATAAAAAAGAAACTCCAAAAAGGCATACATAGACAATCAATGGGAATTTAAAACTTGGATAATCTAATTGTTTAGTGGATACGTTACAGAAGCGCTCTATTACAGGCGCTAGTAACATTATAAAAATCAAAAGATCTACGACTTTACTTTTGCTTTCAAAATTGACAGCATACTTTTTTCTAATCCATAGAATAAGTCCCAGAATAGCAATCCATCCTGTTATTCCTTGTGAAATTGTACCTAAGAAGGAAAGATTTATTACCAAATAAAATAAGAAAGGAACCGTAATCATACTTCCTTTGAGTAGCATTAAAGCATAAAAGAGAAGTGCTATAGCTTGTAACTTTCGAACGGTCTTCATAGCGAATTTATATTCTAACAATCCGACAATCCTACCGTAATCGCCAAACCACCTTCTGAGGTTTCTTTGTACTTGTGGTTCATGTCTTTAGCCGTTTCCCACATGGTGTTTATCACTTTGTCCAAAGGTACTTTTGCATTTTTCGCATCGGTTTCTAGGGCGAGTTCGGCCGCATTAATAGCCTTAATAGCACCCATCGTATTGCGTTCGATACACGGAATTTGTACCAATCCACCAATCGGGTCACAAGTGAGTCCGAGGTGATGTTCCATGGCAATCTCGGCGGCCATTTGTACTTGGTCCGGCGTACCGCCCATGAGTTCGCACAACGCACCTGCTGCCATGGCAGAGGACACGCCAATTTCTGCTTGACAGCCACCCATCGCGGCTGATATGGTCGACCCTTTTTTGAAGATGGAGCCTATTTCGCCGGCCACCATCAAAAACTGTTTGATTTCCTTTTCACTGGCTTGGTGGTTTTCAATCACCATATAATACATCAAAACCGCCGGAATAACTCCCGCACTTCCATTTGTGGGAGCGGTAACCACGCGTCCTAAGGCGGCATTGACTTCGTTGACCGCTAAGGCAAAACAACTTACCCATTTTAGGATTTGTCGGAACTTTACTTCGGTTTTCCGAATCACTTCCAACCATTCCTGTGGGGAATTGTAGGGAAGTTCGCCAATCAAGTTTTTATGCATGTCAAAGGCTCTGCGTCGCACATTTAAGCCACCCGGTAAGGTTCCTTCGGTATGGCAACCAATGTACATGCATTCCAACATGGTATTCCAGATGCGTAGTAACTCGTGGTGAATTTCGTCCTCACTGCGCATGGATTTTTCATTTTCGTATACTATTTCCGAAATGGAACGATTTTGGGCATGGCAATAATTCAATAACTCCTCAGCCGTTTGAATCGGGTAGGGGAAAGCACATTTGATGGCACTTTTCTTTTTGGCATTCACGCGTTCTTCTTTTACCACAAAACCACCCCCAATTGAATAGTAGGTTTCTTCTACCGTAGCCAAACCGGCATAGGCGGTAAAGCGAATTCCGTTGGAGTGGAAGGGAAGAAAGTTACGGTTAAAACGGATGTCGTTTTCCACATCAAAAGCAATCTCCAAGGTATTGCCCAACTGAATCACTTTATGGTTGCGGATGTGCGCAATAATGGCATCAATTTGATCTACGGGAATGTATTCAGGGTCCTGACCGCTGAGTCCGAGCATTACCGCTAAATCCGTGGCATGGCCTTTACCGGTAAGGGATAAGGAGCCGTATAAGTCGACTTGAACGCGTTCGACTTTAGACAACAGATTTTGTGCGTTGAGTTCCGACAAAAAACGTTCGGCTGCGCGCCAAGGTCCGAGGGTGTGCGAACTCGAGGGTCCGACCCCAATTTTAAGCATGTCAAAAACCGAAATGCATTCTTCCATAGTTTGTTTCGTTTGTTGGTCTCACAAATATAGCACAAAGTCGTATGGATATTTCAAGAAAAATCGTTTTCGTTAGGAATTTATCCATTGCAATTCCTCCTTTTTGAACATGTCCTAAATCAGTGCCAGTTCTAGCCTATTGACAACCATAGGATTAGTTCTATGCCTCTTAAGGAAATGTTAGTTTCTCGCTATAACCCTAATCAAATGCGTACTTTTGCACAAATTTTTACTGTGCGCATCAACAAGTACTATTTAGCGGCATTTACAGCTTTTGTAATTTGGGGTTTCTTTAGTTTGGCCCTCAAACCCTTACACGATTATCCCTCGTTGGATATTCTGTTTTACCGGGTGTTTTATGCTACGGGACTATTGCTACTCATCAATTTTGTATTCCGTAATCGTTTGTTGCGTGCGAATGTCCGTGTCTTTCAGGAACTTTCTGTAGCGGACAAAAAGCGGTTTGTAACCCTGACAGTGTTGGGCGGATTTTTATTGGTCTTCAACTGGTTTCTGTTTATGTATGCTGTCAACCATGTCAGTTTGCAGTCGGCTTCTTTTGCCTATTTAATTTGCCCCATTATCACTACTGTACTAGCGTTTTTTCTGCTCAAAGAACAACTGGGCAAATGGCAGTGGTTTTCTGTCGGCTTGTGTGTTTTGAGCTGTAGTATCTTGTCCTATGGCGACTTGCATGGGTTGGTATACAGCTTGGTGATTGCAGTGTCTTTTGCTTTGTATTTAATTAGTCAACGCAAAAACGACCGATTTGATAAGTTCATCGTATTGATGGTGCAAATGGTCATTGCTTCGTTGGTATTGCTTCCCTTTTTCCCAACGTACAGCGGACCCACACCTACGGCATCATTGTTTTATATTTTGATGGGTGTGATTGTGGTTTTGTTCACCATTGTTCCCTTGTTTTTAAACTTATTTGCCTTAAAAGGCATGAATTCATCTGCGGTTGGAATCTTGATGTACACCAATCCGCTGATCCATTTCTTCTTGGCGTTGTTTTACTTTCACGAGTCCATCAACCTTGCACAAATCGTGTCCTATGGTTTGATTGCGGTATCGATTGTGGTTTTTAATAGTTGTAAGTCGTAAAGGCGAAAGGCGAAAGTCGTAAAGTCGAAAGTCGAAAGTCATAAGTCGTAAGTCGAAAGTCGTAAGTCGAAAGTCGAAAGTCAAAAGTCGTAAGTCAAAAGTCGTAAGTCGTAAGTCTGCCTTTATTCCCCCTTTGGGGGTTAGGGGGCTCACTAATTACTCATATTCTAAATTCTAAACTCTTCCCGAAATTTCGATACTAAATTCTAAATTCTAAATTCTAAATTCTAAATTCTAAAATCTAAATTCCAGTATCCTTTTATATTGCTTCGATTTTCATTCCATTTTCAAGTAATGGATAGTTCAAATTCCTTTTTCATTCACAGAACAACTACGGTATATCTACGGTATATCTACGGTATATTACCGAAGGAAACCCGAAGATGACTGCAAGATGACTCGTCCTAAAGTCGAAAGTCGTAAACTAAATTCCAATATTAAAATTCCAAAATCCAAAGTCGAAAGTCGTAAGTCGAAAGTCCTTGTCGAGTGGATGAGTGGAATAGGTTAATAGTGTAGTTGTGGTGAAATGATGTTTATCATTCTAATGGGTTATGTGGTCAACCTATATCAGGGACGTACATAATTCATAACTCATAACTCATAACTCATAATTCATAACTCATAATTTACAACTCAGGGTTATAGTAAAGGTATCCTAAAGGTATAGTAAAGGTATAGTAAAGGTAACCATTAGGTAACCACGAGGTTGATACGGAGTTAGTTCGGGGTTAGTTCGGGGTTAGTGCAGGGTTAGAGACTGATAGTCGTAAGTCAAAAGTCGAAAGTCGTAAGTCGTAAACTAAATTCCAATATTAAAATTCCTCCCGAAATTTCGGGACCAAAACCCAAAGTCGAAAGTCGTAAGTCGTAAGTCGAAAGTCGTAAGTCGAAAGTCGTAAGTCGTAAACTAAATTCCAATATTAAAATTCCAAAATCCAAAACCCAAAGTCGAAAGTCGTAAAGTCGTAAGTCCTTGTCGAGTGGATAAGTGGAATAGGTTTATAGTGTAGTTGTGGTGAAATGATGTTTATCATTCTAATGGGTTATGTGGTCAACCTATATCAGGGACGTACACTAATCACTAGTCACTAGTCACTAATCACTAGTCACTAATCACTAATCACTAATCACTAATCACTAGTCACTAATCACTAATCACTAATCACTAATCACTAATCACTAATCACTAGTCACTAGTCACTAATCACTAATCACTAATCACTCTAACCTCACCCAGTAGCTTTAACGCCATTTTGTCAGTAAAATTTCTTTAAAATCTGCCAAAAGGTACTGTCAGACGGAATGGCACAATAGTTGACTAGAAGGAATCGTGCGCAAGCACTGCCCACTCCTAGAGGGGCAATCCAACAGAACTAAAAAAAGGAGATTATAACCATGGGAAAAATTATTGGTATCGACTTAGGTACAACAAATTCATGTGTGGCAGTTATGGAGGGTGGCGAACCCGTAGTAATTGCAAATGCTGAAGGGAAAAGAACCACGCCTTCCGTGATTGCTTTCGTAGAAGGGGGTGAAATTAAAGTTGGGGATCCTGCAAAACGTCAGGCCGTAACCAACCCAACCAAAACCATTGCGTCTATCAAACGTTTTATGGGAAATAAGTATACAGAAAGTGCAAAAGAAGCCTCTACTGTAGCTTATCAAGTAGTAAAAGGAGACAATGACACGCCTCGAGTTGACATCGACGGTCGTTTGTACACTCCCCAAGAATTGTCAGCGATGACGCTTCAAAAAATGAAAAAAACAGCGGAAGACTATTTGGGTCAGGCCGTTACAGAAGCCGTAATTACGGTTCCTGCATACTTTAACGATGCACAACGTCAGGCGACTAAAGAAGCGGGCGAAATTGCTGGTTTAAAAGTCATGCGTATTATCAACGAACCGACTGCTGCAGCGTTAGCCTACGGTTTGGATAAAGCAGGAACGGATCAAAAAATCGCGGTATACGACTTAGGAGGGGGAACCTTCGATATTTCCATCTTGGAATTGGGTGATGGCGTATTTGAAGTATTATCCACCAATGGGGATACCCACTTGGGAGGTGACGACTTTGACCAAGTAATCATCGACTGGATGGCGAATGAATTTATGAGTGAAGAAAGCGTCGACTTACGCAAAGACCCGATGGCCTTACAGCGTTTGAAAGAAGCTGCTGAAAAAGCTAAAATCGAGTTGTCTTCTTCTACACAAACAGAAATCAACTTACCGTACATCACGGCAACGGCGAGCGGACCCAAACACATGGTGAAAACGTTAACCCGTGCGAAATTTGAACAATTAGCGGATACGCTAGTGAAACGTTCGATGGAACCAGTTGCCAAAGCGTTGAAAGATGCAGGCTTATCGACTTCTGATATTGACGAAGTCATCTTAGTTGGAGGTTCGACACGTATCCCAGTTATCCAAGAGCAAGTGGAAAAATTCTTCGGTAAAAAACCATCCAAAGGGGTAAACCCAGACGAAGTAGTTGCCATTGGTGCAGCGATTCAAGGAGGGGTATTGACGGGAGATGTGAAAGATGTCTTGTTATTAGACGTGACGCCACTTTCGTTGGGTATCGAAACGATGGGGAATGTGATGACCAAGTTGATCGAAGCGAATACGACGATTCCTACCAAGAAATCACAAGTATTCTCTACGGCGGCTGACAACCAACCGAGTGTAGAAATTCACGTATTGCAAGGTGAGCGTACCATGGCAGCGGACAACAAAACGATTGGACGTTTCCACTTGGACGGTATTCCACCAGCACCACGCGGAGTTCCACAAATCGAGGTAACGTTTGACATCGATGCCAACGGTATCATCAAAGTATCGGCTACCGATAAAGGAACCGGTAAATCACACGACATTCGTATCGAAGCGTCTTCTGGATTAACGCCCGACGAAATCGAGCGTATGAAGAAAGAAGCCGAGATGAATGCAGATGCTGACCGTAAGGCCAAAGAAAAAGCAGACAAATTGAACGAAGCGGACAGTATGATTTTCCAAACGGAAAAACAATTGTCAGAGTTTGGTGATAAATTGTCAGAAGGAAACAAAACGGCGATTTCTGGAGCGTTGGAAGCCTTGAAAACGGCCTACGACACAAAAGATGTGGATACGATCCAACCGGCTTTAGACCAAATCAACGAGGCATGGAAAAATGCTTCTGAAGAATTGTACAAAGCACAAGCCGAAGGACAAACCCACGACGCACAACCCCAACAAGAAGCTACAGGCGATCAAACGCAAGATGTGGATTTTGAGGAAGTGAAGTAGATATTTTAAATTTTATATTATAAATTATAAATTAGACCAAGCGTAAGTTTGGTCTTTTTTTTTTGAGAAGAAAGAGGCAAGACCGCTACGCTGGATGAAGGAAGAATTCTAACGACCAAAGTCTAAAATAAAAATTCCAATATTTTAAATTCCAAATAACAAAATTCCTGTAGAAGTGAAGTTACGGGACTAAAATCTAAA
>JBDKGM010000091.1:0-14139 GCA_039798185.1 Bacteroidota bacterium
GCAGTCCAAATACAAGCCTCTTGTTTTTTATACCATTCCCAAATATCATGGTGTTTGATTGGGAAGATTACAAATCGGTCTTTATTATCCTGAAGAATGGGTTCTACAAATGACATAAGTGTGTTATTTTTTATGATTTCGTTAACGTTATTCTGACTGTTACAAATTTGGTCAAATACAGTCAAAAAAGAAAGTCAAACTTATCCACAATCGGCTATAGTTTTTAACAACGTGTACGAAAAATCTTAATTTTAACAATTTTGTAACCTATTGAAAAACAAGGCTGTAGAAGCGCATTTTTTGCTAAACGGCTGAAAAATCAAGGGTTTTGAGAAAACGAGTAAATAATTTTCGTGCGAATTTTTACCCGTCAGCAAATGGTTTAATTTTAAAAAAATGATTCTAAAATCGGACTTGAGTTTACACGTACTTTTTCTTTCTAAAAAAAGGCGCGCAATTGCACACTTCCCGTATGGATTGTTTTTGATGTTTCCGATTGCCGTCCTTGGTAATTGATGTTCAAATCCAAGTATTGGGTTAGATTCTTTTGCAATAAAATGCGCCACGTTCCATTTTTCCCGGGTTGTAACCCTTCCAACATTTGGAATGCTACAGGCGATTGTGCATTTCCAGAAAAATCATTGCGGTAAAAAGAATATTCTCCCGTCAAGGTGAACTTTTTTTCTCCAATATAATTTACCGAAAGACCCATCCTACTTTGGTTGAGCGACTCTTTATCGTTAATCGTGTTGGTTTTACTTTTGATTTCATAGAAAACACTCAAACTTTTATTCGCTGAAAACAAATAGGAAAGTTTGGGTTGGACTTGATACGTATCTAAATCATAATTGCGACTAGCGTAATTGTCACTTAGTCCCAGATTTTTCCCTGAAGTTGCTTCTACATTGACCAACCACGTTTTCTTCCATAAATGGGCGTATTGGATTTGATGGGAACGAATGCGGTTTTCTTGTGAACCAATCGATAAAAGCGTACGAATTTTGGTATTGAGATAGGTGTAGGTCACAGAATGAAATTGTCTTCCACGATTGAAAAACAAACTATTACGAAACGATTCGTTGAGGCCCAAAAGTTCGGCATTGCCCGCATTAAAAGGGTTTAAATGAAATTGATCACCCATACGTTTGGTTTTTTGATCAATGGTTAATGCCGTTTGATTATAAAAATGGGATAAGAATTTTTTCCATCCTTTTTCGTTCAGCCACACTCCAGGATTCAAGGCTAACGATTGGGAAAATTTGTTTTGATGGGTTTTGACAAAAATTTGATTCGGCAGATATACCCGAACATATTTGGCTAAATCGGGAAAAGGTGCAATTTCAAACTCCTGTAATTCTTGAATGCCGTTTCCATTGTAATCATTCCACATATAAACCCCTTGCCCAGGGTTGACTTCCAAATAGGTAAATTCTTGTTGGGCAATTGTCCCCGAAGCGGTTTCTAAAGCTGTGGAAACATTGACCAATTGACCCCAATACCGATCCGTATAGACCATTCTGGAATTTAGTGAAGGTTCGTCGGGGCGACTTTGATCGGCATAGGTGAGGCGACGGTAATTGATAAAAGCGGATAAATTGGCTTTTTCGGTTTGGATTAACCGCGAATTCACATACCAGCGGTTGGAGGTGTTAACGCGTTGCACCCATCCATTTTGTAAACTGTCATTTTTTCGGTGCATCCAGCCCATTTCGACAAAAACTTTGGTGGAATCACCGCGACCTGTGAACACGCCCATTTCATGGTAACGCTGACTTAATGCGCTAAGCACTTGTGTAGTTCGATTGGTTTCGCTGTTGTCTTCTAAGTTGTAGGCACCTCCAACCCAATTTTTACCAAAGTGGTATTTTACTTTTGTGCGGTTTCGCGAAAAGCGGCTTTCCGCAATAGAACCCGAACTCTGAAGCGTGCTGGCATTTTGTTGAACAGTGATTTTTCCATCAGAATAAATACCTTTTACGATGTGTCGATTACCCGTAAATAATTCACCCAGTTCCAACCGTTCAAATTGATACAGTGCGCTTCCTTTCTGTTTCATTTCCCATTCAACACCTGCAGTAATCAAACTTTGATTGCCTGTTATTGCCGTAGTTAAATTCCAATCGCGATTGAATTCAATGGTAAACAACCGTTCCACTGTTTTGAAATTTTGTTGAATAAATTGTAGCGTTCCAAAAGCATTCCAATTCGATTTACCGCTGTAAAGCCGTTGCTTTCCATTGAATTTAGCAGCAACACCTTGATTGTTCCCGTCGTCAACTTTTGAAAATAAATTCAAATCATTATTGCTGATTCCCACTTCAAAATCAAAATTTGTTTTTTCACTGGGATGATAACCCCCAAGCAAGGTTGCAATTTGTAATTTAATGGGCGCGATTAACCGAGTAATGGGTTCGTAATTCCCTTGTGGAACCCCTGCGATTGGGGCAACATATTGATAGATTTTCCCGATGGCACTAGCATTTGCTAAAACATAATTCCCCAGATTGCTTCCTACCATAGTGAAGGTAACATTGAATAATGTATCATTGGGGTTATTGGAATATTCAAAAATTTCTGTGGTACCAATCAGTACCTTTTTATATAATACTTTATTCGCAGAGTAGGTGTCTGGGTAGGCAGAGGGTGCATTCATAAGCGTTGTATTGTCGCCTGCTTGCTGTAATGTCGCCACTTGTTCTTGGCTGAGGCTCTGTTGTAGCGGTTGATTTTTGACATCATTTTCCGAATAGACATAACCGGCAATATTCCATTTTTTACTCTGGTGATTTACCCCACTGTAGGTTACAAAACGGGTATAACTTCGTTCCGAATATTGGTATTCCACTACAATACGCATTTCGGAAGTGATTGGAAATAAAGAGGTAAATCGAATTTCTCCCGCATTATAATCGATTACATAATCGTTGTTTTCTCCCCGTGTTTTGAGAACGCCATTCACATAAACCCGTTCCGATCCCGAAATTACTAACACATACAATTCACCATTATTCCCTCGAAGTTTGTACGGCCCTTGATTGCCTTCTTGGCCGGTAAAAGTACTCCGCGCATATTGACCACGCACTACTGCTGCCGCCGCAAACACATCCGTTGTATTTTCTGGTGAACCAAAAGTGAAGCGGGTATTGATACCTTGAACTTTTTTATTAAAATTTAAAAATTTGGAATGCCGGTTTTCGATAAACAAGTCACCCGCCCGAATACTCCATCGATCGGAGAACAATTCGACAAAAATTTGATCAAATTCGTCTAATTTCTGTGAATAGCCACCGTCTTGAAGCGGGATATTGCTATCTTGAATGGATGCGCGTAGACTTACTTTGTTGGAGAGTTTTCCGGTAATTTGTAGGTCTAAATTGGAGTTGACTGTTGTATTTTGATTATTGCCAATGGTCACACCGCGGCTGATGCTTCCCGAAGTGGTAAGTCCGTCAAAGGGTTTGAATCGGTTGCGCTCTTCGTTTTTTAGGGTAACTAAAACTCCAGCCTCGTTAGGAACCACGCGTTTGGGATCGTAAATCGAATAGGATTTGGTAAGAAATTCTGGAAATTGAAGATAACGAACGGTTAATGAATCCGTTGTTTGGAAATTGTTTTTGAAAATTAATTTGGCTTTGGCAAAATCTACTCGATAAAACGCCGTGTCGAGTTCTTGCCCGTTTGCTGTTGTAATTTTGAAGAATTCCTTTTGAATACTGGAGCCATGAAGGGCAATGGTGTCACGGGAAAAGGCTACTTTTTTATTTTTATACGGCGAATCGGTTTGTGCCGAAAGCGTACAAAAACAGCCTAAGATGAATCCCCAAAACCACAAATTCCGCATACCCTTTATAACTCCTAAAAGTCAAAAGTAGTATTTCCCTCGTGATTTTAGACCTTCAAAAATCGAATTATTCTTTAGTGACCAATTGTAGGGTTTCGCGTGATGTTTGACGCACCAATACAGTTTTACCTTTTTCAACCGTTTTAGCTGCATCTGCTGTGAAATGGCGAATGGTATACAACGATACATTTTCATTGTAGGCCACTTTGAACTTTTTGGACAATACGGCTTTAAGTTTGTCAAAATGTCCAAATTTATCTTCCACACAAACCGTGAAACTAATGGCCGTATTTTGAATCAAACTCACTTTGATTTTATGTTGGTGGAAAAGGGCGAAAATTTCGCTAATATTTTCTTCCATGATAAATGAAAAATCAATGGCAGATAAGGAAATCAGCAATTGGTTTTTCTTTACAATAAAACACGAAGTTTTGGGTTCGAGATCCGCGCCTTTTGACACACTTGTTCCTGGCAACAACGGATTCACAAATGATTTCACATACAACGGAATTTCTTTACGCTGTAGCGGTTGCAATGTTTTTGGGTGAATGACAGAAGCTCCGTAAAAAGCAAGTTCAATGGCTTCGCGATACGAAATTTGATTCAGCAAAACGGCATTTTCAAAGTACCTTGGGTCGGCATTTAAAACTCCGGGAACATCTTTCCAAATCGTTACACTTTCAGCACCTAAGCAATAGGCAAAAATCGCTGCGGTATAGTCGGAACCTTCACGGCCCAAGGTGGTTGTGAAATTGTTTTCATCGGAACCTAAAAACCCTTGGGTAATGTTAAGCGCTTTCTTTTTTACGTTTTTTGAAATCAATTTTTGCGTTTGATCCCAGTCCACCAAAGCATCGCGATAGGTTGCATCGGTTTTGATCAAGTTGCGTACGTCAATCCAATTGTTTTTTAATCCGCGTTCGTTGAAATAATAACTTACAATAGTTGTCGACACAATTTCCCCATAACTCACTACTTGATCATAGACAAAGTTATAATTGGGGGATTTATTACTTCGAAGGAAATATTCTAAATCGGCAAAATGGCTATTCACCGCAAAAAAAACATCGTGGTTTTCATCTTCAAATAAGTCCAAAAGAATTTGGTTGTGGTATTTGCGAACGTCTTGCAAAGAGGCATGAAAAGCACTGGATTTTTCAAAATAATTTTTGATGACAATTTCCAAAGCATTGGTGGTTTTGCCCATGGCCGAAATGATGATTAACACCTCTTCATGACCAACTGTTTCCAGTACATGCAACACATTTTTAATTCCTTCGGCATCTTTTACAGAAGCGCCACCAAATTTGAATACTTTCATGGTTTACTTGAATTTTTTACAATTATCGCGGATTCAAAGCTATGAAATTCCTTTTTTTTACGATTTATATTTTTGGAAAAATTAACCGTGTTTTGCCAAGAAATTGGCGATTCCGTTTTCGTCCATTTGGGCTACGCGCCAATCGGAAAACACTTTGGCTCCCGTTTTTTCATAGAATGCAATGGCAGGCGTATTCCAGTCCAATACCGCCCATTCAATACGACGCACATTTTCTTCTTTTCCTTTTTGAATAATGGCTTTATAGAGTTCGAACCCAATTCCTTTCCCCCGTTGATCTTCTTTCACAATCAAATCTTCTAGGTGAATGGTTTTTCCTTTCCAAGTGGAATAACGGAAATAATACAAGGCAATACCTACAAGTTCACCATTATCTTCCGCAACAAAACAATGAAACAAGGGATGTGCTGAAAATCCATCGCGAATCAAATCTTCTTCAGTGATTACAACGGCTTCGGGTTCTTTTTCAAAAACAGCAAGTTCTTGAATACGCTCAAGAACTTGCTTCATATCTTCGGGTTTGGCGTTGCGAATTTGCATTACTTTTTCTTTTTTGCCGGTTTCTTTTTGGGTGGTGTTGGGACTTTATTGCTTATCGTTTTTTGCACATAGGCTTTGTACAATTTATCAGCAACAGCGCGATCGTGTGCTTGTTGTGCACGATCTTTTGGGTCCGGATGCGAACTTAAAATTCGAGTAATGAAATCGGTTTGTCCACCTTCACTTAATTTAGCCAAAATCAAAAACGCCGATTCGACTGCATTAACATCATAACCGTGTTTTTTCATGAAATCATAGGCAAAAGTATCCGCTTCAGATTCTTGGGTACGGCTGTATTTACTGTCAATTACGGCACTGGCAATTTGACCTGCCTCGCCATCGGTTACTTTCCCAATTTTATCCGATTGTGAAGAAAGCGCATCCATTAGTGCACTTTTACGTAAAGCAGCACGCATGGCATCTTTAGAATCTTCATTGACTACGTGACCAATTTCGTGACCGATTACCGCCAAAAGTTGGTTGTCATCCATAATGTCCATCAAACCCGAATACACACGCACACTTCCGTCTGCACATGCAAAGGCATTCACTTCTTTGGTGAGGTATACTTTATAGTTCAATTGCAAACCGTTTTCTGTAGCATGTTTTCCAAAAATACGGTTTAAACGCAGGGTGTAACCATCTTTCGGACCCGCAATAACGCTCGCTGAGTCCAGTTTTCGAACGCCTTCTTTAGCTAATGCGGCAGCTTGTTCATTGGAAAAAGTAAATCCGGCAACTCCTTTTTGTAAGGCACCAAGTGCTTTTTCACCTAAATTAATTTGTGCTTGGGAAAGTTGGAAACTCAACCCCAAAATGAGTGCTGTAAGAACAATCTTTGCTTTCATGGTTTTGTGATTTTAGATAATACAAAGATACATCTTGTTGTCAAAATGGAGCGTAGAATTATTTTCGATTAGGATGTCGAATTAATTCCGAAAAAATTAGATATTTGCACGACTACTACAACGATTTCGTAAATGGAAGAACGCAACAAAACCTTAGGGGAATTTATCATTGAAAAACAATCCGATTTTCAATATTCATCGGGGGAATTATCCCGAATTATCAACTCCATCCGCTTGGCGGCTAAAGTGGTGAACTACAAAGTAAATAAGGCCGGTTTGGTTGATATTGTGGGGGCTGCTGGAGAACAAAATGTGCAAGGGGAAGACCAACAAAAATTGGATGTCTATGCCAATGACGTTTTTATTCAAACCCTAATTAATCGCGAAATTGTATGTGGAATTGCTTCTGAAGAAAACGATGATTTTATCACTGTAGCAGGAAGTGACAACAGTCATAACAACAAATATGTTGTGTTGATGGATCCCTTGGATGGTTCGTCAAACATTGATGTGAATGTCTCTGTGGGAACTATTTTCTCTGTATTTCGTCGGGTAACTCCTATTGGAACACCCGTGACTTTGGAAGATTTCTTGCAACCCGGAATTAATCAAGTGGCAGCAGGTTATGTGATTTATGGAACTTCAACCATGTTGGTTTATACCACAGGTTTTGGAGTAAACGGATTTACTTTAAATCCCGCGATTGGAACTTTTTATTTGTCCCATCCCAATATGCAATATCCAAAAGACGGTACGATTTATTCGATCAACGAAGGGAATTACGTACATTTTCCACAAGGGGTAAAAGATTATATCAAATATTGCCAATTGGAAGAAGGCGATCGTCCTTATACTTCACGTTATATCGGAAGTTTAGTTTCGGATATGCACCGCAATATGATAAAGGGCGGAATTTATATCTATCCAACGAGTTCCAAGGCGCCCAAAGGGAAACTCCGTTTGCTATACGAATGCAATCCCATGGCGTTTATTGCTGAACAAGCAGGAGGGAAGGCTTCAAATGGCTACCAAAGAATTATGGAAATTCAACCTACTGAACTACACGAACGTGTGCCGTTTTTTTGCGGAAGTGAAAACATGGTCACCAAAGCCGAAGAGTTTATGCGTAATGCACAGCTATAGATTGAACTAACTTGAACAAAAAAGTCCCGAATTTCTCGGGACTTTTTATTTATTTATACATGTGACGCATTTCGTAGACAAAGGTGTCCAGGTCGACATTCATGACCAAAAGGGATAATGCCTTATCGACAATGTACTGCACGTTACCCGGCGTAAATCCTAATGCGAGTGCGAAACGGGTTAAAATTTCTTTTTGTTTCGGGCCTAAGACATGATCGGCATATACCATACGCGATAAATCATACAAACGTTCTAAACGAAGCGCATACGAATAGGGCGGGTTAATGGGATATTTTAATGGATTTTCCAAAATTTCAGCATATTCATCTTCTGAAATTTCCAAACGAACCGCAAGTTTGTCTAAGAAACTTTTTTCTTCAGGAGTTAGATCGCCGTCTGCGAGCGCTACGCGTACGATAGCCGAAAAGTGACCTTTATTACGGTCTTTGAATTCGCTATCAAATAAATCAGCTATTGACATAAATTATTGTTTTTAGTTCTTTAAAATTAACGAGAATTTTTACGCCGTGGTACATTCTTAACCAGAAATTATGTTTTCACCTAAAATTTTTTACAAATAAATTGTAAGTTTACCCTGCTTAACCCCAAAATCAAGCCGTATGACAGATTTTTGGATCTATTTCAAAATTGGTCTCGAACATGTTTTGAACCTGAATGGGTACGATCACCTTTTGTTTTTAATGGCCCTGACTGTGCCGTATAGTTCAAAGGAAGGCAAACGATTGTTGCTGTTGGTGTCGCTGTTTACCTTGGGACACACCCTTTCATTGTTGTTGTCCGTTTTAGAATTATTAACCGTAAAGCCGGTCATCATCGAGTTTTTAATTCCGATCACGATATTGACTACCGCATTGTTTAATTTGTACAAAGCAGGAAAGGCAGGGAAACAAGACGGTTTTACCTTTGTTGGGGGCGTTACCTTGTTTTTTGGAATCATTCATGGTTTAGGATTTTCCAACTATTTTAAAGATTTATTACCCGGAGATGCTGCTGATAAAATGCTCCCCATGCTTGAATTTGCCTTGGGAATAGAAGCGGCTCAAATCCTAATCGTACTTTTTGTTTTGGTATTGGGTTTTATTTTTAAAACATTGTTTCGATTCAACCAACGGGATTTTATCTTGCTGCTTTCTGCATTTGTCATCGGAGTTGTGGTTCCTTTACTTCTTCAAAATCCCATTTGGGAAAAATAACGTTGAATCATTGAAAATTCGCTACATTTGAGCGATAGATTACCATGAAAAAAGAAAAATTAAACAAATACGATAAAGCCTATTTGCGCATTGCTTCTGAATGGAGTAAATTGTCGTATTGCCATCGGAAGCAAGTCGGAGCCATTATTGTTCGTGATCGAATGATTATATCCGATGGGTACAACGGAACGCCTTCGGGTTTTGAAAATAATTGCGAAGATGAAGAAGGTTTGACCAAATGGTATGTCTTGCATGCTGAAGCCAATGCCATTTCAAAAGTAGCGCGTTCCACACAATCTTGTGAAAATGCCACGTTATATATCACGCTGTCACCTTGTAGAGAATGCAGCAAGTTAATTCACCAATCGGGAATCAAACGGGTTGTCTATCAAAACGGCTACCGCGATACATCAGGAATTGATTTTTTGGAAAAAGCAGGTATCGAAGTATTGCAAATAGCGGAACTCGACTAAAATAAAACGCGGAATTTTTCCGTTAGAAAAAAACTAAACACATTTTGGGTATGAAAATCAATAAGATCTACATCCCTTTTTTATTCTTTTCCTGTGTTGCACTTGGAATTGTCATTGGAGGCTGGATAAATTATCCGGTGGAGCGTACTTATGCCAAAAATGATTACCGTGCCAAACTCAATCGCTTGCTAAATTTTATCGACAATGAATACGTTGATGAGGTGAAAACCGATTCTATTGTGGATTTGACAGTCACCAATATTTTAGCCAGTCTCGATCCCCATTCGGTTTACGTTACGCCCAAAGAACAAACTTTGTTAGCCGACAATATGAAAGGCGATTTCGTGGGTGTGGGTATAAATTTTTACACCTATAACGACTCCATTGCAGTTATAAAACCAATTGAAAATGGCCCAGCAGCCAAAGCTGGAATTGTGGAAGGTGACCGTATTTTGTATGCAGATCGGACAAAATTATTTGGCAAAAAATTAAAGTCAGAAGAATTATACAACAAATTACGAGGCGAACCCAATTCAGAGGTTGTATTAACTGTTTACCGGAAATCCACCAAGAAAACCTTTAAAACAAAGGTTATCCGCGATGTAATTCCTCTGAAAAGTGTCGATGTGTCCACCGTTTTAAATGGAAATACAGGCTATATAAAAATCGAGCGTTTCTCGGAAACCACTGGCCGTGAATTCCATACGGCGTTGTTGCAACTCAAACAAAAAGGAATTCAATCGTTAATCATTGATGTGCGCGAAAACGGAGGTGGAGTGATGGAATCGGCGATTGCAATAGCAGACGAACTCTTGAAAGAAGGCGAGTTAATTGTTTTTACAAAAAATAAAAAAGGAACTATTGAAAAAACCTACGCCACCGATGAAGGTTTGTTTGAGCGCGGAAAGGTTACGCTTTTAATTGATGAAAATTCAGCCTCTGCCAGTGAGATTTTAGCTGGCGCTATTCAAGATAATGATCGCGGACTACTCATTGGTCGTCGTTCCTTTGGGAAAGGATTGGTGCAACGCGAAATGAATTTTGATGACGGTTCGGCGGTGCGTTTGACCATTGCCCGCTATTATACGCCAAGTGGACGTTCCATTCAAAAACCCTATCGAAAAGGCGATGCGGAGTCGTATTATAAAGAATTTGAAGACCGATTTGAGTCGGGTGAATTGTATGAAAAAGATAAAATCAAAATATCTGATTCATTGAAGTTTAAAACCAAAAAAGGGCGCATCGTTTATGGCGGTGGCGGAATTGTTCCCGATGTCTTTGTTCCCATTGAAACCGCACACGGTGAAGAAAGTTTGGAATACATTTTAAAAACGGGTATCGTAGGGCACTTTGTCTTTGAACAACTCGATCACAACCGAAATTTATATTTGAACTTACCGTTTGAAGCGTTTCTAAAAACAATTCAAAACGACAATTCATACCTGCCAAAATTTGAAAAATACCTAGAAGAAAGTGGCGTGCAATTGAAATTAGCACAAAGTAAAGCACTCGTGAATCGGTATGTGCAAGCCGAATTTGCCCGTCAATTATATGGTGATGAAAGCTACTACCGCCTTTTATTAAAGTCGGATGCTATGATTCAAAAAGCGTTAAAAAAATAACTAAGATTTTACTCGCGTACTGTCGTGGATTTGTACGGGTTGTCCCGCATTCCATTGCGTAAGAATGTCTGTCGCCACCGACGCGCCACTACCAGCAGCAATCGGCAATTGACTTCGCCAGCCCGCTAACGTACCACAAACATATACCCCCGGTTTTACCAAATGATCGGTGTTTCGGAGTTGTAATCGGTTTTTCTCGGGATTCGCTTTTTGATGCGGTTGTTCAAATTCTTCCAACCCGCTAATTGTAAACGGATTTCCTGCGCCAATTGCTAGGACAACATTTTCCGTTTCGTAAGTTTTTCCGTCCGCGCTATAAACCGTAAAATGCGGATAGTCCCCTTCGATGCGAACTATTTTTTCGTTTGGAATTTGAAGTACATGCGGGTAGAGACTATTGAGCTGTGCCGTACTTTCCGTTAATAAAGTGGCGCCTAATGTTCCCGCGGGGATTCCGTAAGCATTATTGAATACTGCATCTTGCAAAGAAGAGGCTTTCTGGTGGGTAAAAATTCCTATTTTTTTAGTGGTGGCAAATGGTTTTTTGTGGGCCGAACCCAATACCAAGGCGCACGACATGCCCGAAACTCCTCCGCCAATAATCAAGACATCAAACATAAAATTAGTTTTTCATTTTTTCTTCGATTTTCTTCGACATCTTGAAAATCAAAAGAATGAAAACCGCACAAAAAGAAGCTACAATACCAATAAGCGCAACCAAACTATTGCCTTCAAAAGGATGGTTAAAGTCCAATTGAACAACATTGACTACAATTAAGGCAATAGCTACGAAAAGTAATAGTGTGGTAAAAAGTTTCATATTTCAAATTAAGGGTGTAAAGTTAAAAATTTCTCGGCTATACAAAGAGCGCTTTAACATTCGAAGCAAATAATTTTACAGCAATCGCCAAAAGCACTACACCAAAGGTTTTACGGATCACACCCAATCCGTTTTTACCCAAAAGTTTTTCAATTTTCGACGAAGATTTTAAAACCGCATACACCAAAATGATATTCAAAACAATCGCAATGACAATGTTGATAGAAGCATATTGCGAGCGAAGTGATAGCAACGTTGTCATCGTTCCGGCACCCGCAATCAGCGGAAAAGCCAAGGGAACAATGGAGGCAGAAGTATTGGCTTCCTCTTTGTAAATTCGGATTCCTAAAATCATTTCCAACGCTAAAAAGAAAAGTACAAACGATCCGGCTACAGCAAACGAGTGAACATCGGTGCCAATCAATTTCAAAAATCCTTCACCCGCAAACAAAAAGGTAATCATAATGATTCCCGCGGCCAAAGAGGCTTTCTCCGACTCAATATGCCCGAATTTTTGACGTAAATCCACAATTATCGGAATCGTCCCTACGATATCTATCACCGCAAACAACACCATTCCAATGGTAACAATTTCCTTAAAATCCAGTCCTAACATACGTTTCGAAATTTTTTGCAAAAGTACACTATAAAAAATGGGGTAAATTTTAAATTCAAGTTAAATTTTACAAAGCTGATTGACAAGGTTTTGGGCGCTCCCCCGATGAAGTGAATGATTTCGAATGCACGCCCGTCTTTTCGGGGTCAGGCTATCCGTTGCAAGTCCGTTGCTCCGTTCCTCCGCATCCGGGCTTTCCACTACTATCCTTAGCGCAGTTTGCAGTTTGCAGTGGGCAGTTTACAGTAAACAGTGTTCAGTGTGCAGTGTTCAGTGGACAGTCAATCGTTTTCTATGGGAAGAAAGTAATATCTTTGTGCCAAAGAAAATATTATGTTTCAACTGGGAAAAACCATCGTATCGGAAGATATACTCGAAAAAGATTTTGTGTGCAATCTTACAGCTTGTAAAGGTGCTTGCTGTGTAGATGGTGATGCCGGTGCGCCTTTGTCCAAAGAGGAAACAGAAATTCTTCAAGCCATTTATCCCAAAGTAAAACCTTATTTGCGTCCGGAAGGCATTGAAGCCATTGAGCGCCTTGGTACTTGGGTGGTAGGCACAGAACAGGATTTAGAAACGCCATTAATCGATAATAAAGATTGTGCCTATGTTATTTTTGATGGCGATACTGCTTTGTGCGCCATTGAACAAGCCTACAATGAAGGAATAGTTGATTGGAAAAAACCCGTTTCTTGTCATTTGTATCCGATTCGAATCAAAGATTTCTCCGAATTTGCAGCTGTAAATTATGACCGTTGGGATATCTGTGATGATGCTTGTTCACTCGGAAAGGAGCTGCAAGTTCCTGTCTATAAATTTGTAAAGGAAGCTTTGATTCGCCGATTTGGAGAAAATTGGTATGCCGAACTTGAAAAAGTGGCTGGAGAATTAGCAGACGAACGCAAACGATAAATAAAAAAACCGAAACTGTTGAGTTTCGGTTTTTTTGTGGAGAAGATGGGGCTCGAACCCACGACCTCTACGCTGCCAGCGTAGCGCTCTAGCCAACTGAGCTACATCCCCAAGTGAGTGTACAAATATAAACATTTAACAAAGACTGCCAAACAAATTGTAAATCGTTCAAATTTTAACACATAGTATTTAAAAAAAGCCTTGATTGATAGCTGTTTATCTATTTTATTTTCTTAAAATTGTGCAACTTTTATAAAAACACAAACTTACAAACGATTAACCTTTACCAAACAATGAAAAAAACTACTTTACTTTTTGCATTCCTTTTGGTTTCTATTTTGGGGCAAGCACAGATAATTGCTTCTCAAAATTTTGACTCAGCTTTAGGATGGACAACGACTACAACGACTAGCGATGCTGGTACCACAATTAGTGCTTGGGCGAGAAGAACAACCGGAGGTGCTCCTGTATGTTCGCCATTTGCAGGTGCAGGTATGGCACGTTTTAACTCGTATAATATCCCAGCAAATGGAACGGGTCGCTTAACTTCACCAGCAATTACCTTTGCCGGTGCAACATATCGCGTTAAATTAAAAATGTTCCGTGACTCTGGGTATCCAACAGATGCGGATAACATTAAAGTATATTACAACACAACCAGTGCTGCTGGAGGAACACTTTTAGGAACAGTAAATCGCTCTGTTCAATTGGCACCTGTAGTAGCTGCTGATGGTTGGTATGCTTACGCATTTGATATTCCTGGAAATGTAA
>JBDKGM010000092.1:0-11770 GCA_039798185.1 Bacteroidota bacterium
GGTTTTGACCATGAAATGTCAATCTCAAGCGGTTCTTGTGGTTCGTTCACCAACTTAACTTGTCAAGATTCTAGTGGTTCTGGTGGTACCGAAACCTATAATTTTGTCACCTCAGTAGGCATTACCTATTATGTATACATCGCCTATTGGACAACCGGAACAACTACGGGTAACTTTACTATCTCACGCACCTGTACTCCCGCATTCAATCCCTGTAGCAGCATTAGCAACATTGCTGCTTGCGGCACTTCAACAACAGCTACCATCGCCTCTGGAAATGGAGTGTATGGAACTTCTGCCTGTGGATTTACAACACCTGGAAAAGAAATCATCTACACCTTTACTCCTGCGGTAACTGGTTCGTATACTATCATTCAATCGTCCTCATTTGGCTATATCGACTATCAAATCAAAGCCGCTTCTGGAGGTTGTAGCGGAACAGGATGGACATGTATCGACGACTTAACTGGTGCTTCTACCAGCGCCGGTTTCACAATGATCGCAGGTGTGCAATACTACCTATTACTCGATCCTGAAAGCAGCACCGGAGGCAATGTGAGTTTTACCATAAATTGCCCAGTACCCGCACCAACTAACGATGATTGTGCAGGCGCCATTACACTTACCCCAACAACCCTATGTAATTATACAACCTATACCAATTCCGGCGCAACTGCCAGTACAGGCGCTCCCGCACCCGGCTGTGCCAATTATTTAGGTAGCGATATTTGGTTCAAAGTCGTTGTCCCTTCAACAGGAATCGTAACTATCGATACGCAAACCGGAACACTAACCGATGGCGGCTTGGCAATTTATACCGGAAACTGCGGAACGCTGAACTTACATTCGTGTGACGACGATTCCAGTGCCAACGGACTAATGCCGTCTTTAACAGCGACTGGCTTAACACCCGGCGCTACAATTTATGTGCGCTTCTGGGAATATGGAAATGACAACAACGGTTCCTTCGGAATTTGTGTCACCACTCCCGGACCACCTTCTAATGACAACTGTGCAAATGCTATAGCGCTTTCTGTTAACCCTACTACAAATTGTACCATCTCTTCAAATGGCACAACATCAGGCGCAACTTCCTCATTAACAGGTTGTGCAGGAACTGCCGATGACGATGTTTGGTTTACATTCGAAGCCTATGATACAAACCATAGAGTGGCCGTTACACCCGGCTCAATGACCAATGTCGTTTTAGAAATTTTTAGCGGATCTTGTGGTAGCTTAACTTCTATGAACTGTGTAAACGCAACCACTGGAACTTTAAATGAAGGAATTACACTTACCGGATTAACAATCGGAACCATCTACTACGTACGTGTCTATAGTTTTTCATCAGGTGCCGGACAAGGAACATTCTCCATCTGTGTAACCACGCCTTGTACTCCAGGTACCGGAAATGGATACAACTCAACAGGGTGTCCAACCAATGTTGCAGGCGGACTCGGACTCAACGGTTTAGACCCAAATCCAATCTATTCTTGTGGTACCTCAACCTGTACAGATATTGAAGCTACTTTTAAAAATTTAGGCGACACGTCAACCTATACCGTACAATCTATCCCCTATGCACCACCCTACCAATACGGTTGTTTAGCTAATTCAGTAAGCATCAATGTAGATGACGTTTGGTCGGGATTAATTTCGCTACCATTCAACTTCTGCTTCTATGGAAATACTTACAACCAACTCCTAATCGGATCCAATGGTGTAGTATCCTTCAATACCACAAACAATACCCCTAACGGCTACAGCAATTGGTCGTTTAGCAATAACTTACCAAGTACCTCCCTATTCCTGAATACAATTTTTGGTGCATACCACGACATTGATCCAAGTGTAGGCGGTGAAGTAGGCTGGGAATTAGTAACCATGCCTTCTGGTTGTCGTGCTATGATCATCGGTTGGAATGATGTACCCATGTTCTCTTCTACTTGTAATAACCTAATGTATACAGGGATGATCGTTTTATACGAAAACACCAACATCATTGATGTATATATAAAAGAAAAACGTGTGTGTTCCTCATGGAATAGCGGTAATGCGGTAATCGGTATTCAAAACAATACCGCAACACAAGCCGTAGTCGCTCCCAACAGAAACTCACTCGACCCTGACTGGACTACAACCAATGAAGCTTGGCGCTTTATGCCTGCAGGACCTTCCATCACTACCATTACTTGGTTTGAAGGAGCAGGAACGAGCGGACCCGTAGTTGGTACATCACCAACATTAAGCGTTTGTCCTACCGCAACCACCACCTATACAGCCCGTATTCGGTATACCTTCTGTAACGGAACCATCATGGATATCATCGATGATACAACCGTAAACGTTGAACACCAACGCATTTGGAATGGTTCTGTTGATTCGGATTGGAATAAAGCAAATAACTGGACTCCAAATTTATCGATACCCGATTATGACGACTGTGTTATTATTCCAGTCACCGCCAATAATCCGATCATTTCTGGAAGCAATTACCAAGCGTATGCCGGGAATGTTACTATACGAAATGGCGCAACGCTTACCGTAAATTCAAACAACTCCATCACCGTTACCGATTGGGTGAATGTGGAAGCTACCGCAGCGTTTAACATCCAAAACAACGCGAGCCTAGTACAAATAAATAATGTTGCCAATACCGGCAATATCAACTATACACGTAACGCAAACATCCGTAAATACGACTATGTATACTGGTCATCTCCCGTTGCCGGTTTTAATACCAACAACATCGGTGCACCTACACCAACTGGATACATCTGGAAATGGAACCCAACCATCACCAATACCAACGGTGGTCAAGGGAACTGGGAAATGGCGGTTGGCAACATCATGACTACCGCACGTGGGTATATCGCGCGTGGACCCGATTCATTCAACAACACTGCGCCTTCACTTTTGGTCAACACCTTCACTGGCGTTCCCAATAACGGTACAATCACAGCATCCATCTCACGTGGATCGGATACCAATACCGGCTACCATACGGGAACAAACGGCACCGAAATCAACAACTACAGTGACAACTGGAACTTACTCGGTAACCCTTATCCCTCGTCCATTCGTGCGAGCCAGTTCTTGTTCAATAACCGAACAAAAATTATGGGGAATATTAAGATTTGGACCCACGGTACTCTTCCCGCCCAAATTTCAAGTCCGTTCTATAATACCTACCAATACAATTATTCACCAGGCGATTACCTGACCTATAATTTCACTGGAACCAGCTGCTGTCCTGCCGCGTCCAGCGACTATTTTATTGGCGCCGGACAAGGGTTCTTCGTACAAATGATTGACGGACCCGCAGCTACGGATGTAGTAACGTTCAACAACGGTTTACGTAGTAACACTTATGACAACAGTAATTTCTACCGTACATCCGACTATATCATCGAACCGCCAGTGAACACCAACATCGAACGCCATCGCTTTTGGTTGGATATCGTAAATAGTAACTTGACCTCTGATCGTACGCTTATCGGCTATGTGCAAGGGGCCACAGCAGGCAAAGACAACTTCTTTGACAGCAACACCTTAACAACAGGCGCCATGAGTATCTTCACATTGATAGGCAACGATAAATTCCAAATTCAAGGACGTGCGCTTCCATTTAACACCATGGATGAAGTTCCCGTAGGTATCGTTACACCAACTGCTGGTTTCTACAATATCGCGCTAGCAGCCGTCGACGGTGTATTCCAAACCCAAAACATCTTCATCCGCGATAAAGATCTAAACGTTATTCACAACCTGAAAAATGGTCCCTACCGTTTCTATAACACCAGTGGTGTGCGCCTTAACCGCTTTATCATTATCTACGATTACAACCCGCGTCAAGAAGAAATAGCAAACGCCAATGAAGTTACCGTGAGCGGTGCTGCATCCATTTCCGTTCAATCTTCTGCAATCGCTATCCAATCCGTAACCGTATTTGATATGGTCGGAAGATGTATCGGTAAATTTGATGGAAAAAATGAGACCCTTGTCGAACTGACAAATCTCCCTAAAAACAACGTGCCGCTAATTATTCAAACCCAACTATCCAACGGCACGCAAACATCCAACAAGATTATTTTCTAATAAAACACATAAAATTCCAAAAAGGCCTTCGCTCTAAAAAGTGAAGGTCTTTTTCGTTTTGGTACGCTTCCCGCTCAAAACAAATCGCCCTATAAGCGGCATGTTTATTCCGCAATCGCATCCAACGCACCATAAACTCCAACCCATACCACAAAAAGAAAAACACCCACAACAGCTCTTTTTGTTGATGCAAATGGATACGCTCATGATGGAGCAACACCACGTCATCCTTGTCTTTTGCCTCCCGAAGAAACACAAAAGGATAAATCGTAAGCGCCCGAAATCCAACAGGCGTTAAATATTTGGAAACGATGACTTTCATTCCTGCAAAGTTGTTAATTTTGTAGTTATGAATGAACAACTCAATCCAAATAATCTCGTGGAAGGTGTCGATTATTACCTCAGTCCAGAAGGCTATCGCGTATTCACCGAACACTACCACCTGAAACGCGGATACTGTTGCAAATCCGGCTGCCGCCACTGCCCCTACGGCTTTGACAAAAGCACCGGAACCATTCGTACCAAACAAACCAACAAACCCAAGAACTAAAAATGACCTTTCACGAACAACTACTCGAAGGAATTCCCGCGGTACTACCCCAACCCAAACCGTACGAACCGCAAATTAATCACGCGCCCAAACGCAAGGAAATCCTAACCGAGGAAGAAAAAAAATTAGCGCTTAAAAACGCGTTACGCTATTTCGAACCCCACCAACATGCCGAACTCCTACCCGAGTTCAAACAGGAGCTGGAAACCTACGGCCGCATCTACATGTACCGCCTACGCCCCGACTACCGCATGTATGCACGTCCGATTTCCGAATACACCGGAAAAAGCGAACAAGCCAAAGCCATTATGCTCATGATCCAAAACAACCTGGATTATGCCGTAGCACAACACCCCCACGAATTAATTACCTACGGAGGTAACGGTGCCGTGTTCCAAAACTGGGCACAATACCGCCTCACTATGAAATACCTGGCCGAAATGACCGACGAGCAAACACTCGTCATGTATTCCGGTCACCCTATGGGGCTCTTCCCATCACACAAAGACGCACCCCGCGTTGTCGTGACCAACGGTATGATGATCCCCAACTATTCCAAACCCGATGATTGGGAAAAATTCAATGCCCTTGGCGTAACCCAATACGGACAAATGACCGCGGGGAGTTATATGTACATCGGACCCCAAGGTATCGTACACGGAACCACCATTACCGTACTCAACGGCTTCCGAAAAATCAAGAAAAACCCCAGCGGTAACTTATTCGTGACCTCGGGCCTTGGCGGAATGAGTGGCGCACAACCCAAAGCAGGAACCATCGCCGGTTGTATCACCGTATGTGCCGAAGTCAACCCAAAAATCACCCGCATCCGCCACGAACAAGGCTGGATTCATGAGATTATTGAAAACATCGACGAACTCGTTACCCGCGTTCGCAAAGCCCAAGAAAACAAAGAAGTAGTATCCATCGCCTACCTCGGCAACATTGTCGATGTATGGGAACGCTTCGACCAAGACAATATCCACATCGATTTGGGTTCTGACCAAACCTCGCTCCACAATCCATGGGCGGGCGGCTACTATCCTATGGGGTATAGCTTTGAGGAATCCAATGCCTTGATGGCCAACCAACCCGAGAAGTTCCGTGAAGAAGTGCAAAAAACACTCCGTCGTCACGCTACAGCCATCAACAAACACACCGCCAAAGGCACCTATTTCTTTGACTATGGAAATGCCTTCCTCCTAGAAGCATCCCGTGCCGGTGCCGATGTCATGAACGACCATCCTACACTAGGACGCGAATTCAAGTTCCCAAGCTACGTCCAAGACATCATGGGACCGATGTGTTTTGATTATGGGTTCGGACCCTTCCGTTGGGTGTGTGCTTCCGGAGATCCAGAAGATTTAAAGAAAACCGACGCGATCGCCTGTGCCGTATTAGAAAAAATCATGGAAACCGCCCCCGAGGAAATTCGCCAACAAATGGCCGATAACATCCAATGGATCAAAGGGGCACAAGAAAATAAATTAGTGGTCGGCTCACAAGCCCGCATCTTGTATGCTGATGCCGAAGGCCGTATGAAAATTGCCGAAGCCTTTAACCAAGCCATTGCCCGTGGCGAAATTGGCTACGTCATTCTCGGTCGCGACCACCACGATGTATCCGGTACCGACTCACCCTACCGCGAAACATCCAACATCTACGACGGCTCCCGTTTTACCTCCGACATGGCTATTCACAACGTGATTGGCGACAGTTTCCGAGGAGCCACTTGGGTATCCATCCACAACGGTGGAGGTGTTGGCTGGGGCGAAGTAATGAACGGTGGTTTTGGTATGGTTCTTGATGGTAGTGCCGATAGCGATAGACGCCTGAAATCCATGCTGTTCTGGGACGTGAATAACGGAATTTCCCGCCGCAGCTGGGCTCGCAACGAAGGCGCTATCTTTGCAATCAAACGCGCAATGGAAGTGGAACCCCTTTTAAAAGTAACCCTTCCCAATTTGGTGGACGAAACCTTGTTGTAGCGAAATTCCACGCAGGAACAAGCTGCACTTTAAATACCAATTGTTATGAAAAAACTATTTTTATTTTCCGCAGTTTTGGCGTTATTCCTAACGTCCTGTAGTGCTGTTCATGTCAATGCCGACTATGATCAGAATGTCAAATTTGACCAATTCAAAACCTACGCCTATCAAAAATCGGTCATCGACAAAGCCGAGATCTCCGATCTAGACAAGCGCAGAATCCTCCGCTCCATCGATGAAACGATGAGTGCCAAAGGATTTACCAAAAGTGACACACCCGATGTGCTCGTATCCTTTTTCACCAAAGAAAAAGAACAAGTGAATGTCTACAACAACAACTGGGGCTTCGGTTGGGGTTGGGGCTGGAACCCTTGGATGTGGGGCGGCGGATACAATTCGACCTACCGCTACACCGAAGGCGTTTTAACCATCAATATCGTAGATGCCAAAACCAAAGAATTAATCTGGCAAGGCGTCGGCGAAGGCGAACTCACCAAACGCACCGAGAAAAAAGACGAAAACATCAAGCAGTTTGTCACTCAAATCCTAGCGGAATACCCCCCGCAGTTAAAGACAAAATAAGTTCAATACAAAAGAGCAACCGAAGCACAACCCATGCTTCGGTTTTTTTTGTACTTTTAAGAACCAATCCAACGCCTGAAACAAACGCCTGAATTCGCCTATAGCCCTACCTCGCTCAGAAGCTCAGCAACTCAGCAACTCAGAAGCTCTAGAAAAACCCACCATTAGCCCGATAGAAGCAAATTGGGCACTGAAAAAATAACTTACCAACGATTCCCAATTTGGGAACTTTTGTATATCTTTGAAAGAAATTTAAAGCGTTGAGAATAATTTCGAAAAAAATATTGCGTGATTTTTGGGAAGCTCATGCTGATACAGAACAACAACTAAAATCTTGGTTTCAAGAAACTAGTAATGCGGAATGGAAAACTCCAAATGACGTAAAAAAAGAATATCCAAGTGCGAGTATTTTAAATAACAATCGTATTGTATTCAATATAAAAGGAAATAACTACAGATTAATTGTTAGAATAAATTATAACCATCAAATGATTTGGATTCGATTCATCGGTACGCATGCTGAATACGATAAGATTAACGCTAACGAAATTTAAAAGCTATGGAAATTAAACCTATAAGAAACGAAAACGATTATAATCAAGCTTTGGAAAGATTAGAAACAATCTTTGACGCAATGCCCGGAACTCCAGAAAGTGATGAACTTGAAGTACTCGGAATTCTTATTGACCAATATGAAAATGAGCATTTCCCAATTGAATTACCGGATCCAATTGAGGCAATCAAGTTCAGAATGGAACAAATGGGTTATAATCAAAACGACTTAGCAAAAATTATTGGCTTGAAAAGTAGAGCAAGTGAAATCTTAAACCGAAAAAGAAAACTTTCACTGGAAATGATACGTCAACTTCATGAGCGGCTGAACATACCAACAGACGTATTGATTCAAATCTATGAATAAAAGTAAGCACGTCGGATATCGAGTTTTGCGCTTTTGCTCCCTGCGCTCCCCACTCTACGAAGCCTCCCAACTCTCACACTCTGCGAAGTCTCCCGACTTCATAGCACCCCACCCTCTCAGAAGCTCAGCAACTCAGCAACTCAGCAGCTCAGCCTCTCAGAAGCTCAGCCACTCAGTAACTCAGTAACCCGCTTCCTTAAATCCAAAACTGATGAAAAAATTCTTCTTTCTTTTTTTAGCACTTATTTCGATTACAAGTCATTCCCAAGAATATAAGGAAATCGACAAAATACTTGGCTTAGATGAAACATTAAAGAATAAATCAGAAATTAGGATTTACAAAAGAATAGAAATTACCAATTACAGATCCGTATTTGTAATGTCGTATGACAGCATAAACAAAAATTACAAAATTAACTGCTATGAAATTTACTTAGGTGAACCCAACAAAATAGTAAATATTGAAGTTGACAAATCTAAAGACACTGAACTTTTATGGTTAAATATATTGATTTCAAATATTCAATATATACCCGAAAAAATGGAATATTTTAAATATAAATTAGAAATGAAAACTTTAGTAAATGAAGAAGGCGAATACTTTATACAAAAATCATTATTAACAATTGTAGATGGAGTAAGTTACGTAATAAGGATAAAGACACCTAACGAAAATAAAACCATAATTTACAGTAACCCTGAAAGCTACTTAAGAAAATTTCCTGAAGTAGATGAATTAAACACATTTATTAATCTCATAAAACTTGTTGAGGAATTTATGGGCAGAAAATTATAACCCGACCAACTCCTCAGCAACTCAGAAGCCCAGCTCTGTGAATTCTCCCGAACTCCCCAGCAGCCCACCCACTCAGCCGCTCAGAAGCTCAGAAGCTCAGCCGCTTAGAAGCTCAGCAACTCAGCAGCTCTAAAAAACCTAATGCCGGTTGTAGAATAATTTATAAATTGCCATTAGATTAAAAACAAATCAGACTTCGCCAACCGTTTTACGAAAGCTTATTCCTATTATGAAAAACCATATTGCTTTAATCATTTTATTTATTTTCAATATTAGCAATGCGTCAATACATAAAGACTTATTGATAAATGAAAAATATGGAAATGTCAAAGTTTTTCTCCAAACAGGCTTCAAATATTCTGACATTGAAAAAATAAAGATAATCGGAAATTTATCTGAAAAAATATGTGCAAATTTATCATTCAAGGACACATTGTTCATTGAATATATAAATGATTATGTAGATATATATTCTGAAGACATTTATAAGTTTGAAAACAATAATACAAGTTACCAATTCATGGCTGGGCTTGATAGAATGTATAATGCAAAGAGTACAAACAACGGTTTATCAATCAGAATTAATGCAAATAGAATTGACATTATTAATGTTCTAAAGCTTGTAGAATATTCAATTACAAATCGAAATAAATTATCTGACAAACTTAATCCTATTAAATTAAAAAATAGATTTGATGATAATGAAAAAGTCTTTTTCATTGATGCAATTTCAAAACAACTATTAAACGAAATTTTTGAAAGCGAATCTTCAATAGTTAACCAAGTGATTAAAAACAAAATAGACATTCATAAAGAAGACTTTTTCGGCATTGAATCGTATTGGCAAAACAATCAATTTGTATTTGAATATAAACTTCACGACAGTCCTAAAAAACTCCTTTTTACTACTAATGATTACTATTATTGTTTAATGGTAAATGCGAATTGTGCATTGGTTTTCAAAGACAAAAACAACTTTTATTTGATTGATGCAGGCGAAACTGACAACACAAAATTAATTTATATTGAAAGTGGAAATTATCAACCGTACTCATTCATAGCTAAGTTTGAAGAAAAAATAGTGCTCTTTAACAGCTCTAAAGACTTTAATATTTTACTAATGGATAAAAGGCAAATCATTTCAAAATTTTAAAGACCGAGCTGCGAAGTCTCCCGCGCTGATAAGCACCCCACCCACTCTGAATCTCAGCCACTCAGCCACTCAGCAGCTTAGCAACCCGTTTCAAAGTTTGTTCCATTCACATCGAAAAAACGAAACGGAACTCAGCCAATGCAAAAAAAGTATAGTTCCTCCCAACGCTTTTTTACGGCATAAGGAGTCCTCATTTTTCGATGGTTTTTTATACTTTTCGATGGTTTTCGATGGCTTTTCAGCTGCCGTTTTTCATGCCTTTCGCATGCTGTATCCATGCTTTATCCATGCCTTTGCCCTGCCTTTGCTAGGGCTAAGCCGCATTTTCGCGCGGTGCAGCAGGAATTTGGTATACATAACAGGCCTACGCGTTGCACAACATGCCACTTTATTTTACGCTAAATCCTACCCCAACTTTACACCGTTCTACTTCATCCCGAAATAGCAGTACACCCACCTCCCCAAATCTTTTATTGCCCTTTTGCGGAAACCCGTAAAATTACTCCCGCACAACGCCTTATTTTTGAGGTATAGGAAAAATACTCACGAAAAACAGAAAAAAACCTAATGACGGTTGTAGAATTATTTTTAATTTGCGATTAGATTAAAATAAATCAGACTTAGCCAAACGTTATAGCCAATTAATAAAAGACAGACAATGACAGACCATTATCATTACAACAAGGTTGCGACAATTCTGTTAAAACAATCAGAAGCAATAAGTATTGAGAAGTTATCAATACTCTCTGGTTTAACTATACACGAGTTAAAAGAAGTTCTTCGCTTTTTTAATTCAGAGGGTTTCTTAAAGAATAAAGAGAACTTTGAAAAAATTGAATTAACAGATAAAGCCAAAAAGTGATATGGAAATTTTAACAAACAACTTTCATATCATCTGTTCGATTATGATAACATTTTTACTAAGTACTTCAGAAGTGCTTTTTGGAAAATATAAATTAAATCATAATATTTTATTGCGCAAAAAAGGATATTTAATTTGGTATGGATTATATTTTTCAATTGTCTGTTTATTAATTAATTTACTCATATTCAACGGAGAGCTTAAAATAAATTCTTTTGACGTCAATGAAAATAAATGGAAAACTGCAATTTTTATTGGTATTACAATTAAAGCAATTGCGAGAATGAATTTATACTCTTTTAAACTAGAAGGAAAAGAAATATTTGTAGGCCCTAAACTTGTAAATGAAATATTTGAAGACTTTTTAGAGAAAAAAATTTCAGACAATATTGACGAGCAACTTCTCATAGAAATTAAACGAGTAGAAAAAATAGTAAAAAAGGAAACACTCAATGAATTAGACAAATTAATTTCTCAATGTCTGCCGAATAACTTGTCAGAAATTAAGCGAAAAAGTCACTTAAAAGAAATATCTCAGAATAAAACTAAGTTTGACAAATTAAGATATTTCGCGGTAAAATTTGGAGTTAACAGATTAAAACAAATTGAGACATTAAAAAATTAACTGGCTATAACAGCACCTACCCAAAAGTGGCGGTTCAGTGATTAAATCAAGCTTTGTGCTTCTATCAAAGTTTGTGCTTGGTTGACAGTGAAGTGCTCAGAAATCGCAACTATATGGTAACAGCAAAACGTTACCAGTAATTTTAAAAAACTAAGAATCGATTACAATCAAATAGATTTTTATGAATAGATTAATTA
>JBDKGM010000093.1:0-40009 GCA_039798185.1 Bacteroidota bacterium
ACCCGTTGTAGTGGGTTATAGTTGAAGCAATACGTCACGGGGCGCGCCCCAATAAAAAAACCTAACCCACACCGAAGTGCACGTTAGGTTTTCAAATCAACCAACCTTTTTATTCTTACTTATTGATTGCGGAAGACCAATTTGCCATCAAAGCTATCCAATAGGATGATGCTGTCGGTGGTGATGGTTCCGGCTAATATTTCTTTGGATAATTGATTCAAGACTTCGCGTTGTACCACCCGTTTCACCGGTCGCGCACCAAATTCGGCATCGTAGCCTTTGGCCGCCAAATAATCAACTGCCTCAGAAGTGGCATCCATAGTGATGTGTTGTTGTGCCAACATTTTAGTGACCTGTTTCAGTTGCAAATGCACGATTTGGCGAATATTATCTTGGGTCAACGGCGTAAACATTACAATCTCATCAATTCGGTTCAAAAACTCGGGGCGCACGGTTTGTTTTAGTAAGCCAAGCACTTCCACTTTGGCCAATTCGGCGGCCGTTTCAATGCTGCCTTTGAGGTTCTCGAACTTTTCTTGTATAATCGCACTACCCATATTCGAAGTCATGATGATGATGGTATTTTTAAAGTCAGCTAAGCGTCCTTTATTGTCGGTTAAACGCCCTTCGTCCAAGACTTGCAACAAGATGTTAAACGTGTCGGGATGCGCTTTTTCAATTTCGTCCAACAACACCACACTGTACGGTTTTCGGCGCACAGCCTCGGTCAATTGACCGCCTTCATCATAACCCACATAACCGGGAGGTGCACCTACTAAACGACTCACGCTGTGGCGTTCTTGGTATTCACTCATGTCGATACGGGTGATGGCATTTTCATCGTCAAAAAGGTATTCGGCAAGGGCTTTCGCCAATTCGGTTTTCCCGACACCAGTAGTTCCTAAGAATAGGAAGGAACCAATCGGTTTTTTGGCGTCTTGTAATCCGGCCCGACTGCGGCGTACAGCATCACTGATGGCTGCAATGGCTTCTTCTTGACCCACCACACGTTTGTGGAGTTCGTCTTCTAATTTCAACAACTTCTCGCGTTCGCTTTGCAGCATTTTGGTAACAGGAATCCCCGTCCATTTGGCTACCACTTCGGCGATATCATCATGGGTCACTTCTTCTTTGATTAAGGAATCGCCCTTTTGATTTTCTTGCAATTGGTTTTGTAGTGCATTGAGTTGTTCTTGGGCTTCTTTGATTTTCCCATAGCGCAATTCGGCTACTTTTCCATAATCGCCTTCCCGTTCGGCACGCTCGGCCTCCAGTTTATAGTCCTCGATGTTTTGCTTTACATTTTGGATGTTTTCTACAACTTCTTTTTCTGATTTCCATTTGGCAAAGATCTCATTGCGCTCTTCTTTTAAGTTGGCCAAATCCAATCCTAACGACTTTAACTTGGTTTCATCTTGCTCGCGTTTAATCGCTTCGATCTCGATTTCCAACTGCATGATTTTACGATCGAGTACATCCAATTCTTCGGGTTTGGAATTGATTTCCATACGCAGTTTGGAAGCGGCTTCGTCCATTAAGTCAATGGCTTTGTCGGGTAGAAAACGATTGGTAATGTAGCGTTGTGAGAGTTCGACCGCCGCAATAATAGCGTCGTCTTTGATGCGCACTTTGTGGTGGGTTTCGTATTTCTCTTTGATACCCCTTAGGATTGAAATGGCACTCTCCGTATCGGGTTCGTCTACATTGACTTTTTGAAAACGGCGTTCGAGTGCTTTATCTTTTTCAAAATATTTTTGGTATTCGTCTAAAGTAGTAGCACCAATCGCTCTGAGTTCGCCGCGTGCTAAGGCCGGTTTTAAAATATTGGCCGCATCCATAGCACCGTCACCGCCACCAGCACCTACAAGGGTGTGGATTTCGTCAATAAACAAAACGATATCTCCCTCAGCGGAGGTGACTTCTTTGACAACGGATTTCAGGCGTTCTTCAAATTCCCCTTTGTATTTTGCCCCAGCGATTAAGGCACCCATATCGAGTGAAAAGACGATTTTATCTTTTAAATTCTCAGGTACATCACCATCGACAATACGATGGGCGAGACCTTCGGCGATGGCGGTTTTCCCTACACCGGGTTCGCCAATCAACATCGGGTTGTTTTTGGTACGTCGGGTGAGGATTTGCAATACGCGTCGAATCTCTTCATCGCGACCAATGACAGGGTCGAGTTTCCCAGTTCGGGCTAACTCATTCAGGTTTTTGGCATATTTATTTAAGGCGTTGTAGGTTTCCTCTGCCGATGCTGAAGTAACGCGTTCGCCTTTTCGTAATTCAGCGATAGCGGCTTCTAATCCTTTTTCGGTAACACCTTGGTCTTTTAGGATTTGGGCGATTTTACTTTTGGACTTAAAGATGGCGAGGACTAAATGTTCGATCGAAATGTATTCATCGTTCATTTTCTTCGCGAGGGTTCCCGCTTCAGTTAAAGCGGAATTGGCCTCACGGGACAGCATGATGTCACCCCCTGAAACTTTGGGAAAGCTTTGTAGAGTGCTGTCTAAAATGCGTTGAAACAACTCGACATTCACGTTTAGCTTTTTCAATAGAAAAGGCGTCACGTTTTCATCAACCTCCAAAATTCCTTTGAAAAGATGTTCGTTTTCGAGTTGCTGGTGTCCGTAGGCTTGTGCAATTTGTTGGGCTTGTTGCAGCGCTTCTTGGGACTTAATGGTTAAGTTTTTTAAATTCATGGTATTGTTCTCCTTTGTGTGTTGTGGAATAAACGTTTTGAAAACGTCAAATAGTGTTTGTCAATAAGCATTCCATTTGGTTTAGGCTGTCAAAATGGCTGAAAATCAGAAGTAAAAATGAAATAGAAACGCCGTTTTGGCGGATATTCATTAAAGTCGCTGCACTTTTTTCAGTTGGTTTTGCGTTAGGATTAAAAAAGAGGGATGCGTTATTGTATTTTGTTTATCGTTTTCATGTGTTGGAGTTGTAACGACCAACCCCGAATGAAGGTGCCGTATTTTTCAGCCTTGCAGCAAGTTGACGAACCTTTACCGGTTCCTGAAATTGGTGATTGGCGGGCGCAGCATCATGAGCAATCACAGTCGTTTGTGGATTTTTTACAACGAAAAGCGGTAACGATTGATACGAAACAATACATTATTTATTTGCAACCGCTGGGGGCTTTTACAGCGACAGAAAACCGATTGATAGGTGATGTTCAAAAGTACCTTGCAGCCTTTTACCAAACTCAAATTAGGGTTGCTTCACCGATGGATTCGACCGTGATTCCCAAAACAGGAAAGCGTTGGGTTGCTGGAACGATGCAATGGAAAACGGGTCCGATACTGCATCAAGTGCTTCAACCGGATGCGTATCAAAAGGCAGTGGTGGTCATGGCGATTACCGCAACAGATTTGTATCCACAGGAAAGTTGGAATTATGTATTTGGACAAGCCAGTTATACCGAACGGGTAGGAGTTTCGTCATTGCATCGGTTTTATGTTGCCGATAATTACAGGTTGACCTTGCAGCGTTTGATTAAAACTTCGGTGCATGAAATCGGACATATGTTTTCGTTGGCCCATTGTCAGCATGCTAAATGTGTGATGAACGGCACTAATTCCTTAGAAGAAACCGATCGTCAGCCGCTGTATGCTTGTTCGGTGTGTTTGGCAAAATTGGATGTGCACCGCACTTGGGATTTGAAAAAGCGCATGCAGGAATTGATTGCTGTGAGTGAGGGTTTTCATTTTGAATCCGATTGCGTACATTTGAAAAAGCAATTAAAAGCGATGCAATTATGAGTCTATTAGGATCTTTATTTGGCGGAGACACTTCGCAACAGGCTTCATCGGTAAGCTGGACACCGTTAACCGATTTAAAGGAATTGGATGCCATGATTCAAGCGTCTTATACGCAGCCCGTGCTGGTGTTTAAACACAGTACCCGATGTAGCATCAGTCGGATGGCGTTGCGCCAATTTGAAGCCGATTGGAATTTGGAGGGTAAAATCACCCCTTACTTTTTGGATTTGTTGGAATACCGACCGATTTCGAATGCGATAGCTGAGCGTTTGGGTGTTGTGCACCAATCGCCACAAGTAATTGTAATCAAAGACGGGTTAGCTGTGTATGATGCTTCACATGAAGGCATAGACGTAATGGCTTTAGCGCCTTTGGTATAAAGCATTTTGAAGTAATTACCTTCCTAGTTATAGATATAAAAAAAAGCCTCAATTAGAGGCTTTTTTTTTATAGTATAATCGAAGGTTCTTGTTGGCTCAAGCAATGAAAACTTCCGAGACCCCAAATCAGGTCGACGGAGTTGATGCCCACTACACGTCGGGTAGGGAAGCACTGCTGAATGATATCCAACGCGCGATCGTCGTTTTTCAAGTCTTGGAACGTTGGTACGATAACTGTTTCGTTAGAAATATAGAAATTGGCGTACGAAGCGGGTAGAATCTGGTCCTCATAAATCACCGGTTTTGGCATAGGGAGTTCGACCACATTCAACTGCTTACCGTTTTCCAAACGCATTTGGTGTAACAGTTTCAAGTTCTCTTGCAGGATTTCGTAATTCGCGTCGTTTTTATTTTCTTCCACCACGGTCAACACGGTATCTTCATTGACAAAGCGCGTGATGTCGTCAATATGTCCGTCGGTGTCGTCACCGATAATACCGTCGCCCAACCAAAGGATATGTTCGACGCCATAAAAATGATGAAGGTATTCTTCAATTTGCGCTTGGTTTAAATGGGGATTACGGTTTTCGTTTAATAAACAAGCGGTGGTAGTCATTAATGTGCCACGCCCGTTGAACTCCACACTGCCTCCTTCCATGACGATACCGGGATTGAATACCGGTAAGCCTAATTTTTCACCAATTTTCGTCGGAATCACATCATCCAAATCAAACGGAGGATATTTACCACCCCAAGCATTGTATCCCCAATCCACAATGGCTTTTTTCGCTTCTGTTTTATGAAGAAGGAAAGCCGGACCGTGATCGCGGCACCAAGCATCATTGGTGGGATGGTGGTAAAAAGAAATACGTGCCCAACGGTTGGCGAAATCACTAATCGTTTGGGCGTAAGCGGAAGTTTTAATTTTTTGTTCGGCGAAAGCTTGCATGGCCGCATCGGCTACGTTAATGCATACGCGCTGGTGCGAAGCGACTTGCAATATAAATTCGGCATACGGATCAAAAATGGTATGAATTTTACCCGGCCACGATTCTTCTTTATGTGGCCATGAGAGCCAAAGGGCATCTTGGGGTGCAAATTCAGCTGGGAAATAATAGCCTAAAGCTTGGGGAGTCGCCAAATTAGTCTTCATCAATAAAACGTTTGGTTATTGGAGCATAGCTATCAATTCGGCGATCACGTAAGAAAGGCCAATGCATACGGAAATAATCGGATTGATTTAAATCTAATGGCACTACTGTGGTTTCTTCTTGGTCGTGAGTTCCCAAATACAATAATTTCCCTTGACCATTGGCAACAAAACTACCGCCCCAGAATTTCATGGCGCCATTTTGTTCAAAGCCTACACGGTTAACACTTACAACAGGAACACCATTGGCTACTGCATGTGAGCGTTGAATGGTTTGCCAAGCGTTGTATTGGTCTTGGTTGGTTTCTTCATCTTGATCAGTGGCCCAACCAATTGCCGTGGGGTAGAAAAGGATTTCTGCACCCATCAAAGCCGTGATACGACTTGCTTCAGGATACCATTGGTCCCAACAAATTAAGATCCCAATTTTGGCAAATTTAGTTTGGAATACTTTATAACCTAAATCACCAGGTGTGAAATAGAATTTTTCATAGAATGCGGGATCATCGGGGATGTGCATTTTGCGGTATTTCCCTAAATAGGTTCCATCGGCATCCAATACAGCAGTGGTATTATGGTAAATGCCGTGGGTGCGTTTTTCAAATAGCGATGCGATGATGACTACACCCAATTCTTTAGCTACAGCTGAAAGCGCATCGGTACTGGGTCCCGGAATCGCTTCTGCGAGTTGGAAGTTGTCATAATCTTCGACATCACAAAAATATAAGGAAGTAAATAATTCCTGAAGACATACAATTTGAGCGCCATTTTCGGCGGCAACGCGTACTTCGCGAATCGCTTTTTCAAGGTTGGCTGCTTTGTCGTTGGAACACGTCATTTGCACCAAGCCCACATTTACTTTTGACATAGTGTTTGAAAAATTTTTGCAAAAATAGGGAAAAATAAACCAATGGAAAGGATTTTCTTTGGTTTAAGGGTGCTTCAAATCTACTTGTACATTTGCTTGCGTTGCTGGCGTTCAGGGAATATTATGGTATACACAAAACTCAAGATAGCCGTCATGATGATATTAAAAAAAGTGGGATAGACTTGGTAACCGTCGGAGGCTTCATCAGAGAAAAAGAGTTGGAAGAAAAAACCACTATCGTCAAATTCGCAAGTCGGACAATAAATTACCGTACAAACAACAAAGTTGACTAGATTTAAGAGTGCCAATACGACAACGAAAATGACTAATTTACGTAATGAAATCATACTGTTTTGTTTAGAGTGTATTTCAAATATACAAGAAAAATGGAAGTTCAGAAAACAACCTATATGAAAAAATAAAACCCCAACGAATCGGGGCTTTTTTTATTTTCGAATACGGTGTTGTGAAATAATCTCTTTGAGTTTGTTTTTGACGCTTTGCCCAGAATCGGCAACCATTTGCTCATTACTAGGAAATGGAACGGCAACTTTTTCAAAGTAGGGCAGGTAATTGCTCTCACAAGCTTGTTTATTTCCTTTGTATTTCGCGTAAATATGTTCGAAAACAAATTCGCTACTTAACGGAAAATTATCAAGTAATTGATTGGTTTTGAAGTCGATATAGTCAATTTTGGCGGTTACTTGAACCGATTTGAATTGACGGAATTCATAGACAGTCGCAGTAACTGTTCGCATATCATCGACCATTACAAAATTGCCTTGTTGGTCTTTGACCGGATTGCCATTTGCGTCAAGCAATTTCTTTTGACCTACTTTAACTTGCTTCTCTTTCACAAACTCTTTTTCTTTCATTTGTTCGGGAGAAATCACAATAGTTCTAAAATTAACGATGATACCATAATCGTAAGTTATCCCTTTAATTCGGTTACTATGGTATACCGTCCAAGGATCATTCAATCCAAATGTACTGAAGTCCAATAAATCATTTTCTAACCGAACAGGAATCACCATATTGGTTTCATTTTTGGTATACACACTCACATAATCGGTTCCTTTTTGACGTGCATCTTCCAAGAGTTTATCGGCATCTTTGAAACCGGGAGCTAATTGTAATAAGTATTTTAAGTCTTCGTAGGCGCGACGAAAATTCATTTTATCACGCGTGGCTAAAAGTGCTTTGGAATTATCATAAAGATGTTTAGCCAAGGCATTTTTACTACTTACAATTTGATCGGAATAGTCTTCAAAAGCAAAGTTAGCTTGACGATTGCCCGCCAATACTTTCAATGGAAGAATCGGTTTGATCATTTCTTGACGGTTATGAAGCGCCAGATAGGTGTTGTAAATTTTTTCAGTATTAGATGGGTTGGCATCTTTGAACCATAAGGAAATGTTTTGTAAATCCCGTTCTTTGGCTTTGGCAAAAGCCTCTTCCAGCATTGAAACATACTCCTGTTTTCCTTTCGCATCTTTACGGTTTCGTAAATTTTCCACAGCAATTTGAATGGCAACATCATAGTTGCCAGAGGTTAAGGCGTCGCGTGTTTGTTGGACACCACAACCAACAAGAACTAAAAATAGACCGAGTAAAAAACTAATTTTTTTCATAGAAACTATGATTTTAGAGGTAAGGCAGGTAATAATTTGCTGGCACATTCGCCAAATCCGATACGAACGGATTCATTTTGGCAAAAGCCACGAATAATGACTGTATCTTGATCGTTTATAAATTTTCGTTCGCTACCATCGTTCATGACTAGTGGGTTTTTTCCTCCCCAAGTCAGTTCGAGCATTGAACCGTAACTATCGGGTGTCGGACCAGAAATGGTTCCACTTCCCATCATATCGCCTGAATTTACGCGGCAACCGTTGATGGTATGGTGCGCTAATTGTTGCGCCATAGTCCAATACATATATTTAAAATTGGAACGAGAAACAATGGTTTCTGCAGTATTTTCAGGCTGTATTGCTACTTCGAGTTGAATGTCGAAGGCACGATTTCCTTCTTGTTGTAAATAGGGTAGTGGTTGTGGATTTTGAGGAGGACTAGCTACACGGAAAGGTTCGAGAGCATCCATGGTTACAATCCAAGGCGAAATGGATGAGGCAAAGTTTTTCGCTAAAAACGGACCTAAGGGAACATATTCCCATTTTTGAATATCACGTGCACTCCAGTCATTAAAGAGTACCATACCAAAAATATACTCTTCTGCTTCATTAACAGGAACATTTTCTCCCATCACATTCGCATCGGTAGTGATAAAAGCCATTTCAAGTTCGAAGTCTACCAATTTTGACGGACCAAATACAGGTACAGTGGCGTCAGCGGGTAGGGTTTGCCCTAATGGACGGTGCACCGGAACACCAGAAGGGACAATGGTCGAACTGCGTCCGTGGTACCCTACTGGTATATGAAGCCAATTGGGCAACAATGCATTAGCGGGATCGCGGAACATCATACCTACATTGGTAGCATGTTCTTTGCTGCTGTAGAAATCGGTATAATCGCCAATTTGAACAGGAAGAAGCATTTCGATGTCGTCGATGTGAAAGATAACTACTTTGCGGTGTTCTGTATTGTCGCGTAAGGATGTGTTGTTGATTTCAAAAATATCGGATAAACGATTACGAACTTGGCGCCAAGTTTTTTTACCATACGAGATAAAATCATTTAAGGTGTCTTGAAGAAACATATCGTCGGGTAAATCGATACCTTCAAAATAGCCTAATTGTTGTAGGGCGCCCATGTCGATGGCATAATCTCCAATGCGAGTTCCGATAGTAATTACGTCTTCTTTGGTTAAGAATACACCAAAAGGAATATTTTGAATAGGAAAATCACTGTTTTCAGAAACTGAAAGCCAGGATTTACGGGAAGGATCATTTGCATATTGTGGCATAACCGCAGTGTTGATTTGTTGTTGAAAAATTTACAACCAAATATAGACCTTACATTCTATTTGACAAACAGAATTCGTAATTTTGGGGTGCTTTAATGAAAAATCCTTAAAAAATGCAACGAGACGAACAAATCTTCGATTTGATCCTGGACGAACAGGAAAGACAACAACATGGTATAGAATTGATTGCATCTGAAAACTTTGTCAGTGATCAGGTGATGGAAGCTGCAGGCTCTTGTCTGACAAATAAATATGCGGAGGGATATCCTGGTAAACGTTATTACGGGGGCTGTGAAGTTGTCGATATCGTTGAGCAAATTGCAATCGATCGCGCTAAAGCTTTATTTGGAGCAGCGTATGTAAATGTACAACCGCATTCTGGTTCACAAGCGAATACAGCAGTTTTTGCAGCTTGTTTGAAACCAGGCGATAAAATATTAGGTTTTGATTTGTCTCATGGTGGGCATTTGACGCATGGTTCTCCAGTTAATTTTTCAGGGAAATTGTACCAACCTGTTTTTTATGGAGTCGAACAAGAAACAGGAGTGTTGAATTATGATAAAATCCAAGAGATTGCAACGAAAGAGCAGCCAAAAATGATTATTGCAGGCGCTTCAGCGTATTCTCGTGATATGGATTTTAAACGTTTTCGCGAAATTGCGGATAGTGTTGGCGCTTTGTTGCTTGCCGATATCTCGCATCCTGCAGGACTAATTGCCAAAGGATTGTTGAATGATCCTATTCCGCATTGCCATATTGTAACTACTACAACACACAAAACTTTACGTGGTCCACGTGGAGGAATGATTATGATGGGTAAAGATTTTGAAAATCCATGGGGATTAACAACGCCTAAAGGGGAGATCCGCATGATGTCTCACGTGTTGGATATGTCGGTTTTTCCAGGTAATCAAGGAGGTCCGTTGATGCATATTATTGCTGCGAAAGCAGTTGCATTTGGTGAAGCATTAAGTGATGAATTTTTCCGTTATACTATTCAAGTTCAAAAGAATGCAAAAGCGATGGCCGACGCATTTATCAAAAGAGGATATAATATCATTTCGGGCGGTACAGATAACCACATGATGTTGATTGATTTGCGCAACAAAGGAATTAGCGGAAAAGAGGCTGAAAATGCTTTAGTGAAAGCTGAAATTACAGTGAATAAGAACATGGTGCCGTTTGATGATAAATCTCCATTTGTTACTTCGGGTATTCGTGTGGGAACGCCAGCCATAACTACCCGCGGATTAGTAGAGGCTGATATGGAAACAATAGTAGATTTTATTGATCAAGTTTTAATGAATATTAATGATGAAGATATTATCGAACAAGTAGGCGATGCCGTAAGTGAAATGATGGGGGAACGAGCAATGTTTGTCTTCTAAAAAGTTAATAAATGAACAATTTATATTAATAACTTGTTCATAAATCATATCGCAGTGTTAATAACGTGTTAATAACTACCTCTGTTGACTCATGTCAGCAGGGGTTTTTTGTTTACTTTTAGGGTGATTTTGTCTTATTATACAAAGCATGAACCCTAATTTTACATCACAACAAAAGTTGTTAATAACTCTGTTGTTGGCTGGTCAATTGACTTGGTCGCAACAACAAGCGAATACGCACGTAGTTACTGAGGGTGAGACACTTTCAAAGGTTGCGCAGAAGTATAAAGTTACGCCGTATGACATCATAAAGTTAAATCCCAATGCAGTCAATGGAGTTAAAGCAAATGACGTTTTGGTATTGCCAAAGTCACTGTTTGTAGGGGAGGTAAAACCTGATGATGTACAAAATTCAAGTAAGAATATCCTTTCAGAAAAAACAACTACTGCTTCTGTTGTTGAAAAAAATAATGTAAAAATAGAGCAAGAAGGTTCGTTAGTTCATCTTGTTCAGCCGGGTGAAACCAAATGGGGGTTGTCAAAATCGTATGGAGTTTCTGTTTCTGAATTGGATGCTCAAAATCCGCAGATAAAAAATGGGCTTCAGGCCGGACATCGATTAAAGATTTCAGGAAGCACAACGGGTTATCGACAAGATCTTTCAAAATTAGCTTCAAAAGTAGCCGCTGTTGCTTCACAAGAATATACTGTACTTAAAGGAGAAACCTTGTTTGGGTTGTCTCGTCGTTATGGTATTTCGTTATCAGAATTGATGGCGATGAATGCCGATCGATTGAATGGAGTGTTGAAAGAAGGGCAGCAATTACGCGTACCCCTTTCTTCTAATGGTGCAATTGCAAAAGGTGTCAACTCGCCCGTTGAAGTGCAAGCAACTTCTAATGCAATTCATGAGGTTGTGGCCGGTGAAACCAAGTTTGGATTATCCAAGCGCTATGGAGTTACCGTTTCTGAATTAGAATCGTTAAACCCACAAATTGTAAAAATGTTGCAAGTAGGTCAGCGACTTCGCTTGCCTAAAAATGCCATTGAAGCACCTGTGCTTGTAAATCAAGAGGTAAATAGCAAAACAGCAAAAACGCCTGAAAGCGTGAGTGAATTGCCAAAGTCTAAAGTGGAAGCTGTTGTACCTGAAAAAAAGGATGTAGCCGAACCTGTGGCTACTACCATAAAACCAGAGTTAACGCCGAACCAAGGAAAAATAGAGGCAGCTGTTGTAAATCAGGACGCGAAAGTTGAAGTGGTTGAGACTAAAGGGCGTATAAATAGTGATGACTTAGTCAATTATACGATTCAACCCAAAGAAACCTTGTTTGGGTTGTCAAAACGTGCCAATATGAAAATCATGGATTTCTTGGAATTAAATCCGAAGTTGTCTAAAGGAGTTCAGATTGGGATGGTTATTAAAATGCCGAAGGATGCGCAACCGGCTCCTGAGGTTATTGCAGCAAATCCTGTGGTTGAAACTCCGAAAGAAAATGGAACAGCTGCCGCTGCAAACACTACTGAGACGAATCAAGTAGAAGCAGTTAAAGCGCCAGAAGTAGTTCAACAAACGGAAGTAAAAGCTCCTGTAGTAGCTGAAAAGTCTCCAGAAAAGAACGAAATTAAGTCGGTTGATAAGAGTAAAAATGATGCATTGGTGCCCTCGTCTTTGGTTACTCCATCTTTGAATGAGGCTTCCACAGTGGTATTTAAAGATTTAGTGAAATCAGCAGACCTTACTGAAGTGAAGCGTTTCGCATTTATGGTTTCTTTCAAAGAAGAAGATTGGGAACGTGTGCAAAAAACATTTCCGGAAATCCAAATTTCAGAGGAGAGTTCGCGCCTCGAGTTGATTTATCACATGGGAGCGAAAAAAGCTATTGATTCCTTAAATACACTTGGATTGAATATTTCAACCAAAATGATTTATGCAAAAGGAGATTCAAAATCATTTGATTTAAAACGTCTAACGGCGGATCGTCAATGGAAAGATATGGATGCCGCTTTTTTAAGCGGACATTGTACTATTGAAAAAACGGCTTTCCTTCCAATGCCCTTAATCACAGAGGTTGATGTAGAAGGTTTGAAGTCGAAAAAAATGGTGGCGTTGAAGCCTGAAATGCAAATACGAGAGGAAGTGCTCGATATTTTATTGCCTTTAAATGCAAATGTGATTGTCGTAAGTAGTTTTAATGATGAAGCAAAAAAACAACAATTACTTAAAAAGTTTCCGCAGGCTCAATTTGCAAATGTTTCGGATCGAAATGGTTTAGATACGGAGCATTTAAAGACCTTGTTGAATAAAGCTAAATTGAATGTTGTCATTTTAGAAACTACTAAAAATAGTATGATTATTAGTTCGACAAACACCTTATTAAACGCGGTAACGGACTATAATATTCAGGTAGCGTTATTAGAACCTAAGTTAATAGACTACTATAAAAATATTTCACCTTTGCGCATGAATATTCTGCGTACAGTATATCCAACCTATTCAGGGTTGATAAAAGATCAATTGTATGAAAATTTTGTAGCAAATTACAAGCATACCTATCATGAAGATCCTGATACGGTTTATATGCAAGGATTTGATGTTGTGTTTGATACAGCACTACGAATGGTACAAGAGAGTGGATTAAGTCATTCCATTCAAAACGATAAAACAAAACAAGCCCTACTTCAATTTGATTACCGTCCTCATGGTTTAGATAACTATGAAAACGTAAAGTATTTCATACTTCAACGCGAAATAAATGGAGAAATTAAAGTCTTAAAGCAGTAAACCATACTACTTAAGCGTTTTTTTTCTACATTTGGTTTCGACTTGGGTATGGAAAATCAAAAAGAAGTTTGAATACATTCTAAATTTGATTTTGCTTATGAATAAGTCATTACGCAAACTGTACACGACCGGAAAAACTATTGTAATTGTACTCATTTTGATGTACAATCAATTTGTTTCGGCACAATGTCCAACAGTAACCAATTCCTCCCAGACATTTTGTAACACGGAGTCTCCTACCATTGCCAATTTAGCAGCAACGGATAATGGGGGTGGAGTCGCCTGGTTTAGTTCTACCACCGCAACCACTCCTTTGACAGCTTCATCAGGTTTAATTAATGGAGCAACCTATTATGCAGACAATGCAACTGGGGATTGTGGGTCAAGACAACCAGTTACGGTTACTATTTTTGCAGCACCTACCGGGCAAAATTTCCAAGGGGTTTGTGTGGACGATCCCAATCAAGCTACTATTGCCAATTTAATTGCAATAGGTAATAATATACAATGGTATACCAGTTCTTCAGGAGGAGCACCACTGCCAACCACTACAGTGCTTGTGGATAATACGATTTATTATGCCAGTCAAACCAACCCAAACACGGGTTGTGAAACCTCGCGATTGGCTGTATTCGTTACAGTGGGTGTGGTACCAGTGCCTACAGGTCCTGCATTACAATCTTTTTGTTTAAATGGGACAACTCCAACTATTGCTAATTTACAAGCAAGTGGTACCAATAACTGGTATTCAACTGCTTCATCAGCGGTGATTTTGGATCCAAATACGCCTTTAGTTGACGGTGAAAATTATTATGCTACAACCTTAGATCCACCTTGCGAAAGTGTAAATCGTTTGGAAGTAACCGTACAATTATTGCAACCTAACAATGCAGGCAATGATGGTGCTTTTGCCGTTTGTTCCAATGATCTAGCTACCAATCCAATACGTAATTTATTCAGTTCTTTAAGTGGTTCTCCACAAACAGGAGGAACGTGGACAGGCCCGCTACCAACCAGTAACGGAGATCAAGGTACGGTGAATATTTCTACACTAACCGCGGCAGGGAGTCCCTATGTTTTTACCTATTCCGTTTCTAATGCAGCTTGTCCTACGGATACCGCAACAGTTACGATTACGATATCAAACCCTGTCAATGCAGGTAATGATGCAACGACAACCGTTTGTTCCAATGCAGCTCCATTCAATTTATTTACTTTATTAGGTGTAGGAGCACAAGCTGGTGGAACATGGTCGCCACCCTTAGCAAGTGGAACCAATACATTTAATCCAGCTGTAGATACTTCGGGAACTTATACCTATACCGTTTTAGGAACACCGGGCTGTCCGAATGATACAGCAACAGTTACGGTAACTGTTAATCCAGCTACCAATTCAGGTGCCAACGGAAGCGTTTCTGTATGTGCGGTAGGTCCATCAGTTAACTTATTTACTAGTTTAGGAGGGACGCCACAAGCAGGTGGAACATGGTCTCCAGCACTAGCAAGTGGGACGGGAGTATTTAATCCATTAGTGGATGCTCCTGGTACCTATACGTATACCGTTACAGGTACACCTCCTTGTGCTAATTCAAGTTCGACAGTTACAGTGACCTTAACACCAGCTACGAATCCAACGTTTACGCAAGTTGCACCAATCTGTCAAGGTGGAACATTAGCGGCTTTACCAACAACATCCAATAATGGAATCACAGGGACATGGGCACCCGCTTTAAACAATAACGCTACAACAACGTATACATTTACACCTTCAGCAGGACAATGTGCGACAACCGCTACGATGACCATTACGGTGAATCCAAATGTAACGCCAACGTTTACGCAAGTAGCTCCAATTTGTCAAGGCGGAACTTTAGCAGCTTTACCTACAACTTCTACGAATGGAATTACAGGTACATGGTCACCCGCTTTAAATAATAATGCAACGACAACGTATACGTTTACACCGTCAGCTGGTCAGTGTGCGACAACAGCAACCATGACTATTACGGTGAATCCTAATCTTACGCCAACGTTTACACAAGTCCCACCTATATGTCGTGGTGGTACTCTTTCCGCTTTGCCAACCACTTCTAACAATGGAGTGACAGGAACATGGTCTCCCGCATTGAATAATAACAATACCACAACGTATACGTTTACACCGTCTGCGGGACAATGTTCGACTACCGCAACGATGACCATTACGGTGAACCCGAATGTGACACCAACGTTTACGCAAGTACCTCCGATTTGTCAAGGAGGAACTTTAGCGGCCTTACCAACGACTTCAAACAATGGAATCACAGGGACATGGGCCCCCGCTTTAAATAATAACGCTACAACAACGTATACGTTTACACCGTCTGCGGGACAATGTTCGACTACCGCAACGATGACCATTACGGTGAATCCAAATGTGACACCAACGTTTACGCAAGTTGCACCAATCTGTCAAGGTGGAACATTAGCCGCCTTACCAACGACTTCCAATAACGGAATCACAGGTACATGGGCTCCGGCTTTAAATAATACTACTACCACAACGTATACCTTTACACCAAATTCTACAGCGAACTGTGAGTTAACGACAACGATGACAATTGTGGTTAATCCGTTACCGAATGCAGGTAATGATGGAGCTACAACGCTATGTTCTAACAATGCAGCTGTAGACTTATTCTCTTTACTAGGAGGAACTCCACAAACAGGAGGTGTATGGACGCCAGCAATGGCAAGTGGTACTGGACTCTTTAATCCCTCAGTAGATCCAGCAGGAACTTATACGTATACAGTAAATGGAATTGCACCTTGTGGATCTGATAGTGCTGAAGTAGTAGTAACAGTTGTTCCCGCACCCAATGCAGGTATTGATGGAACAGCAACATTTTGTGCGGATAGCGCACCAGCCGATTTATTTACATTCTTGGGTGGTACTCCACAAACGGGTGGAGTTTGGTCACCAGCACTAGCGAGTGGAACAGGAGTTTATGATCCTCTTGTTGATACTGCAGGAGTTTATACGTATACTATTACAGGTACTGCACCTTGTGCTGATGCTACAGCGAGTGCTTCTGTTACAGTAAATCCTATTCCTTTTGCGGGATTAGATGCCACATTAGAAGTTTGTGCCAATTCAGGGGTAGTTGACTTGTACTTTGTATTAGGTGGGACACCTGATGCTAATGGAACATGGTCGCCTGCCTTAGCAAGTGGAACGAGTGAGTTTGATCCTTCAGTGGATTTAGCAGGTACCTATACCTATACTGTAATTGGCGATGCACCCTGTGGTTCGGATAGTTCAACCTTAGTCATCACAATCATTCCAGCACCTAATGCGGGTACTGATGGAACTGCCAATTTCTGTGCAGATAGTGCTCCAGCCGATTTGTTTACTTTCTTAGGAGGTACACCACAAACAGGAGGTACTTGGTCACCCGCTTTAGCAAGTGGAACGGGAGTTTTTGATCCGGCACTGGATACAGCAGGAACCTATACGTATACCGTTACAGGTACTGCACCTTGTGCTGATGCAACGGCTTCAGCCACTGTAATCGTGAATCCTATTCCTGATGCAGGAACCGACGGAGCTATTACACTTTGTTCGAATGCACCTTCAGTCGATTTATTTAATAGTTTGACGGGTACACCAATGACAGGAGGAACATGGACACCTGCTTTGGCAAGTGGAACGGGAATATTTGATCCAACCGTTGATGCTGCAGGAACTTATACCTACACCGTTGCAGGAATTGCACCTTGTGGAAATGATACTGCTATAGTTACTGTTACTGTAATCACAGCACCTAATGCTGGAACCGATGGTACAGCTAACTTCTGTGCGGATAGTGCACCAGCCGATTTGTTTACCTTCTTAGGCGGTACACCACAAACTGGTGGTACATGGACACCAGCTTTAGCAAGTGGAACGGGAGTTTTTGATCCGACACTGGATACAGCAGGCACCTATACGTATACCGTTACAGGTACTGCACCTTGTACTGATGCAACTGCTTCAGCCACCGTAATCGTGAATCCTATTCCTGATGCAGGAACCGATGGAGCAATCACGCTTTGTTCGAATGGAACATCAGTCGATTTATTCAATAGTTTGACCGGTACACCAATGACAGGCGGAACTTGGACACCTGCTTTAGCAAGTGGAACGGGTGTTTTTGATCCAACTGTTGATACTGCAGGAACCTATATTTACACAGTAACGGGAGTTGCTCCTTGTGGAAATGATACTGCAACAGTTACTGTAACCATAATCACAGCACCTAATGCAGGAACCGATGGAACGGCTAACTTCTGTGCGGATAGTGCACCAGCCGATTTGGTTACTTTCTTAGGCGGTACACCACAAACAGGAGGTACTTGGTCACCGGCACTAGCAAGTGGAACGGGAGTTTTTGATCCGGCATTGGATACAGCAGGAACCTATACGTATACCGTTACAGGAACTGCACCTTGTGCAGATGCAACTGCTTCAGCCACCGTAATTGTTAATCCAATTCCAAATGCAGGAACTGATGGTTCCATTGCATTATGTTCAGATGCCACTCCAGTCGATTTATTCAATAGTTTGACCGGTACACCAATGACAGGTGGAACATGGACACCTGCTTTAGCAAGTGGTACAGGTGTTTTTGACCCAACTGTTGATACTGCAGGAACCTACACCTACACAGTTGCAGGAATTGCTCCTTGTGGAAATGATACCGCAACAGTTACTGTAACCATAATCACAGCACCTAATGCGGGTACTGATGGAACGGCTAACTTCTGTGCGGATAGTGCGCCAACTGATCTATTTACCTTCTTGGGCGGTACACCACAAACAGGAGGTACTTGGTCACCTGCTCTAGCAAGTGGAACGGGAGTGTTTAATCCTGCCGTTGATACTGCAGGATCGTATACGTATACCGTGAATGGAATTGCTCCTTGTTTTACAGGTTCTGCAAGTGCTACTGTAACCGTAAATCCGATACCTAATGCAGGTCAAGATGGAACTATAACATTGTGCTCAAATGCTACAGCTGTAGATTTATTTGCAAGTTTAGGAGGAACACCACAAACAGGTGGAACATGGTCGCCCGCTTTAGCAAGTGGAACAGGGCTTTACGATCCAACTGTTGATGCAGCTGGAACCTATACTTACACAATCAACGGTATTGCACCTTGTGGAACGGATAATGCAACAGTAACTGTTACAATAACCGCAGGGCCTAATGCGGGTGCTGATGCTTCGGTAACTTTTTGTGCAAACGGAGCTTCTTCTGATTTATTTACCGCTTTAGGAGTTAATGCACAAACAGGAGGTACCTGGTCACCACCTTTAGTAAGTGGAACAGGTGTTTTCAATCCAGCATTGGATTTTGCAGGACAATATACCTATACGGTTCCAGGTACAGGAACTTGTAATCCGGATACAGCTATAGTAACTGTAAGTATTACAACACCTCCAAATTTTGGAGCAGGAACATTAACTGCAACTAACGTTTGTCAAAATACAAATGTAGTCGTAACCATTGCTGGAAGTTCGCTAGTGGATGGAAACTATACATTTGACTATAGTGTTTCCAATGCGAATCCGACGAATGGAACTACAACAACGGTTACAATAACTTCTGGTGGAGGACAATTTACCATTCCGGGAACTTATTTCCAAACAGCAGGTGCAACAACAATCACCTTAAATGCTGTGACGGCTCTAGCAGGAAATTGTACAACTCCGAACATTGGGGCTACAACTACATTAACTGTATTACCGTTGCCAACATTAGGTAATGCAACAGTAACGATTGCCAATAGTTGTTTAGGAACTGATGCTACTGTTGCCATTAGTGGAGCTACAACTTTAGCGAATGGAACCTATACCTTAACCTATCAAGTTTCAGGTGCCAATACCTCTTCTGCAACAATAAATGTTGTAATAAACAATGGCAGTGGAACTTTCATTATTCCAAATGCAGATTTAATTAATGCTGGAGTTAACCAATTCTCAATTGCAACATTGATCTCTCAAATAACAACTTGTGGAAACAGTACACTGAATTTTACTCCGGTAAGTTTTACCATAGAAAATCCAACAGCTCCAACGTTAACTGGTACACCAACTTTCTGTATTGACGCGAATGCAACAATAGCTGATTTAACTGCACTTCTCAATGGAAATGGTACGATTATTTGGTATGCAACGGCTACAGGAGGTACAGCATTAAATGCAACCGATGTACTACAAGACGGTATTACCTATTATGCCGCTGTTCAATCTACGGCAGGATGTGAAAGTACACGTTTGGATGTGGTTGTAACCGTTGAACAATGTTTACCGGATGCAATTATTATTCCAGATGGATTCTCTCCAAATAATGATGGGGTAAATGATGAATTTGTCATTAAAAATATTATTGAGAATTACCCCAATTTTACGATCGAGATTTTTAATCGATATGGAAATGTATTGTTTAATGGAAACCGAAACAACCCAAATTGGAACGGTAAATCCTCAGAAGGTACAAACATGGGCAATGGATATGCTCCAGCCGGTGTTTACTTTTATATATTGAATTTTAACGATGGTTCTCGTGCACCCATTCAAGGACGTCTTTATTTAAGTAGATAATTTGTTACGTATGAAAAGAAATGTTTTAAAATATGTAATTCTTGCTGGAATGTTGCTTTGTGCCCGTAAATCACAAGCGCAACAAGATCCACAGTATACACAGTATATGTACAATATGAGTGTTGTGAATCCCGCTTATGCTACTGATGATGAAGACCTAATTAATTTGGGTGGTTTATACCGTGCGCAATGGGTAGGCTCAGTCGGAGGTCCGACAACCGGAACCTTTTTTGCGCATATGCCTTTGCAAAAACGAATGGAAGCAGGTATGTCAATCATTCATGACCAAATTGGTGATGTCGTAAAAGAAAGTAATGTTTTTGCCGATTTTGCTTATGTTTTGCCCGTGAGCGAAACACAAAAATTATCGTTTGGGTTAAAAGCGGGTGCTACTTTTTTCAGCACCAACTTTAATGGATTTGTGTATTCAGATCCGCTACCCGATCAAGCTTTTGCCTCTAATTTGAGTCGCACGTATCCGAATGTCGGTGTAGGTACCTTTTATTTTGGGGATAAATATTATTTGGGATTATCGGCGCCTAACTTACTACGAACTAAACATTTGGAGTCCAAAGACGGACTAACTCGAACAGGAGTAGAGGAAGTACACTACTTTTTGACAGGAGGTTATGTATTTGAAATCAATGATCGTTTTAAATTCAAACCCGCTTTTATGGCTAAAGGAGTTTCTGGAACTCCCTTGTCTTTGGATGTTACAGCAAATGTTTTGTATAACAACATGCTTGAAATGGGAGTAGGGTATCGTATGGGTGATGCACTGAGTGGTTTGGTTAATTTCAGAATCACACAAAACCTTCGTATTGGTTATGCGTATGATTATACCCTCAGTAACTTGGGACGCTTTAATTCGGGTTCCCATGAAATCATGGTTTTATTTAACCTAAGTAAATCAGGTAGTAACAGTGCCGGAAATGGATATGATAAATCACCACGTTTCTTCTAATCGGATCACTATGAGAAAGTTATTTGTATTTGTAGCCTTGTGCTCCGTTTTGGTTGCCTCAGCGCAGAAAAAACCATCAATTAAATTTGCGAATAAATTGTTTGCCAACAAATCGTATGTGCAAGCTGCTGAAATGTATGGCACTTTAAAACCAAATCGTGTTATACTCCAAAATATGGGGGATTGTTATTATTACAATGCACAAATGGATGCAGCAGTGAAAAACTACGGCCAACTCTTTTTTCAATATAAAGATTCAGTCACTCCTGAATATTATTTTAGATATGCGCATGCCTTAAAAGCAATTAAGGATTATGAAAAAGCAGATAAAATTATGGGGGAATACCTGAAATATGAGGTCGATACGCAATTGTTTATTGAAAATCTTCGCAACATCGTTCCTTTTGATTACGAGTTGCAGTTAATGACAAAAACCAACGATACAGGCGACTTCGGATTGTCATTTTATAAAGATGGAAAGGTAGTTTTTGCCTCTTTACGCAGTGCTGAACCTTCTTTATACGGATGGAATAACAAACCGTATTTGGATTTGTTTGAAGCAACCGTAAATAAAGACAATCAACTTGAAAATATTACCCCTTTTCCCAAATCAATCAATACCAAAACCCACGAAAGTAATGCTGTTTTTTCTTCAGATGGTAAAATAATGTATTTCAGTCGTACCAATGATAAACGGGTTAAAGTGGGAGATGAGAAATTCGCTTCGGTAAAAATATTTCGTGCCGAATGGGTGGATAATGATTGGAAAAATGTAACCGAATTACCTTTCTGTAGTGCCGAGTTTTCAACCCAACATCCGTATCTATCACCCGATGGAAAAAAACTATACTTTTCAAGTGATCGCCCCGGGGGATTAGGCTCGTTTGACTTGTATTATGTGGATGTTAAAGAAGATGGAACGTATAGCGAACCTGTAAATTTAGGGGAAGTGATTAATACGCCACATTTGGAACAATTCCCGTTTTGCACAAGTGATGGAACCTTATATTTTGCGTCGAATGGTCACGAAGGTATGGGTGGTTTAGACATTTATATGACTAAAATGGCAGACGGAAAATGGATTAAACCTCTTGATTTAGGTGAAACGATTAACAGTGGATATGATGATTTCGGATATGTGTTGAATGAAAATACACAAGAAGGCTATTTGTCTTCTAACCGAAAAGGATATGACAATTTATATAGCTTTAAACGAAAAGATAATGAACGCCGCTATATTGTTGAAGGTGATGTTAAAGATAAAGTGACCAAACAATTATTACCTGGCACACAAGTAAGTTTGTATGATGAAAATGATGTCTTAGTTGGACAAATGGTTGTGGGTTCCAATGCCGAATATTTCTTCAATACAAAACCCAATAAAAAATATAGAATCGAAGCGATACGTGATTTGTATATTCCACAAAGTGAATTTTTCACAACCGATAAAGACGGAAATGTTCGCTTTGAAATTGAGTTAATCGTAGAATCCTATGATGATGCCGAAGATATTGTTGTGACCAAAACGGACGGTTATGTGTATATCGAATTGGAGAATATTTATTTCGATTTAAACAAATGGGATATCAAACCAGAAGCTGCTCGTATTTTAGATGTACTCGTAGGTTTGATGAAAAAATACCCACGTATGGAAATTCAAATTGGTGCACATACCGATTCACGGGCAACGGAAACGTATAACATTATGTTGTCCAATAACCGTGCGGCATCCACCTTAGAATATATTGTGACCCAAGGTGTAGATCGTAACCGCTTACGACATAAAGGTTTTGGTGAAAGCATGCCTTTGGTGAAATGTGGCGACAATTGTACAGAAGCCGAACACTCCATCAACCGAAGATGTGAATTTAGAATCTTGAAATAATAAAAAAAGCCGGAAGTTATCTTCCGGCTTTTTTTTGTAAAATTAGAGTGTGAAACCCATAGACTACTCAAAATAAGATTAGACCATGGTGTGTAATAAAACCACTCAAATTTAAGCTATTTCTTACGTATTTAATTTTTGTAAAAGTTCAAAAAATATCTCTAAAAGTTCAATTTTTTTCCAATTGAAATTGTTTTGGTGTAATGCCATACTTCTGTTTAAAGGATTGCGTGAAGCTGGACAAACTTTCATAACCTACTTTGTGATAGATATCACTCGGACGTTCCTTTTCACGAGCCAATAATTCACGCGAGCGCTCTAAACGCTTTTCTTGAATCCATCGACTAGGTGAAGTGTTAAAGATACGTTGGAATTCCCGTTTGAACGTAGACAAACTCATGTGGCATAAAAAAGCTAATTCCTCCAATGACATACGCGCATAAACATGCTTTTCAACTATCGTACGCAAGCGTCGTTCAGCATCAAGTTTTTTGGATGTCGAACTTTTATATATAGACAACACTTTAGGACCGTATTTTTGAGCTAAATACAACAGTAGTTCTTCTAACTTATGTTCAATGAAATCAGGACCTATCATTCCGTTAGTATCGTTTAATAAGCTCATTGAAGTACTAAAACTTTTTACAAATTCATCCGTTTTAAGCACCATTACCGATTTGTCTGGAATCTGACCATCAAAATATTGAGGGTATTTCATTTCAAATCGATGCAAAAATTGATCATTGAAAAAAAGTAATACACTTCGAAATTGATGTTCCTTTGATAAATGTTCAGACATCAAACAATTCCCATTTTTGACCAATACAAAATGGTTAGCATCCACAATTTGAGTCGTATTGTTATAGGCCAATTCTTTTTTTCCTTCCAAAATTAAACTCACCACATTGTGATGTAACGTGATTTTGGTTTTGGAATGCGCTTCTTGAACGTTGTAGTTCAAACTCACCACATCAGGAACAGATTGGTCAGGATTGATAAAAACGTGCGGCAGTTCTAGTCGGTTCATGGATTTTAATTTTTAACAAATAAAAAAAAATGCATGTAAAAGACCAAAAAAAATCCCGAAAAGTTCGGGATTTCATTTTATTTCAATTTTATAAAGGTATTCGGTTTTGCTTCGTGCATAATTTCGTACACCTTTTCAAAGATATCTTCTACCGAAGGTTTTGAAAAATAATCGCCATCTGTGCCATACGCCGGACGATGTGCTTTGGCCGTTAAAGTTTGTGGCGCACTGTCAAGGTGTGTATATCCTTTTTGATTTTCAATAATTTGTTGCAAAATGTAAGCACTTGCTCCACCCGGAACATCTTCATCGATTACTAAAAGACGATTCGTTTTGGCTAAACTTTTTACAATATCATGATGGATGTCAAAAGGTAACAACGATTGAATATCGATAATTTCAGCACTAATGCCTACCGCTTCTAATTCATTAGCCGCTTGCTCAACCAAACGCAACGTTGAACCATAAGACACTAAGGTGATGTCTGTTCCTGATTTTAGGGTTTCCACCACACCAATTGGCGTTTTGAATTCACCTAAATTGGTTGGCATTTTTTCTTTTAAACGGTAGCCATTCAAACACTCAACGATTAACGCAGGTTCATCTTTCTCCATTAATAAATTATAGAAACCTGCCGCTTTGGTCATATTACGCGGAACCAATACATGAATACCACGAATGGCATTGATAATCATTCCCATCGGTGAACCTGAATGCCAGATTCCTTCCAAACGGTGACCCCGTGTACGAATAATCAAAGGTGCTTTTTGACGCCCTTTCGTGCGGTATTGCAAAGTTGCTAAATCATCACTCATGATTTGGATGGCATACAGTAAATAATCCAAATATTGGATTTCTGCAATCGGTCGAAGTCCACGCATCGCCATACCAATACCTTGGCCTAATATAGTAGCTTCACGAATTCCCACATCGGCAACGCGTAATTCTCCATATTTCTGCTGCATTCCTTCTAAACCTTGGTTCACATCACCAATAGTTCCCGAATCCTCTCCAAAAATTAAAGCTTCTGGGTATTTGGTAAATAAGACATCAAAGTTATCACGCAATACCAAACGAGCATCCACTTCCTCTGCTGTTGGGTCATACGTAGGTGCCACTGCTGTTCCCGTAAATGCATTCGCATCAGATTCCGAAAAGAGATGTGAACTGTATTTGGGTTGGATTTTTTCAGTATACGATGCAATCCATTGATTTAGTACTGTTTGTCCATTTTCACCCAAGACCATTCGCACAACCTTACGGGCTGTACTAATCAAATCTTTGCGAATAGGTTCTTTTAAGCTGGCAATATCTTGTGCCATTTTTTCAATAAATACTTTGTTGGCACTTGTCGCCGCAACCGTATTTAATAAAGCACACAGTTCTTTTTGTTCTTCTTTAATAGGATTGATAAATGCCGACCAAGCTGCTTTTTTACCTTCTAAAACGTCCTTTTTGATTTTTTCATCCAAGGCATCCAAGGTTGCAGCTGTCGCTAAATCACTTTCAATCATCCATTGACGCATTTGTGCAATACAGTCAAATTCCGCTTCCCAAGCCAAACGTTCCGCATTTTTATAACGCTCATGACTTCCCGAAGTAGAATGGCCTTGCGGCTGTGTTAACTCTTGAACATGAATCAATACCGGAACATGTTCGGTACGTGCCACTGCAGCAGCTTTTTGATAGGTATCAACTAAGGCTGGATAATCCCAACCTTTTACTATAAATAGTTCATATCCATTGCCTTCGCCTTCACGTTGAAAGCCTTTTAAAATTTCAGAAATACTCTCTTTGGTAGTTTGATGACGCGCATGAACCGAAATTCCGTAAGCATCATCCCACACACTCATAACCATAGGAACTTGTAAAACTCCTGCAGCATTTATGGTTTCAAAAAACAAACCTTCTGAAGTCGATGCATTACCAATGGTACCCCAAGCAACTTCATTTCCATTAACAGAAAACTTTTCTTGTTCAATACCAGCCACATTGCGGTAAATCTTTGAAGCTTGCGCTAATCCCAATAAACGGGGCATCTGACCCGCTGTTGGAGAAATATCCGAACTCGAATTTTTTTGTTGGGTTAAATTTTTCCATTGCCCTTTTTCGTCTAACGAATGGGTCGCAAAGTGACCGCCCATTTGACGTCCAGCACTCATTGGATCAAAATCCAAATCGGTATGACCATATAATCCAGCAAAAAACTGCTCAATGGTTAAAGCACCAATGGCCATCATAAAGGTTTGGTCACGGTAATAACCCGAACGGAAATCTCCATTTTGAAAGGCTTTAGCCATCGCCAATTGCGGGACTTCTTTACCATCACCAAAAATTCCGAATTTCGCTTTACCGGTTAAAACTTCTTTTCGACCTAATAAACTGCATTCCCGACTGATGCGTGCTAGGGTATAATCTTGAATTACCTCTGATTTAAAATCGTCAAAAGTAATTTCCACTTTAGGTTGTGTTTCTGTCATAGGACTTATTCAATACAGTGCAAGTAACAAATTTATACAAATTCTACTAAGTTTGACTCGACTGTTAATAATTATTTTTTAAACTATCTGCAAAATAACCTTCAAAAACGGAGTTATTATTTTGGTTTATCTAATAAAATCAAGAAAACAATGCGATATGTAGATTTATTTTCCCGATTTAGAACCATTTTCGGGTAAAAAGTCCCAATAATGATTTTGGATTAATAGTAATTACAAATCGGATGCGTTCCCCATAGTTTTTTTGACCAATATCCCAACCATTACTTGAATAGACGGGGAAATACAATTCGAAATAATCGGTGACTAAGTTCAAACGAATGCCGCTGTCCATTTTAAACTCAGGATTTTCCCCTTTGTCTTTCATCACCCCAAAATCGGCATAGGCTTCAATCCAATTCCAAATGCTTCCACTAATATTGGAGGAAACCAACCATTGATTGGCCAATTGTTCGGTAAAACGCGATTTGAATCCACCCTCCGCCGTTATGTATTGTTGTCGAAAGAGTCCGGTACTTTCTGATCTTCCCAAAAAGGAATAATCAAATAAATAATCCGTTGGGCGCTCTAAAGCAAAACTGTAAAAGTCGCGGGTGTCTTTATTGTTCAAAAAGAGACCACCATAAAAGCGGATGTTCAATTGACGGTTGTTTTGAAATAACTGACGGTAAACCAATTCGCCCGAAGTTTTTACAAATTGAGAGGAAAACTGCCAGTCCGAACTGTACGTAAAGGTTTTGGTAATCGTCGAGTTGGCATCGGTAAACCGTAAGTTAAAAACCGAATACGCACTGGCACCTGTGGTAACAACATAGTTACTGGGTTGTCGATTTACATAGACCTGACGCGCATTCAAAGCCATAATATGGTTTTCCCGAAAGTTCTTTTCCCGGATACGAATGTTGACAAAAGGCGTTAACTTTTCATAGGTAGCATCGGGTGCATACCGAAAATGACTTCCGCCAATACCATAGCGCAAGGAATAAAAACGTCCTTCGCGAATGTAGTTGTTGAACATCACATTAAAACTTCCCGATAAGGAAGAAGATGTGGTGGAATAGGATGGAATAGCTTCAATTGTAAAGGGTTTGTCCAAAACCGTTTTATTGTTTAAACTCATTCCCAGTATTACCCCATCATAATAATTATAGCCAAAAACAGGCATGTACATAATCTGGTTGAAATAAGGATCTTCCAAATCCCGAAACAGGCGTAACTTGATGGGACGATTGGAGATAATGAATGGTTTCAGGGACTTCCAGTTGTTTCGTTGGTTGTATTCAGGAACTACATTGTCATAATTGATGACTATTTTATCAGCTTCTTTTCGTGGCAAAGTATACAAGCTGTCAAGCACTGTTGGCGTAATCCATTGTTTGAAAACTACTTCTTTTTTCTTGATTCCATATACCGAAATAGGGACATTCACATGGGTTCGGTTTTTAAGACGAAACGATACACTGTCTTTCGTTTTACGAACATCTTCAAATTTGTAATCAATAATGTCTCTGGAATGAATAATGGTAGTGAAAAACCAATCCAAACGCTGGCCCGAAATACGTTCTATTGTTTTTTGAAAATCAGCTCCAGTCACGGGATGGAGTTGGGCTTCTTTAACAAACTGCTGGATGCTTTGGTCCAAAACGGGTGCACCCAAATACTCGGCTAAATACTTAAAACTTAAGCCCGCTCGGTATTTTGAAGCAATTTTTTCATTGAATTTTAATAGTTTGTCTTTCGAATCTCCTAAGGGCTGATCCAAATTTTTCCGAGCCATCAGCATGTAAAAATAGCTGTATTGTTCGTTGAAATCCAACGACAGAATTTTATAGCCTTTGAGTAATTTGATCTTTCCTAAAGCGCCCATCATTTTGGCATCGGGGTAATTGTCATCAATGTATTTCATCATCAAATACACTTGAATCGCATCAAATAACCAATTGTCCTTACGCGGATCCAATTGCAACGTGGTTTTTAATCGTTGGTATAAAAAGGTTTTTAAAAACTTCAATTCATATACAAAATCATCCGGAAAAGGACGAATGAAATTGGGCAATTGATTCAAACCATAAAATGGATTTAAGTCGTAATCACTTTGCGTTACGGTAATTTTTGTAACCGGAGATTCACCCAAATGGGTCGTCACAAAGTTTTCAATTTTTTCAACCAATACCGCTTTCTGTATCGCATTGATGCGGCGATCATTCAGATTGGTGGTAAGGTCTAATTTCTCGTTGTTAAAACTTAAATAGTCTTTTTGTCGGGTGAGGTATAAGCGAACTTGTAGTCGGTTTTTGCCCTGAAATAGGTATTCTTTTTCCGAATAGGAAATTTGTTCCAAATCACTAATCACCAGATATCCTTGGGGTCGAATACATAAATCAACCGACATGGGTGCATTGGCTACATCATCTATATTTAAGTTACTGTATTGCAAAAAGGTTTCGTTGGTATACATAACCGGACTCAAAATCCATTGATTTAAAAAGAGTTCGCCCGCATCGTTGTAGCCGTAACCCGTGAACTTTTGATCGGGTAATTTTAAAAAATACGATAAATCCAATTGTACTGTGGCACCCGGTGCTAGAGGTTCGGCTAGTTGAATGGCAACAATATCTGGATGGTCACTAGGCCGACTCCATGCGAGTAACGATTTTTTTTTATCGATTACCGTCAACGTATGGGTTTGTCCCCGTTCTTTATCGGTAGCCACATGAAAACTGCGTACAAATTCATCTGCAAAACGGTCAGCTAGTGGCGTAGTTCGATTGGAATACGCATTGTTCCAATCGTTTAAATACAAGGTAGTGAGTACTTGGGAAGTCGAATTGACAAACGTAAGTTCTTGATAAACATTGAGCGTTTGCTTTTCCGGCACATAGTCTACAGTGAGTTTGGAATAATGTTGGGCACTTACCCAAAACGGCAGTCCAATGAAGAGTACGGCTGTTAGAAATTTACTTTTCAAGATTCGATTGGGGTTTAAAAAGGCGTTCCAAAACCACTTCAGTGAATTTGTAAGCCCCGTCTTTGTTCATATGGCCGCAGGTTGAAAAATACTTGTCTTCGGTTACGGCATTTTCAAAGTTAAGAATTTCGGGGTAAACCTTTTTAATCTGATCGAAATATTCTCTGTTAATTGTTTCTGTGCAAATAGGTGTCGTCATCGCAATCAATCGGATGCCATGCGCTGTACATAGTTTTTTAATTTTTTCGTAAGCTAAATTCCGTTTCGGGCTGTATTTTTTTAAATCGGCAGGAACCAAAGGATGTTGGTTTTGTAGCAAAGGATAAAATCCGTCATGATCCAATTGATTTGTAGGCTCTTGCTTCATCGTTTTCCACATTTCACGAAAACCTGTGCGCGCGTCATAATGCATGTACCGATAAAATGGAATATACAGTAAATAGGGGTATTCCGCTATATTTTGATAGTAGTCACGAATGGTTGCTGATTGATGCAAATAGGGCATAAATAACGACCGAATGGCTTCCGAATGATCGTTTGTGTTGATGTTTAAATCCACCTGTAGGATCAAGGTTTTGATGTGATAATTACGCTCAATCATGAGTTCCAACATCAACGCGGATTCCTCCAATCGCGATCGGGTTAATCCGAAGTTATACGATTTCAAGCCGGCCTTATTGAAAACTTCAGGAACAAAATGGTTGTTCACTCGGGACGAACCCAAAAATACCACATCGTAATTTAAATCTTTGGAGTTGTAGAGGTAGCTAATTTTATTGCGCTTCACCGGACTGTGGGTATACACAGCGGTATACAAGGCATCCAAAGCAATAAGTGTAACTAGTGCCAATCCAATAATTTTCAAAAGGAAGAAAACAAACTTTTTCATTAGAATTGGAAATAAATGAAGTTCTTATAATCCGAATACACGCCTAAAGCAAGCAATGCTGCCAAACAGATACTCAATTTTATCCAACTCCAACGGCCTGAAATAGGTTCTACACGATACCGGTGGATCCATTCAAAAGCAATGAAGGCGAGGAGTAGCCCAAGCAATTCATAATTGTAGCGTTCTATCGTAAAATACTGTTCCTTGAATTCCCCATTAGTAAAGAGTCGTTTGAGGTAAGCAATGGCTTTGGTAAGCGATTCTGCCCGAAAGAAAACCCACGCCAAACAGGTTAATGCAAAAGTAAACACTATATTTCCTATGGTTCGTAACGATTCCCAATTGGCTCGAAGTACAATAGCATCCATATTTTTACGATTGCGATTGAAGAGTAGCAAGGGTAAAAAATAAAGGGCATTGATGAAACCCCAAAATACAAAAGTCCAATTGGCACCGTGCCAAAATCCACTCACCAAGAAAATGATAAAGGTGTTGCGTATGCGTAATGCTTTTCCCCCTGAATTCCCACCCAGCGGAATATATAAATAATCCCGAAACCACGAGGATAAGGAAATATGCCAACGCCGCCAAAATTCAGCAATATCTCGGGAGAAATAGGGGTAGTTGAAGTTTTTTAATAAATCGATACCAAATAATTTGGACGTACCCAAGGCAATATCCGAGTAGCCCGAAAAGTCGCCATAAATTTGGAAAGCAAAATAGACTGCGCCAAGAATGAGGGATAACGAGTTCATCGAACCCGCATGATTGAAGATTTCATTGGCATAATTCGCACAAGAATCGGCAATCACAATCTTCTTTACTAAGCCCCAAATAATCTGATAAACGCCTTCTTTTGCCTTTTCAAAATTGAAGTCGCGCTTCACCTTTAATTGGGGAAGTAGGTGCGTCGCCCGTTCAATAGGACCCGCAACCAACAACGGGAAATAACTCACAAACAAAGAGTAATCCACAAAATTGCGTTCTGCTTTTATTCGACCGTAATAAATATCAATGATGTACGAAAGTCCGTGAAAGGTATAGAAAGAGATGCCTACAGGTAAAATCACATCCAGTAGAAACGGGTGTACCTGAAAGCCAAATCCCGAAAGTAACGCCGCAAAAGAAGTCGCAAAGAAATTATAGTATTTAAAAATACCTAGGAATCCCACATTGATCCCCACACACAACCAGAGCCAACGCAATTTGCCGGCACGGGTAGTCTGTTTCTCAATAAATAGGGCGCAACTGTAATCCAACAAGGTTGAAAAAATCAGTAAAAACAAAAACTTCCAGTCCCAACACGCATAAAAATAATAACTCGCCAAAATCAACAAGAGATTCTGTCCCTCACGACGGCGCCCACCTATTACCCAATACAGGATAAAGACAATCGGTAGAAAAGCCGCAAAGTGAAACGAGTTGAAATACATTTTTGGTCTTTAGTTGTTAGAAACTAGTGATTAGTGATTAGTGACTAGTGACTAGTAACTAGTGATTAGTGACTAGTAACTAGTGATTAGTAACTAGTGATTACTGTGAACACTGCCATCTGTAGACTGCCTACTGTTTACTGCCCACTGCCCACTGAACACTGCCCACTGAACACTGACCACTGAACACTGAACACTGAACACTGAAATCGCGTGCAAAAGTACGCTATTTGTTCCTTTTGTCAAGACCTCATAAAAAAAATCCAACAGCGGGGCCATTGGATTTTTAAAAAGTTTATTTCTCTTAGAAGTTCGGACTCAAATTGTACTTCTTGTAGAAGTTGTCCAAGGCTTCCACCACTTCGTCTTCGGTGTCGACTACTTTGATTAAGTTCATGTCTTCCGGATTGGCATTGTGGTATTTTTCAATAATCACCGTTTTAATCCAATCCAATAGACCTGACCAGAATTCAGAGCCTACCAAGATGATTGGGAATTTCCCGATTTTCTTCGTTTGGATCAAGGTAATCGCTTCAAACAATTCATCCAACGTTCCAAAGCCGCCTGGCATGACCACAAATCCTTGGGAATATTTGACAAACATCACTTTGCGAACAAAGAAATAATCAAAATTCAAGTTCTTATCTTTATCAATATACGGATTGAAATGTTGTTCAAATGGCAATTCGATATTCAAACCTACCGAAGTTCCACCGCCACTGTGTGCACCTTTGTTACCTGCTTCCATAATCCCAGGACCGCCGCCCGTAATCACTCCATATCCCGCTTTACTGATTTTGTAAGCGATACGCTCAGCCAATAAATAGTACTTGTGATCCGGTTTGGTTCGCGCCGATCCGAAAATCGATACACACGGACCAATACGTGCCATCGTTTCGTAACCGTTCACAAATTCGGACATAATTTTAAAAATCGCCCACGAGTCGTTGGTGCGAATTTCATTCCAGGTTTTTTGTTTCAGCTTATCCTGGATGCGTTCATCTTCATTTTTGTAATCGTCAAATGCCATATTTCTGAATGGGTTTTTATTTTATTTTTTTGGAGCTATTTCCGGTCTTCGCCAGTCGCTTCCCTTCGGGCGAGCTCCAACAATGGCTCAACCCGGGCTAAAAAAAAGCGTGCTAAGATACGACATTAATTTGTTTCATCCGGCGAAAATATTTCATAAAAAAACCGGCCTTTCGACCGGTTCCCCTCTTTAACTATGGTTTTACTAAAATTTCGTAAATCTTCTTTCGAATTTGGTACTCATCCATGGCGTCAACTTCCGCCACTTGTCTTTGTAGGGTTTGAAAAATTTCCTTGTACTGATCCAGATTGTTGAGGTACAATCCTTCGTTGTAAGTAAAATCCAATTGCCACCAAATAAATTCAAGGAGCAATTGATTGCTTCCATGTTGGTCCATAGCTTCCGATATGGCATGAAAGATGTCCAAAAAATGCACTGCATCGCATTCTTCAAAAGGATCCAAAACAATGAACAACACATAACCGCATAGGTTTTTGTACTGCCCTTGTTTCAAGTCTTGTAAAATAGCCTTGAAATACGATGTTTTGATCTTTTCCCGATGCTCACTAAACATATTGTACAAATGAACATTCATTTCGGGAAAGGGCGTGTAGTGCACGGGGTCCATTTTCTCCAGGTAATCCTGGGCCTTAACAATGAAATTGTGGTTAATTTCAAAATCCTTGTACGTCATAGTTTCTAAATTGGGGGCTTAGCTGAACAAACATAAGAAAAGTACTGCAATTTCAGAATACGATTTTCTACGTATTTATCCTATTTAACATTTGTTTTTTCTCTTTCCTGAATAGGAAAAACCCTATTTAATTGTAAATCATTGTTTTTGTTGTCACGAACGAACCAAAGGCATTGTTGATAAAAAATCTTAATAACTTTTTTCAACGGCAGGTTAAATAGGAGACCTGACTTCTATTTTTGTAACCAACCAATAAACAAGATTCCATTCATGGGTGCCTTTGTCATCAGCAAACGATTAAACGGCGATTACAAATTTATATTTGCCTCACGCAGAGGGAAAACGGTGTTTACAAGTATTGCCTGTAAACAGAAATCCGATTGCGAACGAATGATTGCCGGGATCAAAGAAAATACCGATTGGTTTACGTTTACCAAGATAAAAGCCAGCGGTGGGAAACTTTTTTTCCGTTTATCCAAAGACGGATTAGTGTTAGCAACCAGCCGTAAGTTTACCACGGAACGTCTTTTGCAAAAAGGAATTGATGAAATTCTTCGTTCAGTTGCAACTGCAGAAATTCTTGATTTCTCAGAATTAGAAACCGTATTTCCTAGTGAAGAAGAGGTGTTCGGAATCGCAGAAGCGTCTTAATTAGTCAAAATTCAAATCCAGCCCATCCAGATTTTTGAGGGTGTGTAAATAGTATTTCTTTTTCGGGTAATAGGGACTCCATCGGTCCTCAAATTGTTCCGTTCCCCGCTCGGATGTCTCTATCGTATTTCGACGCACAAAGCGCTTGTTGTTCATAAAGTTGATGCTTACCTCCCGATTCACCACCGAGCCATTCGTTTCCTTGGCATCATAACCAATCAATTCAAATCCGTTTTTCAGGTAGCGAAAGGTATATTTCCAAAAGCCAAATCGACCGTGATTGTAATAGATATAGAGGTTGTTTTTCGAAACATAAGTGGCCACCGTTGGCGCATAATACACACCAAGTTCGGGCACATTAGAAGGCAAGCAATCGTAGTTGCGGACTACATTCAAATACTCATTTTTCCTTTTGAAAAACACCAAAATCCCACGCCGATTTTGATCAACAGTAGTGCCGTTTTCTAAAGTAATGATCGCTTCTTTTTGAGTTCCTTTTACCAAAAGCACACAATCGGTTATTCCATCATTGTTTAAATCGCCTTGTATTTTTTCGCTTAAAACATAGCCGTTTTTAATCGCATCTTCGGGTTTACTGAAAACCAAATCGGTTGTTTCCTCCTGAGCCGTTAAGGGCGCATCTTGTGGTGTTGCTTCATTTGTTTTTGTGGTGCAACTCATCAGCCAACACATTCCCATTAAAACGGCCACTCGATTCTTCATGCAAACAAAAATTACAGTGTTGTTCCAAACGTTAATAAGTTATGATCCGGATCCAAAACCGAAAACTCGCGTTGTCCCCATGCTTTGGATTCTAAGGCTCCAAACGGATGAATAGGGGTGTTGCGCGACTTGAATTCCTCATAGAGGGCATCCACTTGGGCTGTACGAAAATACAATTGCCCATAATTTTCTTTGGGTTCCAACGATTCATGAAGGAAAAAATGAATTTCATGTCCGTCACGTTCCACGATTAAATAATGGGGATATACGGAATTTCCCCATTCTTTAAATCCCAAATACCGGGTGTAAAAGTCCAACGTTGTTTGACGATTACGCATGGGAAGTTTGGATATAATCGCGGTTATCATAAGTTCGGTTTTTTATGCGTTGGTTTGCAAACGGAACGAAAATTTAAATCCTTCATACATCGCAATTCCATAAAAAAGGATGTCAATCGGACTAAAAGATTCCAACATCGCACTTGGAATTAATCCAAAGTCTATGAATTGAAAAGCATCAAAATAACCTACACTAAGATCTTTGGCGACAAATCCAATCAAACTGAATACATTCCCTAAAACACATCCAACTAAGGCAAGTATCGCTCCAGTAAGTCCGAATTTTAATTCCAGACCCTTACCGAAAAAACGATTCGCAAACCCAACCATCAATCCGATAGCCAGTGCCATATACCCAATTTGATATTCGGTTACAACCGTAATCACAGCCCATAAAATGGCTCCTAAAATGGCTGCACCAGTCGCACCTAAGGTTCCTAATAGATAGTTTTGTTCTTGCTTCAAGGCTTCGATGTCAAAGGTAGGCTCAGCGATAGTTTCCATCACCTCGGTTTGAATGGCTTCACCGTTTTCATGAAGTTGTGCTATTGGTTGATTATCAATTGAATTGTCGTTTTCGTGGGAATTGTCCATGTTTATTGGTTTTGGTTAGTTTAGCTTTCTATGGTTACACTTAATATTTTTCCGTCTTTATCGACGGTAACAACGAGCAGATAGTCCGTTTGTTCGGGATCCAATGAATAATCAAAAACCGCATAATATTCAGGTGAATTGGGAAAAATACCAATGCGTTTTAAATGAAACATTTTTAAGAAAACCGAGGCTTTGCCGTTGATTAATTCACTGTGAAACTCAAAATAATCCCGCACACTGTTTTTGGTTTTTGATGCGATATCGGTCGTGAATTGGTTCACAAATTGCGCATCTAAGGTGTTTATTTGTGCTAAAAAGGAATTCAATGTAGTCAGTTCGTTGGCATTCGTTTGGGGATTGTCAAAATACACATCCAGTACAATGGTATGTTGATTGACTACCCAACTCTTCTGATATTCAGTTGTATCCGGATGGGTAAAATCCGCTTTTTCAAAACCTTTTACAAGAGGTAATCCCGATTGCGCCTGCAATTGAAAGGCAATCCATAAAAGTAGCAGAGTCGTTTTTTGCATAAGCGCTGTATGGCGTTTGGATTATTTTGTATAAATATAAAAAAAAGGAATATACAGCGAAATCTTACTCTTATATTTTTATAATTTTTCCTTTGCAAATCGGTAAACTGTCTCCCGGAATTTCAATTTGGAAAAGCCAGCCTGAGCCATCTTTTTTCAAAAGTTTGATATGAGGTTGGGGACTGTTTTTAACAGATTCCGGTACTTGTTCAGTAGCCAAGGGTTCGGTATACCCCGGAATGGAAAAACATTGATTGGGTAACCAATGTATGGTGGTTTCAATCGGTAGACTTCCATTATCGAATACACAACGACTGCCAGAAATCGTAATTTTTAAGGTCGCATTGTTTTCATCTTCAGGACCGTAAATTAGCAATTGATAAGTACCGTCTTCAAGCAGGGCTTGTTGTGCCCATAGCGGTGACTGAATAAAAAAGAGTAAGAAAAGGAGGGAGCGAATAATCATAACGGTTTGGTTTTAGTATCCTAACGAAAATTAACCCCATTCATTGCCTAAGGGGTAAACCGTCCTACGGTTCGCTGACAACTCGAATTCGTGGTAAAGTAAGTTGATTTTTGACAGGCCAAATCATACGAAGTGCCGTCATACACCAATTCAGGAGCACAATTCGTTGGCCCTTCACAAACTATAAAATTCGACAAGGCTTGGTGTTTTAAATCCTCCGAATAGCCTAAAAGAAGTTGATTACCTTTTTGTTCGATCCATTTGTAGAAAATTCGTTTCCCTGATTCGGATTTTAATTCGAGGAATACTAAGGTTTCCTTGGATCTCACGTTTAGTTCTTCCACCCAAGCAATTTGAACAAAGGGTTGCGTAGATGGCCCCATTTCCGTATTGATTTGTTCCAATAATTGAGCTTTCTCAACGTCCCACAGCAAATGGTGGTTTTCGTCTAAATGTCCAATAACCGTCGGACGCGCCAAATCAATGCGGTTTTGTCCCCAAAGGGTAACCGAACACAATAGGAAAAATAGGATTGGGAGTCTTTTCATGTCTTGCAGTTAACCTTAATTGCGTTCGACTTGCATCCATTCGTAAATGCCTAATAGGAAGAGCCAAATTGCCAGAAGAAAGGCGACGGCTGGATTACGTGTAACATTCAAGAAAATGAGTGCGATAATCGAAAAACCAACAATTACCGATATCGTTCCGGTTAAGGTTCGAATTCCCGGATTGGGTTTGAGACTTCGTATATCCGAATACCCGCTGTAACCTAAAAGCATGCAATATAAAAGGATAACCACATTTGCAATAAACTCAAAACTTTGAAATCCTGTATTTAATGTAAGTATACTATAGATGCTTCCCAAGCCCGCAATGGCGAGTAGGAATTTAGTGATGACCCAAAACAGGAAAGTTTGATGATAAAAATGCTTCATGGCTTTTAATCGTGCTAAACGAAATGTTCATTTTTTCGTCTACAAAATTAAACTATTTTAATGGATAAAGTATATGCTTTGCTAATTTCACAACAAATTATCCCAGTTTTTGAACAGCCTACTAAAGTTTTTGAACGTTTGGATTAAAGTAGGGCTTTTAAAGTGTTGATGAAAAGTGTTTGCTGATCGATAAATACACTATGGGAGCATTGGGGCAAGTAAAACAAGTGTTTTTCGGGTAGTAATTGTTCCAACTGTCGAATTTGTGCTTCGGAATACAAACCGTCTTCTTGTCCATAAAAGCCATAAATAGGTAGGTTCTTTTGTACCAATTGACGTAAGGATTCTGTAAGGTTTATCGTCGTATACTGGTCGTTTTTTGAAAACCCCATAGGGGCTTCTTGTGTCATTTGTCCACCCCATTTTACAAGTTCCGGTTGGTTTTTCATGGAAGCATAGATGTTTTTAGCTTCCACAGTTGGGTTTTTGGTACTGTAGAATCCGTTGCGCATCGCGTGCATAAAGCAATAGGAGGCATACATCATGGAAGCTGGATCCATTTCTTGAAGCATTCCTAAGTATTTTAAATTGGCAAGGTCATTTTTGGCTTCATAGATTGTTTTGCAACGCGCTATCATTTGGGTAAACGACTCTTGCAGGGAAACGGGTGCTCCAATTAATATGAGGGATTGGACTAACTCGGGATGAATGCGTGCGAATTGAGTCGCGAGAATTCCCCCAAAACTATGTCCGAGTAACGTTACTTTCGTCAGATGATACTGCTCCATTACCGCTTGTAGGTCTGCACTGGCTTCGGCCAATGAAAATTCCGCATTGGGGTCGGTGCTTCTTCCTTCGCCACGACGATCGTAGACAATGACATAAAATCCCTGATCGGCAAGGCGCTGCGCGGTGGTATATTCAAAACTTGCACTGTTGTACCCTGGCCCCCCGTGTAAAAACAGCAACGGTTTGTCCTTCGGATTCCCAAAGGCTTTGGAGTAGAGGGTTTGGGCGTGAAGGTTGACTGCGATAAACAGTAATGCTAGTGTAAAAATTGTTTTTTTCATATTCTATTCTATTCTATTCTATTCTATTTCATACCACGGAATTCCCAACAACCCCTCATGATAGTCAATGGTTACTGTTTCACCAATTTGAATGGTTTCATATTGTGAGCGCGCTACGGAGATTTTTTCTGGGTCATGATGATGGCCCCATGCTGCCACTTTTACATAGTAGGTTCTACTTTTTCTAGTTCGACGAATCGTTTTATCCAAGACTTTTGCCGGGTAATATTTGGTCTCGGAATGATCAAATAAACAATTAACGCCATAGGTTCCAGCATAACTGTATAGAAACAAGTTGCCAAATAACGAAAGGTAGATCCAGCTTTTATTTTTTGACGAATGGATGATGACTTCATGGGTGATCCATAAGAGAACACACATCGCAATAAAAGTTAGGGTTCCCGGTATAATTAAACTATATAAGCTCTCAAATTCAAAGTCACGTACCATTCGAATACAAATGGCTAATGCAGGAAAATCAATGAAATCAGCTACATCATACTTCTCTTCTCCTTTTTCTCTAGAAATTTCAATCAGACTTGTAATACTGGGTCTCCCATACAATCCATTAGCAACCAATCCAATGATGGGAAGTGCCATCAAAATCACAAAAAGAATTTTGTATGGATTGGCAATCAATAAAAACCAAAGTCCGATAGCTACAGAAAACCACTCTAATCCATCAAGTTTGTGAAAGGTGAGTTTTGTTTTCGAAAGATTACGTGACTGTTTCTTGTTTTTTTCTTTTCGTGTAAGCATTTTGGATTCCCGTTCATCCAAAAATACACAAAAAGGATTAGGGTAAGGTAGTTACAAAAGAAAAAACATGAGCTATCACCTCTTCCGGCACTTCCTTATGGGGGTTGTGTTGCACACCCGGAATCATCCACGCTTGTGCAGGTCCTGAACAACCTTCCACTATAGCTTCGACTTGCGCTGGTGTACCAAATTCGTCGTCTTCACCTTGGATAATGAGCGCGGGACAAGTGATTTTGGGTAAAAAAGCCGTAAGGTTCCAATCCCGAAAAGTAGGAGCTAACCACGTTTCGGTCCACGCCTTAACTAAAGCATCTGTGTGGGCACCATGGTATTTGGCCAAGCGTTGCGGTAAGTCGGTAGTCCCATAGGCTTCTTGTGCCGCTCGAATGCCTGCAAGCGTCACTTCTTCTACAAAAACATGGGCACCCTCGGTAATGAGGGCATGAATACGCTCGGGGAATAGGGCTGCCGTCAATAGGGCAATCGAACCTCCATCGCTATGTCCGAAGAGAATGGCGTTCTCGATGTTGTGCGCAACCAAAAGTTGGTGTAAAAGAGCTGCCTCGGGCTCTAAATAATGGATATCCCGTACCGGATTTTCAAAGGGTCCCGATTTTCCATACCCCAATCGGTCGTATACCAAATAATTGCACTGGGTCG